>CAXBPX010000010.1:0-21906 GCA_963977625.1 uncultured bacterium
GCAAAAAGATATTCGTGATGACTTAATTGAATTCGCAATTTCAGAACATTTAGCGCCAACCATTAATTATCAACTTGCATCGCAATTTTCCACTAATGCTAATTCGTTGTGCGATATCAGTGATTCTATGATGATTCAAGGAGCCCAGATGGCAGATGCATCTGGCGTGCAATTTATCTTCAATGGTGATTTGCTAAGCAAACATCCTGACTTTGCAAGACTCTTGCAGATAGCAGAGCGGTTAGAAGTCTCAGTATTTGATTTAGTTCTAAGTGGTGGTGAAGACCATACATTTTTGGCAACGGGTCGCGCGCTGAAAGGATTTGAAATAGGCAAAGTAGTCGCTGGTAGTGGCATTAGACTTGAGCACCTAGAGACACCGCAACCCGGCTGGCAACACTTTAGTTAATTAATTAGTTAATTTGGTGGTTTAGCCGAATTGGAGAGAGGCTTTCGATGTCCAATTCTTTACCTGTCATCATTCAAGGTGGAATGGGCATTGCAGTTTCCAATTGGGAATTAGCAAAAACAGTTTCAATGCAAGGCCAACTCGGCGTTGTTTCAGGCACTGCAATTGATAATGTGATGGCTAGACGATTACAAGACGGAGACTTATCCGGAAATACTCGAAGAGCGCTGGCGCAGTTTCCTAATCAAGAAGTAGTTTCAAAAATTTTAGCCAAGTACTTTATTGAAGGTGGCAAAGCTGCCAATGTGCCATATGTAATGGTTCCCAAAATTACTTTAGAGCAAAAACGCGATGCCCAAGAAATTCTGATCGCAGCAAACTTTGTAGAAGTATGGTTGGCCAAAGAAGGCCACAACGGACTTATCGGAATTAATTTCTTGCATAAAATTCAGATGACGACTGCGGCAAGTGTTTTTGGTGCCATGTTGGCAGGTGTTGATTACATAATTATGGGGGCAGGAATTCCTCGCGAACTACCAAAACTAATTAGAAGCATTGCCAAGCTTGAAGTCGGATCCGTGCCAGTCGATGTAATTGGTGGGCCAGCTGCTTTAACTTCAATTAACCCACTTGATTTTGTATCAGCAGGAACTCAAATCAAGAAACCGAAATTTTTAGCAATTATTTCAGTGGACGTTCTGGGAACTTATTTAGCTCGTGATGAAGAAACAAGACCCGATGGATTTATTATCGAACATAACTCTGCTGGTGGACACAATGCGCCACCGCGCGGTAAGTGGGAATTTGATGAAAATGGCGAACCAATTTATGGACCAAAAGATATTGCCGACATTGAAAAAATGAAGAAACTGGAATTACCATTTTGGTTGGCTGGTACTTACGGAAATCCAGAACGCGTAAAAGCAGCACTTGCGCAAGGTGCAGCCGGTGTTCAAGTAGGTACTTTATTTGCCATTTCAAATCATTCAGGATTTAGTTCAAAAACTCGTGGCCAACTTTTAAATAAATTGAAGAGTAATAATTTAGAGATAAAAACTGATGTAAAAGCTTCACCAACTTCATTCCCAATTAAAATTGCAAAGCTAGAAGGGCACACCTCTACTGCAGATGGTTTTGCCGCACGTCCTAAACTTTGCGATTTAGGTTATTTGCGCGAACCTGCAATTTCTGAAACCGGACGCACCATATATCGATGTCCATCCGAACCAGAAGATCAGTACATCAAAAAGGGCGGAGCTATCGAAGATATTGAAGGTCGAAAATGTTTATGTAATGGTTTGATGGCAAATATTGGCTTGCCGCAGGTGCGCAAAGATGGTTACGAAGAAGCGCCGATAGTTACATTAGGTAGCGATATCGAAGGCGCAAAAGTTTTGCTAAAAGATCATCCAGATGGCTACGGCGCAGATGAAGCCGTTAAATGGTTATTAAGTCTGGTTAAGTAAAAATTACTTAGTACGCACAGCCTTGCCAGCTTTTAGGCAAGAGGTGCAGATGTTCTGACGTGTTGAACGACCATTTAAAAATACGCGCACGCGCTGGATATTTGGATTCCAACGACGACGGGTCTTAACCTGTGAGTGGGAAACGTTGTTTCCAAAGCTAGGGCCTTTGCCGCAGATTTCGCATACAGATGCCACTGCTTACTCCTTCTTTAAATGAGTTCTGCATTTTCAAAAACTCGATTACAGGGGCCGACTTTACTTGAAAGGCCCGCGAAGCGCGAAATCGCTTAAATTCGAGGTAAATCACATTTAGGTAAGGGCCTGCCCTCGCAGATTTTGAGCGTAAAGAAAGGGCAGAGGTGAAGACTTTTGCCATCGAAAGACGGGAGAGAAATTATGGATGCGTTAGCCCTCGCCAGATGGCAATTTGCAGCTACCACTGTTTATCACTTCTTATTTGTGCCAATCACAATCGGAACTGGCTTCTTAGTGGCTGGTTTGCAGACTGCTTGGTATCGAACAGGAAATGAAAAATATTTAAAGTCGACTAAATTCTTCGGCAAATTATTTCTAATTAATTTTGCCATGGGTGTAGTTACCGGAATAGTTCAAGAATTCCAATTTGGAATGAACTGGTCTAACTATTCACGCTTTGTTGGTGACATTTTTGGTGCACCTCTTGCAATGGAAGGATTACTCGCGTTCTTTCTGGAATCGACATTTCTTGGAATGTGGATATTTGGGTGGGATCGTTTACCAAAGAAATTGCATCTAGCATCAATATGGCTTGCAGCAACTGGAACGGTTTTATCTGCATATTTTATTTTAGCTGCCAACGCATGGATGCAGCATCCTGTTGGCTACACAATGAATATAGAGAAAGGCAGAGCTGAACTTACAGATATAGTTGCAGTGCTTACTCAAAAAACTGCACTTGCAACATTTACCCATACCATGGCTTTTGCAGCATTCACTGCCGGTGCATTTATGGCAGGAGTTTCAGGTTGGTTACTTGCGAGAAAGCGACATGAAGAAGTTCTAAAACCAACTCTTAAATTAGGTTTGGTAACCGTCCTCGTAAGTTTCTTGATTGTCGGCGTAACCGGAGATTGGTCTGCAAGAGTCATGACCGAGCAACAGCCGATGAAAATGGCAGCCGCAGAAGCGCTGTATGACACCCAAAATGGTGCGCCATTTTCTTTGCTAACTATTGGAACACTGGATGGCTCAAAATCTATATTCCAAATTGGAGTTCCAAAATTCCTTTCCTTTATGTCAACCGGTAATTTCAATGGAACGGTAGAAGGCATAAATAATTTGCAGGCAAAATATGTGGAGGAGTACGGACCCGGAAATTACAAGCCAAATATTCCACTTGCCTATTGGGGTTTCCGTTTAATGATTGGGTTTGGTGCCATCGCATTTATCTTCGCACTTATGACTGTTTACAGATTAAGAAAAGGAGCTGTACCAACTTCAAGATGGTTTGTGCCAGCTATGGTTTCAATGCCTTTTCTTCCATTAATTGCCAATTCATTTGGATGGATATTTACTGAGACTGCTCGCCAACCATGGACAGTTTTTGGATTATCTAAAACCGCAGATGGAGTAAGTCCACAAGTTGGAGTTGGCTCATTATGGATTACATTGATTGGCTATGTTCTTCTATATGGAGTCTTAGCAGCAATTGAAGTCAAGTTAATGTTGCAAGCAATCAAAATTGGCCCTGATGATCAAGTTCAGTACAACGAACCAACCGAAGTTGGCGGCTCAACTGAAAAACCACTGGCGATGAGTTACTAAGGGAGGTCAAAGAAAATGTCATTACAAACAGTATGGTTTCTGCTAATTGCAGTACTTTGGATTGGATATTTCATTCTCGAAGGTTTTGATTTTGGTGTTGGCATGCTCTTAAAACAAGTATCGTCAAATGAAGCAGATCGAAGAGCAGTATTAACAACTTTAGGGCCTTTATGGGATGGTAATGAAGTTTGGTTATTAGTTGCAGGTGGCGCAACATTTGCAGCATTTCCCGAATGGTATGCCACACTTTTTAGTGGCTTCTATCTTCCATTATTTCTAATTCTCGTTGGATTAATTGTGCGTGGAGTTGCACTTGAATACCGTAGTAAGTATGGCAAAGCTCAGTGGCGTCAACGTTGGGATATTGCCATCATAATTTCCAGTGCAATTCCAGCTTTGCTTTGGGGAGTTGCATTTAGCAACATTGTAAAAGGTGTTCCGATTGAAAAAGTTAATGGGCATCTTGAGTACACAGGTGGTTTCTTTAATTTATTGAATCCGTATGCACTGCTGGGAGGCGTGGTTACTCTTACGGTATTTCTGACTCACGGAGCGATTTTCTTATCATTAAAGACTGCGGGAGAAATCCGTAAGAAATCACGTACTTTGGTAACTAGATATGGATTGGTTGCCGCAGTTGCTGCTGTTGCTTATCTAATTTGGACTATCGCGATGCTTCCAGAAAAGAAGCCTGTAGTGATTTTGCTTTCAGCTCTAGTTGCAGTCTTTTGGCTGGCTGCCTTAGGAATGAACTTAAAAGGCCGCGAAGGATGGGCTTTTATCTTCTCCTCTTTAGCAATTGTCTCGTTTGTCAGCGACCTATTTAATGCACTGTATCCGCGTGTGATGCCAAGCTCAATTAGTAAAGCATTTGACTTAACGATCACAAATGCATCAAGTACAGACTACACATTAAAAACCATGACAGTAGTTGCAGTAATCATGACTCCATTGGTTTTGATCTATCAAGGTTGGACCTATTGGGTATTTCGCAAACGCGTAAGTGCAGAACAAATCGTCCACCCAGAGCGTGGAGTTCTAGATAGCGATAAATTGCCACTGTGAAACTAGATCTACGGCTGCTACTTAAAGGTAGCAGCCGTTATCTTTTTCTCACCTCTCTTTTTGCTAGCTTAATCTGGGTTGGATTTCTAATTGCCAATGCCTGGCTGATTTCAGATTTAGTAATTCGAATAATCAAATCAAATAGTATCTATCCTGAAATTTACATTCTGTTTTCGCTTTGGCTCTTTCGATCTATATTTCTTGCAAGTTTTGAAAATTGGACTTTAAATCAAGCAATAAGTTCCAAGGCTGAGTTTAGAAGTAAAGTTACTAGCAATTCATTTGGCATGCGTCAGTTCTCACCTGCCGTGATGAGCAATTTGCTTACTAAAGGTTTAAATTCAATAGATACTTATTACGGAAGATTTATTCCGCAATTACTTTTTTCAATTATTATTCCAACAGCACTGATCGCAGTTTTGTTAACTATAGACATTTTAAGCGCAGTCGTTGCAATACTTACTTTGCCAATTATTCCATTCTTTGGCGCACTAATTGGCAGATTCACAAATGATGCAGTTGGAAAGAAGTGGCGTACTTTAGGTACTTTATCTAGCTATTTTGAGGATTCGCTCCGCGGTTACGCCACTTTGAAAATATTTGGTCGGACTAAAGGGCAATCAAAACGAATTGAAGAAATGGGCGAGAGATATAGCCATGAAACCATGAAGGTACTACGTATCTCTTTTCTATCAAGTTTGGCTTTAGAATTAGCTGCCACAATTTCGGTCGCAGTAATTGCTGTAGAAATAGGTCTTAGATTAGTAGGCGGCCACATTCAATTTAGTTCCGCGCTTATGATTTTAATATTGGCACCTGAGATTTACTTTCCTCTTCGCAATGCTGCCGCTTTATTTCATGCTTCAACAGATGGCACCGAGGCGCTAGCTAAGTTAAATGAGATTCCAAAGGCTCCTAAGGCGCAGGAATTAAGTCACAACTATCCGACAGGTCTGCAATTTTGGGTTGGACCATCCGGAGCAGGCAAAACCACCAGAGCGATCAATTTAATAAATTCACTAGATCGAAGTGGTATTGGTTGGGTTCCGCAACATCCGAAATTGGCACAAGGAAGCGTGCGCCATCAGTTTAAATTAATCAGCCCTGGAATTTCAGATAAAGAAATTATCCATTATCTGGAATTAGTTGCCCTCAATGTAAATGATCTGCCACATGGACTTGATTCAGTTCTCGAATCAGGAAGCGAATTACTAAGTGCAGCATCAGGCGGACAAATTAGAAAAGTTGCAATAGCCAGAGCACTTGCACATAAACCACAACTTTTAATTGCAGATGAACCCACAGCGGATTTAGATCGTGATTCATCTCAGCATGTTATGGCAACTTTGCGTTCACTTAAATGTGGAGTAATAATAATTACTCACGACGAAACGATAGTTGATGCAGATGATCAGATTGTGAGAGTCGAAAGATGATTCTTGCCTACTTCTTATCTGCATTTTCTTACATAGCTGGAATCGGCTTAAATGTGACAAGCGGATGGTTGATCACAATGGCATCTTTTATGCCACCAGTTTTAACTTTAAGCGTGGCAGTTGTAATGGTGAGGTTTTTTGGTATCAGTCGAGCA
Organism: uncultured bacterium; assembly: GCA_963977625.1. Taxonomy (GTDB): domain Bacteria; phylum Actinomycetota; class Actinomycetes; order Nanopelagicales; family Nanopelagicaceae; genus ZLKRG08. Next base: position 6,335 of record CAXBPX010000010.1, read on the forward strand.
GTGACTAGATACTTAGAGCGGGTAATTAGTCATAAGTCAGTATTTAGCAAACTAGCAAAATTACGTAGTGAGCTTTATCAAAAAATAATTAGCAACCCAGCTCGAATACTAATTGCAGGTAGCGGCGGTAGCTTAATCAAGCAAGTTGTTGATGATGTCGAACGAGCGCAAGAATATGAACTTCGAGTTACTCTTCCGGGTGCTGCTTCAATAATTTCAATGTCTGCTGCAACTATTTTGGCTTTTTGGTTACAACCGGTTATTGGTTTGATGTGGCTTGCGCTAACTCTGTTATTGACCTTGATTCTCCCGCACTTGGCCGTGAAGGAAATGCGCCCAATAGCAAGAGAATTGGAGAATCTTGAGAATTCATATGCAGATCAAGTTCGTTCGAGTGTACATGGCGCTCTTGAAGCAGAGATCTATGGATATTTAGATCAAGTTATCGAAAAATCTGCGAAACTTGAGAAGAACATTCATTTAATTGAAATCAGATTTCTTAAGTTAATTAGACGTTACCAAATTAGTATTAACTTCCTTCTTACTGCTTCTTTGATTCTAACTTTGCTCTTTGCCAATAATCATTCGCTTCCACCAGTTCAAGTTGCAATGTTGGTATTCCTTACCTTGACTGGATTCGAAGCAACTCTTGCTTGGTATCCAAATTTATTTACAAGTGGCAAGTTACAGTTAGCTAAAGAGAATCTTTCTGCAATTCCTGAGTTAACTGAATCTGTTGGCAAAGAAGTTGAATTTGATGCAATCAAGGCCCAGAACTACGTCGCATATTGGGAAACCCCAAATACCAAACCACATAATTTTCAGTTAAAGCTTGGTGAAGCTCTAGTTCTTCGTGGGGCTAGCGGTTCAGGTAAAACCACAAGCGCAATGGGGATGCTTGGGTTAATACCTTACTCGGGTTCTTTAAAAATAAATGGAGTAGAGGTTAACCAGATTTCAAACCTCTCCGAACTCGCTGTGGGCGCTTTACAACAAGGTCATATTTTTAATACTTCACTTCGTGAAAATCTTAGAATTTCTGGTAACGATAATTTTGATGAAGTCATTAAATTATTGGAGTTAGATACTTTAGTTTCAGAATTGCCAGATGGTTTGGAAACCATAATTGGGGATTACGGGCGAGGTATATCTGGTGGTGAAGCAAAACGAATAATTCTTGCCAGAGCTTTATTGAGCAATGCTCCGCTTCTGATTTTAGATGAGCCAACCGAACATTTAGATACCGACTTGGCCGATCGAATTGCCTCTCGAATACTGGATAAATATCGAGATCGTGCTTTATTAATAATCACTCACTCCGGATGGAGCGGTGTGCCGCAACTTAATTTATAAGCGCTGCCATAAGAGGATTAGCCGTGGCTAATTTAGAGACCAAATTGGTGGATGTGATTGGTGATCGCACCGCCAAGGCCGTGGCTGCTGAATTGGGTTATAAAACTGTAGGTGATTTTTTGCATCACTACCCACGACGATATGTAAAACGTGGAGAATTAACAGATATAGCTAAATTGCGTGAAGGCGAAGAGGCTACGGTTTTAGCAAAAGTACATTCAGTTAAATCACGCCGCATGGCCAATCGCAAACAAGTAATTGTCGAAGTGATTATTGAAGATAATAATCGGGAAAAAATGTCTCTTACTTTTTTCAATCAAGCATGGCGAGAGAAAGAGATGCGAGTAGGTAGACAAGGGCTTTTTGCGGGAAAGATCGGCACCTTTAAAGGAATGCGACAACTTGCCCATCCAGAATTGGAATGGTTGCCTGGAGATAGTGATGTTGAAGATGCCATTGGAGCATTTGCAGATAAATATTTACCAATCTATCCGGCAACCGGAAAGTTTGCTTCTTGGAAAATCGCCAAAGCTTTAGAAATAGTTTTGGATTCATTAGATGAGGTAGAGGATTTTCTGCCATCTGAAATCAAAAGCGAAAATGGATTTCCAGATTTAACTGAGAGTTTCAAAGAGGTACATCGACCTACCGATATTCAAAGTGCGGAAAAAGCTAGAGCTCGATTAACTTTCGATGAGGCATATCTTTTGCAATTAACCATGCTTAAGCAGAAACGTGAATTAGCAAATATTCATACGGTGGCCAGAATTCCAAAAAGTGATGGCGTCTTAGCGGCTTTTGATAAGCAGTTGCCTTTTCAATTAACTCCAGGTCAAATTGAAGTGTCCGCAGAAATATTTAACGACTTGTTAGCAGATCACCCGATGCATCGATTGTTACAAGGAGAAGTAGGGTCAGGAAAAACGATTATTGCACTTCGCGCGGCGCTAAATATTATTGATGCAAATGGACAAGTTGCGCTATTAGCTCCAACTGAAGTTTTGGCACAACAACATTTCCGAACTACCTTAAAACAATTGGGTGATTTGGCCACAAAGGGAAAGTTAGGCGCACCTGAATGCGCAATTGAAGTTTCTTTACTTACCGGTTCAATGAGCCCTGGAGAAAAAAAGGAAATTCATACTCGAATTAAGAATGGTGAAATTGATTTTGTAATTGGAACACATGCTTTGCTTTCAGAAGCTGTTGGGTTTAAAGATTTGGGTTTGATTATTGTGGATGAACAACATCGTTTTGGTGTTGAACAAAGAGATGCACTTCGAGCAAAGGCAGAAACACCTCCGCATTTATTGGTAATGACTGCAACACCTATTCCGCGAACTGTGGCAATTACCGTCTTTGGAGATTTGGATATTTCAACTCTGACTGAATTGCCACTGGGCCGAACCCCGATCACAACTCATTTAGTAAATGCCCTTACCAAACCTAAATATTTAGACCGAGCTTGGCAGCGAATAAGAGAGGAAGTAGCAGAAGGTCATCAGGCCTATGTGGTTGCTCCTCGAATTAGTGCGGGTACATCCGAAGATGCAGATATGGATTTTCTTTTTGGCACTGAAAGTAAAGATAGCGCCGCAGTTACTGAATTGGCACCAGAACTTGCAACTGGAGCGCTAAAAGGTATTCGGATTGCAGAATTACATGGAAAATTGCCGGCAGAAGAAAAAGAAGCAGCAATGCAAGCTTTTGCTAATAAAGAAATAGATGTTTTGGTATCAACTACAGTCATAGAAGTTGGTGTTGACGTACCTAATGCCACAGTAATGGTAATTATGGATGCAGATAGATTCGGTATTTCGCAACTGCACCAATTGCGAGGACGTATCGGCAGAGGAAGCGCCCCAGGCCTTTGTTTATTGATCACTAAAGTTCCAGAGGATTCGTTGGCATTTGAACGCCTAACTGCAGTTGCTAATACTTTAGATGGTTTTGAATTAGCCCGAATTGATTTAGATCAACGTCGCGAAGGAGATGTGCTTGGTGTATCCCAAAGTGGCTCTCGTTCGCACTTAAAATTACTAAGAGTCTTAAGAGACGAAGAGATCATCCTGTCTGCTCGTAAAGCGGCAGAAATTACTTTGGAACAAGGAATTTCCTCTACGCTAGAGCGAGAGATCAATAAGCTATTAGTCGAACGCGAAGTCGAATATTTGGATAAAGGTTAAGTCATGCGAATTATTGCCGGAGTTGCAAAAGGTCGTAATTTAGCTTCGGTGTTAGGTGCTATCAGGCCAACTTCGGACCGCGCACGTGAGGCGCTCTTTTCAACTTTACTTTCTGAATTTGGGGAATTTGAAAATTTAAAATTTTTAGATTTATTTGCAGGCTCAGCAGCTGTAGGCCTTGAAGCTTTATCCCGTGGCGCAATTTTAGTTCACGCAGTAGAAAAAGATGATTCGGCCCAGAAAACTATTCGTGCTAATCAAGAGATTCTTGAAAAGGCAAAACCAATCGGAAAATTTCATTCATATGCTATGAGCGCGCAAAAGTTTTTAGCAAATCCAAACGAACAATACGATATTATTTTTATTGATCCACCCTATGAATTTAGTGACCAAGCAGTTAAAGAATTATTGGATTTAATTCTTAAGAATAATTTCATTCGAAAAGGTGGAGTCATCGTTGTTGAGAGAGCCACAAAGGGTTCGAAAATTAATTGGCCAGCACCATTAAAAGAGCTACGCACTAAAGAATATGGTGTAGCCACGCTTTACTATGGAGAAATGGGTTAATCTTTACCCATGAGACGTGCGGTCTGCCCAGGGTCTTTTGATCCAATCACTTATGGACATTTAGATATCATCAAACGAGCAAGTGCACACTTTGATGAAGTGGTTGTGGCAGTTTTTATTAATAGCACCAAGCAAAGCCTTTTTAATGTCGATGAACGTATTGCCATGATTAAAGAGACCACTAAGGAATTGCCAAATATTAAAGTTGATTCATGGAGTGGGTTAACCGTTGAATATTGCAAGAGAAATAATATTGATGTGATTACCAAAGGATTGCGTGCGGTTTCTGACTTTGACTACGAACTCCAGCAAGCACAAGTGAATTTACAAGCGGGCATAGATACTATGTTTATGGCCACAGATCCAGCGCATTCATTCCTTTCATCGTCTTTAGTTAAAGAACTAGCCAAATACAATGGTGATATCTCCAATATGGTTCCACCATCAGTGCAAGCGGCGCTAGCCAAGAAAAGCAAATAGAAAGTCGTAGGTTATATATGGATGCAGTTGAGAAATTAGCTTCGGCAATCAAAATGGTTGAAGAAGCTCGCGGCGTACCGCTATCAGCTTCCTGTGTGGTTCACCGCGGCGAAATGTTAGGTGTGCTTGACGAAGCCAAAGATGCTTTACCAGAATCTTTTGCTAAAGCTGAATCAATATTGGCAAATCGTGACAAAGTAATTGATGAAGGTCGTTTACAAGCGGAGCAAATGGTAGCGATGGCTCGCGAAGAAGCTTCACAATTGATCGAACAAACAGCAATCATGCAGCAAGCCAGGGAAGAAGCTAAAAATATTTTGACGCAGGCAAGAAATGAAGCGGCAGAACAGCGCGCAGAGATTGAAGAGTATATAGATTCAAGACTTGCAACTCTTGAAGTAATTTTAAATAAAACTCAAGAAGCTATTACTAGGGGTCGCGAGCGCCTAGCCGGCTCAACCGATAAAGATGTGCTATCTCAACTTTCTGAGTAATTAAATTTTAATGATGGCCAAAGCTTTTCTGCTCAATACTCATGATTTACCGCGTCGCGCGGGTGAGATGAAGGAATATCATTTAGCAATCGAATTTGATAATCCAATCGGCATTGATGTTATTGAAGTCCCAGCCGGGGTTTTAAATCTAAATTTACGTCTGGAATCGGTAACTGAAGGAATTTTGGCAACAGGAGATTTCGAGACTGTTGCTAAAGGTGAATGCATTCGTTGTCTTGACCCAATACAACTTAAATTGGATCGGAATTTTCAAGAATTGTATTTCTATAAAGCCGATCCCGAACAAGAAGATCAATTGCTCCTTGACGGCGATGTCATGAATCTTGAAGCTCCGATTCGAGATGCAATTGTTTTAGAACTACCAATCAACCCAGTATGCGATGAAGATTGTGAAGGTCTCTGCCCTGAATGTGGTCAAAAATGGCGTGAACTGCCAGATACTCATCAACATGAGCAGATCGATGCTCGATGGTCTGGCCTAAAGGGGCTTTTCCCTGATTCTCAGGCGTAAGTTGTCTCGATTTCACTAATTTCAATCCTTAGGCGATAATTCTCCGGTTCGATAAACAAGGAGTAGAGAAGTGCCAGTACCAAAGCGAAAGATGTCACGTTCAAAGACACGTTCACGTCGTAGCCAATGGAAAACTACCGCGGCAGCTATCTCAACCTGCGCGCAATGCCAGCAGCCAAAGCTTCAACACACTGCTTGCCCAACTTGCGGAACCTATAACCGTCGCCAAGTCGTAGAGGTTTGATTTTATGTTCGCGCAATTAAAAGCGCGACTTGGCTTAGAGATAAGACAAGAGCTTCTCGAATTAGCTTTCACTCATCGTTCATTTGCATATGAAAATGGATTATCTGAAACAAATGAACGCTTGGAATTTCTAGGTGATTCAGTTTTAGGACTGATTGTCACCGAAGAACTTTATAAAAGATATCCAGATTTAGATGAATCTCGCCTTTCACCGCTGCGCTCCGGAATTGTAAATATGCGGGCACTTGCCGATATTGCACGCACGCTCGAATTAGGCCAGTACATGCGAATTGGAAAAGGTGAAGAGGTAACAGGCGGCAGAGATAAAAATTCTCTTTTAGCCGATTCTTTAGAAGCTTTAATCGGAGCAATTTATTTAAGTAATGGGTTTGAGGCTTCACAAAAGATTATTAGCCAATTAATCAGCGAGACTATGGAAAGTGCTAAAGATCGCGGCGCTGGTCTTGATGGTAAAACTTCATTACAAGAATTGGCTGCATCAAGAAAAATATCTGCACCCGAATATTTAATAACTGAATCTGGCCCCGACCATGATAAAACTTTTGTCGCCACCGCAGTGGTGGGTGGCGAATCAATTGCAACTGGTGAAGGCAAAAGCAAGCGTGAAGCAGAACAGATTGCAGCACGTATTGCTTATGAGAAACTAACTTCGTAATGCCAGAACTTCCTGAGGTCGAAACAGTACGAGCTGGCCTTGAGAAAAATGTAGTTGGCAAGAAAATTACGGGCACAAAACAACTACATCCAAGAGCACTACGAAGCGATTCTTTAAACAAACTTAATATTTTTAAAAATTCCAAAATTAAAGCGGTAAAGCGGCGTGGAAAATTTATGTGGCTGGAATTTGATCGCCCAGAAGTTCTGGTTGCACATTTGGGAATGAGTGGCCAATTTAAAATTCAAAAGGCAAAAAGCCACCGAGAGCCACATTTGCGTGCCTATTTCGAGCTTTCTAATGGCAAAGAGCTACGATTTATTGATCAAAGGACTTTTGGATGGCTTTGTGTAGACGAAGCTATTGATGGAGTTCCAAAAATAGTTTCACATATAGCAACAGATTTATTTGATCCCAATTTCAATAAAAAAGCGGTAGTTAAGAAAATAGCTGCTAAACGTGGACAAATAAAGAAAGTTATTTTGGATCAGGAAGTTTTAAGCGGCATCGGAAATATATATGCCGATGAAGCGCTCTGGTATGCACGAATCCATCCCGAACATCCGGCCAATGAATTAACGTCAACGCAAATTCTCAATATTGTTACGGCGGCCGGGAAAGTTATGCGGCGAGCTTTAAAGGCTGGTGGTACCAGTTTTGATGAGCTCTATATCAATGTAAATGGCGAGAGCGGATATTTTGAAAGATCATTGGCAGTTTATGGCCAAGAAGGTGAGCCATGTCGCAGGTGTGGTGGCGAAATAATCAGAATTGCCTTTGCAAATCGCTCGTCGCGCCTCTGTCCTGCCTGCCAGACCCGATAGGTTTTCCGCGTGTATTTGAAGAGTCTGACTATCAAGGGCTTTAAGTCCTTTGCCTCTTCAACGACCCTGCTGCTAGAGCCAGGCATTACCTGCGTAGTCGGACCAAATGGTTCGGGTAAATCAAATGTAGTGGATGCCATTAGTTGGGTAATGGGCGAACAAGGTGCAAAATCACTGCGCGGTGGCAAGATGGAAGATGTCATCTTTGCCGGAACTTCTGGTCGTGCACCATTAGGTCGCGCCGAAGTTTCTTTAACTATTGATAATACTGATGGTTCACTACCAATTGATTACACCGAAGTTACGATTTCTCGAATTTTATTTCGCAACGGACAGAGTGAATATCAGATAAATGGTGAAGGTGCGCGACTTCTAGATATCCAGGAACTGCTCTCTGATTCTGGAATTGGTCGTGAAATGCACGTAATCGTCGGCCAGGGTCAACTTGATGCGATTTTGATGGCTACACCTGAAGAACGTCGCGCATTTATCGAAGAAGCTGCCGGAGTTCTTAAACATCGCAAGCGCAAAGAGAAAGCGCTTCGCAAATTAGATTCGATGCAGGCAAATATGTCTCGCGTTCAAGATTTAACAGTCGAACTTCGTCGCCAACTTAAACCACTCGGTAAGCAAGCAGAAGTTGCCAAAAAAGCCGCAACAATTCAAGCCGATTTACGTGATGTGAAGCTTCGCTTGCTTGCAGATGATTACATCTCAATGAATAAAGTTTTCTCAACTGAAGTTGCAGATGAAAATGCGCTGCGCGAACGCCGTGCAATTGTTGAAGCTGATCTTGAAGGCGTGCGCGCTCGAGAAGAAGCGCTAGATGCGCAAGCCGCTTTTGAAGGACCATTGTTATCAGCTTCGCAAGAAACTTATTACGCATTAACTGGAATTAGAGAAAAACTGCGCGCGGTAGCTGCACTAGCGCAAGAGCGCACCCGCTATTTAACCCAAGAACTTGAAATCACTGCTGGTCGAGACCCAGAAGCACTTGAATCCGAAGCAGCAGTTTTGCGAGAAGAAGAACGAGGATTACGAGCAGGATTAAATTCAAAACAGGATGAATTAAATCAAGCCATCAATGCAATGCGCACTTTAGAAGTAGAAGTTAAAGCCGAGGAAGATCGCATCGCCGCTGCACTTCGTGCGATTGCAGATCAAAGAGAAGGCACCGCACGTCAAGAAGGCCATATCAAATCATTACAAGCACGACTTGATGCGATGGCGCAAGAGATTACCCGCTTAACTAAAGCGCGTGATGATGCTAAAGCGCGTGAAGAAAAAGCTCAATCCGAATATGCACAACACGAATTAGAAATTGCAAGTGCTGGTAGTGGCGAAATTGGTTTAGATACCCAATTTGAAGCGGCAAAGAGCGCGTTAAATGAAGCCAAAGAGAACTTGGCAAAACTCTCTCAAGCAGAAAGAAATGCAGATCGAAAGCGAAATTCCATCGAATCTAAATTAGATGCAATTCGATTAACAAGCGCTAATCGTGATGGATCTAGCGCATTACTTAGTGATTCCCGCGGAATCAAAATTCTGGGTTCCCTTGCTTCGTTAATTTCCATCGAACCTGGTTTCGAAGCTGCAGTTGCGGCAGCTTTGGGTACGCTCTCAAATGCAGTTGTGGTGCAGGATTTAAATGCCGCAGTGACCGCCATTAGTGCTCTTAGAAATGAGAATTTAGGTCAAGCAGAACTTTTGGTCACTAACAATTCAGAGAATCCGGTTGCGCCACTACCTTCAGGATTAACTCCATTACTAAACCATGTGAACGGTAATGAAATATCAAGTTTGCTAGCAGCGCTGCTTGGGAATGTGGCAATAGCTGAAGATGGACGCAGCGCCGCAGATATTTTAAATAATCATCCAAAAGTAAATGTGGTAACTCGTGACGGAGATATTTACACCACCAACCGAGTACGCGGAGGCTCTAAAAATTCTAGCTCGCTAGTAGAAATTCAGGCATTGATTAATCAACTAACTGACGAACTAGCTACCGCTTCACACGATCATGAAAGATTGAATTTTGAAATTCAAAATGCAGAGCATGTGCTTTCAAATCGTCAAAGCGAATTCGATCAAGCCTTATCTAGACTTAATGATTCCGATGCGCGCATTTCAGCATTAACTGAACAATTGGCGGTGGCAGCTCAGAACATTAAATCTGCAAATGCGGAAGTAGCACGTCTCGACTTAGCTATTTCCGAAGCTGGCAACGAACGCATCGCTGACGAACGCGAACTAGAAATTGCCAAGAGCCAATTGAGTCAACATGGTGAAATTTCCGAACCAGATCATGCAAACGCAGAAGCACTTCGCGAAAAATTAACCTCAGCCAGAAGTCTAGAAGTTGAAGCTCGCCTTGCGGTTCGAACTGCGGAGGAACGCGTAAATTCAATTGCAGAACGCGCGCAATCACTCGAAGTTGCTGCGCAATCAGAACGTTTAGCAAATGAAAATGCCATCTCACGCAGAGCTAATCGAGCACAAGGTGCGGTGATCTCACAAGCAATTGGTGAAGCTGCTTACGAAACTTTGGTACATATCGAACGTTCGATTGCAAAAGCCGGTGCTGAGCGTTCTAGGTTAGAAGAGTCCAAACAATTGCGCGAAGGTGAAACTTTGGCAGTTCGCACCAGAAACCGCGAACTTACTCAGGAACTTGAACAATTAACTTCAAGCGTGCACCGAGACGAACTAGCCCGTAGCGAGCAAAGATTGCGTATCGAAGCGTTAGCCCAAAAAGCTTTGGAAGAGTTTGGCATTGATGTCGAAACTTTGCAGAATGAATATGGACCACATCGCGACGTGCCAACATTCATCGAAACCGAAGACGGACAAATTGTGGAAGGCGAACATGTGCCTTACCGTCGTGACCAGCAAGAAAAACGCCTTGCACAAACTGAGAAGCAATTAAATTTACTTGGCAAAATTAATCCGCTGGCACTTGAAGAGTACAACTCGGTAGAAGAGCGCCTAAAGTTCCTTACCGAACAGTTAGAGGATTTAAAGCGGACCAAGAAAGATTTACTCGATATTGTCAAAGAAGTTGATGACCGAGTGCAATCAATTTTCATGGAAGCTTTTCAAGAGACCGCAAAGCAATTTAAAGATATCTTCGAAAGGCTATTCCCAGGCGGCGAAGGCCGTTTGATTCTGACCAATCCAGAAGATCCACTAACTACTGGAGTAGACATCGAAGCACGCCCACCTGGAAAACGTATTAAACGTCTCTCTCTACTATCAGGTGGCGAAAAGTCGTTGACCGTAGTGGCAATGCTGGTGGCAATTTTTAAATCTCGTCCAAGCCCTTTCTACATTCTGGATGAAGTTGAAGCCGCCCTTGATGATGTTAATTTGCAGCGACTACTTGGAGTGCTAGAAGATCTTCGTGCAAGTTCTCAATTAATCATCATTACTCACCAGAAGCGCACTATGGAAGCTGCTGATGCGCTTTATGGCGTCACTATGCGCGGTGATGGCGTTACTGAAGTTATTTCGCAGCGTTTGCGCGAAAATGAATCTGCATGAGTTTATTTAAAAAATTTGCGGAGAAGTTCACTAAAAAAGCTGAATCCGTAGCAGCAATATTCGAAGTAAAAAATTCTGATTGGGAAGAATTAACCACTGAACTTTTACAGTCTGATCTAGGCCGCGAACTTACCAATGATTTGATTGCAGCTGGTAAACGCTCAAAAGAAGAGCCAATGAATGCAATCAAAGAGAAACTCGAATCGGTAATGTCAAAGAAAGATCGCGCTACAAAGTCGGGCGTGATTTTAGTAGTTGGAGTAAATGGCACTGGCAAGACCACATCGGCGGCAAAACTAGCTAATAAATTATCAGGTTTAACTGTTCTAGCAGCTGCGGATACTTTTCGCGCTGCCGCAGTGGAGCAACTTAAAACTTGGGGAGAAAAGATTGGTAAAGAAGTAATCGCTGGTGCACCAAATTCGGATCCCGCAGCCGTAGCGTTTGATGCCACTAAGAAGTTTATGGAAGCAAAGGCAGATAATTTAATTATCGATACTGCAGGTCGTTTGCATAATAAAGCGGATTTAATGGCGGAACTTGGCAAAGTACGTCGCGTTATTGAAAAAAGCGTTCCGGTTTCTGAGGTACTTTTAGTTGTTGATGCCACCACTGGTCAAAATGGTTTAATGCAAGCCCAATTATTTACAGAAGCGGTCGAAGTAACCGGAATTATTCTGACCAAATTAGATGGGTCCGCCCGCGGCGGCATCGCCCTAGCCATTGAACATAAGTTCGATATCCCAATCAAATGGGTGGGTACTGGCGAGGGTGTTAACGACCTCGAAACATTTGACTCAAACTCTTACATAGCCGGACTAATCTCTTAACAATTCTGTAACCAATCCTTTGGATGATTCACCCATCTCAATGGGGAGAGCTCTTCGATTACGTTGAAAAACAGAGAAATTAAGGGATACATATGGATGTGGTTTTGAATTCTGGTGACACGGCTTGGGTATTAGCAAGCAGTGCATTGGTGCTGCTAATGACCCCGGGACTTGCATTCTTTTATGGAGGAATGGTCCGCACCAAGAGTGTGCTTAATATGATGATGATGTCTTTTGTGACCATCGGAATCGTAAGCTCATTATGGGTTTTCTATGGTTACAACTGGGCTTTCGGATATGACGCTGATTCAAAGTGGATCGGTAGTTTTGGTTTCGAAAATCTAGCAAACTTAACCAATACTTTTACGAATAATGGTGGAACTTATCCAATTCCAACTTTAGCGTTTAGTGCATTTCAATTAATGTTCGCAATTATTACTCCGGCGCTGATATCTGGCGCAATTGCAGATCGTACAAAGTTTGCAACTTGGTCTATCTTTGTGGCGCTTTGGGTTTCATTAGTTTATTTCCCAGTGGCGCACTGGGTATTTGATTTTGGCGACAAATTTGGAGAAGAATTACGCGGCGTAGGTTTCCTAGCTGGCAGAGGTGTTTTGGATTTTGCTGGCGGTACTGCAGTACATATCAATGCAGGCGCAGCTGGTTTGGCACTTGCGATTATCTTAGGTAGACGTCATGGATGGCGCAAAGAGCCAATGAGACCTCACTCATTGCCTTTAGTTTTGTTGGGTTCAGGTCTACTTTGGTTTGGTTGGTTTGGATTTAATGCCGGAAGCGCACTTGGTGCAAATGCAACCGCGGCTTTGGCCTTAATCAATACCCAAGTTGCAACTGGAGCTGCGCTTATTGGCTGGCTACTATTTGAAAAATTCCGCGATGGACATGCAACTTCATTAGGTGCCGCGTCCGGTGCAGTTGCAGGTTTAGTTGCAATTACACCTGCTTGTGCTTTCGTGGCACCTTGGGCCGCAGTAGTCATTGGCTTAATTGCTGGTGCGCTTTGCTCATCTGCAGTTGGACTTAAATATAAATTTAATTTTGATGATTCACTGGATGTAGTGGGAGTGCACTTAGTCGGTGGAATCTGGGGCTGCTTATCAATTGGATTATTTGCTACTAAAAGCGTAAATGAATTAGGTAGCGATGGTCTGTTTTATGGTGGCGGTACCCATCTACTAGGAGTACAGGCATTTGGTGCGCTCTTTGTGATGTTCTATTCATTCTTAGTAACCTTGATCATTGGTTTTGTACTAGAGAAAACCATTGGTTTCCGAGTCAATCAAGAATCAGAGATTGCCGGAGTTGATATCGCCGAACATTTAGAAACCGCATATGAGACCTCACGAGGAGTGAAGCTATGAAATTAATTACCGCAATTTTAAAGCCAGGTAAGTTAGATGATGTCAAAGCAGCGCTTCAGGAGATCGGCCTAAAAGGCATGACGGTTTCAGAAGCTTCAGGTGTTGGCCGTCAACTCGGTCGCACTGAAGTTTATCGAGGCGCTGAATATGCAGTTAATCTAATCCCAAAGGTGCGATTAGAAGTAATTGTAAATAATGATGAAGTGGAGAAAGTCGTCTCAACAATTGTCAACACTGCCAAATCTGGAACTATTGGCGATGGCAAAGTTTGGGTGACTCCAGTCGAAGACATCGTTCGTGTCCGAACTGGAGAAAGAGGCTTGGACGCTATCTAAATAAATTCCCTTAAGATAAGGGACTATGTTCGAAGGCCTAACTTCCCGTTTCAGCGGAGCTTTTTCAAAGTTACGTAGTCGCGGGAAGTTATCGGCTTCGGATATTAATGAAACTTTCACCGAGATTCGAAGCGCACTTCTAGATGCAGATGTCTCACTAGAAGTAGTGAATGAGTTTGTCGAAAATACCCAGAGCAAATCACTTGAATTAATAGGTGGATTGCAGGCAGGAACAAATCAAGCTCAAGCCATATTTGATTTAGTTAATCAAGAATTAATTGCAGTATTAGGCGGAGCTGCTCGCCGCATTAGATTTGCTAAAAATCCACCAACCGTAATCATGTTGGCTGGTTTGCAAGGTGCCGGCAAAACTACATTGGCTGGAAAATTAGCTAAATATTTAAAAGAGCAGGGCAATACTCCGTTGCTCGTGGCTTCTGATTTACAACGACCAAATGCAGTTACGCAATTGCAAGTAGTAGGTCAACAAGTAGGTGTGCCAGTTTTTGCTCCAGAACCTGGCAACGGTGTGGGCAATCCAGTGAAAGTCGCGCAAGACGGATTGAATTTTGCCAAGCAGAAACTCCACAACATTTTAATTGTGGATACAGCCGGCCGATTAGGTGTTGATCAAGAGTTAATGAACGAAGCTATTGCGATTCGCGATGCAATTAACCCAGATGAAATTCTCTTCGTGGTCGATGCGATGATTGGACAAGATGCGGTCCGAACTGCAAAAGCATTTGGTGATGGCGTTGGATTTGATGGAGTAGTACTAACCAAATTAGATGGCGATGCACGAGGTGGTGCCGCTCTTTCGATAACCAAATTAACGGGCAAGCCAATAATTTTTGCATCAACCGGAGAAAAGTTAAGCGATTTTGATCTTTTCTATCCAGATCGAATGGCATCGCGAATTCTTGGCATGGGCGATATTGCGACTTTGGCAGAAAAGGCAAAGAAAGCACTTGATACAGAGAGTTCCAAGAAACTTGAAGAGAAGTTCATAAAAGGTGAAGATTTCACTTTAGAAGATTTTCTAGAACAACTTCAAGGAATATCAAAGATGGGCAATATGTCCAAAATACTTTCGATGATGCCTGGAGCTGCAGCAAATAAACAGATTCAAAAGCAATTAGAAGCAATTGATGACACCGAAATCACCAAGTCCACTGCAATTGTGCAATCAATGACTCCAGCTGAGCGACGAGATCCAAAAATATTAAATGGATCGCGTCGTGCGCGTATTGCCAAAGGATCTGGTCGCCAAGTCGCGGAAGTAAATAACTTAGTTGATCGATTTGCTCAAGCTCAAAAAGCGATGAAAATGGCGCGAAGCGGCGGCGCAATTCCTGGCATGCCTGCGTTGCCAAACATGCCTACTCCCAAAGCGCAGTTCGTAAATAAAAAGAAGTCTAAAAGCGGAAATCCAGCTAAAAGGGCCGCCGAAGAGGGTAGATAGTCCGATTTGGTTGATTTTGCCCTCGCTGGCAGAATTAGTCCCCTGAGCGCGGCCCCTCTACCCGCGTCGGAAAAAAATTAGCTAGATCTAATTTCACCAAACTCCAACGGTGGAATTGATTTGGTATGAAATTAGGAGCAAAGTTTTGTCAACAAAGATTCGTTTAATGCGTCTTGGAAAAATTCGCACACCTTTTTATCGCATCGTCGTAATCGATTCTAAAAAGGCGCGTAATGGTTTATCAATCGAAGAGATTGGTCGCTATGTTCCAGGCAAGAACCCATCAGAAGTAGAGGTCAACTCTGAGCGTGCACAACATTGGTTGAAAGTTGGCGCACAGCCATCTGCTGCAGTTACCAAGCTTTTCAAATTAACTGGTGACTGGGGTAAGTTCACAGGTGAAGGTTCAACAACAAGTTCAGTAGAACCTCAGAAGCCAGGCTTTGATAAGAAAGCTAATTACGAAGCAGCAGTAAAAGCAGCTGCTAACGAACCAGCTGAAGGTGCTACAACTGCAAAGAAGAAGGCGCAAGATAAGTTAGCTGCGAAGTCCGAGCCAGCGAAGGTCGAAGAGGTGGCAGAGGTTCCAGCTGAGGCTGCGACTGCAGAAGTTGTCGAAGCTACAGAAGAAGCAGCAGCTGAATAATGCTTGACGAAGCTCTAGAAC
>CAXBPX010000011.1:0-21091 GCA_963977625.1 uncultured bacterium
CATGTATTACCATCATAAATTAAAGTCACACTTGATTGTGAAATGTTCAATGCTAAGTTATCAGCAATACCTTCAATGGTTTTACCGTTTGGATTAACTAAAACGTTGTTGTTTGACCAACCCGTATTAGGTGCAGAACCGTCAGCAATCACCACTACGTTTGCTAATACAGGAGAAGCAGGTAAAGTAATTGTAAATGTGCCGCCTGTAGAATTGGCCAACAATTGAATATTATTACCAACAGTATAATTGGAACTAATAACGTTCCAACTTGCAAGACCAGCACTACTTGTTCCTGTGTTTGCTTTATCAAACGCAGCCTGTGCTTTAGAATCTGCATAGGTGATTTGTGTATTCTGCCAAGTATCTACACCTTGAATAACAGAAATACTGGTGTTCTGAGTATCATTAATACCTTGTGCAATTGAAATGTTTGTTGCATTGGTGTTGGCTAAATTATAAGCACTTTGTGTAAATTGATTTACATAAGTTAAATTTGTATTTTGTGTTGCATCAATGCCGGCTTGATAAGTAGGAACAAATGCGGTAGTTTGTGTTGTACCATCCGAAAAAGTTATAGGTACATTTAATAAAACTGCATTTTTTGTAAATGTTGTTACTACGTTTGCAGAATTAACACCACCAGCAATAACTTTTACAACTCTATCTGTTGAAGTTGCACCAATAACTAAATTACCACCAGGTGAATTTATATTACCTTGAGCATACAAATAAGAATCGTTAGGAAATAAACTTGTTCCTAAACTATTATCTGGAGATGAATTATCGTATCCACTACCTGCAATACCTAAGTCAACATAATATGATGTGTCTGTTCCATTATCAGCTGTAGCAATCCAGTCCGTTGTTGCTTTGGTGCCACCATTTTCATCAGGTACTTCATTACTGCAACGATATTTCGTTTCAACAATTTCACTCACAGATTTGGCTCTCAAGTTGAGAAACAAATACTCAACGTCAACAACTGGCAAATCATACAGTGGAAAATCCTCTGTCACAATACATGCATTTAAAATATCAAACACCGCATTTTGAACACTCTTTGGATCATCCGATTCTATTGCCATCAACAGAATTTTTTGTTCTTTCACCAAGAATGGTCTAAATTTAATTGTCTTTTTGGATACTGGTAGTTCCAATTCATAGGTTGGCACTTCAATTTTAGGTAAAGCCATAACAACTCCTCAAATCAGTAGATAAAATTATTAATTGAATTATCGACAAAACGATTAGATTGACAAGTTAAAAGTACAGTACCGGTAATAGCTGACAAAGGACCAATAGGAACATTTCCATTAGCCAATGTTGATGCATATGAATATGCAATATCGGTTCCAGAAGGAATGAAATCTGTTGTTGTTAAATTAATTGTATTATCATCAGCGTAATCTTTTAAGTTTAAACAAAGAACAGTATATTTTAAAGAAAGAGAATTATTTTGTGTGATATTCTTAGTTTTATTTTTATTCCGAAGAGATAGCAAATTAAATAGCGCGGCTAAAGGTATGCAAGAATTTATCGGCGACGCTTCACACGAACTTAAAACTCCGCTTACTGTTATACGTGGCTACTCCGAAATGCTTGCGACCGATCCAGCGAACGTGCAGAAGTATTCAAAGCGTATTAATGATGAATCTTTAAGAATGTCTAGCATAATTGACCGTCTCTTAAAGATAGCTGCTCTAGATGAAGGCCATCGCGACGAATCCGTTTCAATTAATCTTGAGGAATATTTGAAATCTCAACTAGATGATCTGAGAATGCTGCAACCGCAACGTTCAATTGAGTTCGAAGGCGACCAGTTAATGATTAAAGCGCCATATGAAATTCTGGATACTTTAATAACCAATTTGATTTCCAATATTCGTGTTCATACTCCTGAAAATGCGCCACTTAGAGTTACTTTAAAAGGAAAGAATTTAGTCATTGAAGATGGTGGCCCTGGGCTAAATGAGATTCCAGATAAGCCATTTAAGCGCTTTGATTCTTCGCGTTCTCGCGAAACCGGTGGCTCAGGCCTTGGTATGTCATTGATCCAAAAGAGCGCCAAAGAGCTTGGCGCAAAGCTAACTTTTAGTAAGAGCGATCTTGGTGGCTTGAAAGTAGAAATAAACTTCTAAAACAAAAACCCCGGCCGTGGAGGGCCGGGGTTTTTTAATCAACCTACATGGGTGCAAGTTGAAACTTGTTAAAGGTAATTACTTGATTGTTACCTTTGCGCCAGCTGCTTCTAGAGCTGCCTTTGCCTTGTCTGCAGTTTCCTTGTTTGCCTTCTCAAGAAGTGTTGCAGGTGTTGCATCAACTAGGTCCTTAGCTTCCTTCAAGCCAAGTGAAGAGTTAAGTGCACGTACTTCCTTAATAACTGCAATCTTCTGTGATCCTGCATCTTCAAGAATAACTGTGAATTCATCTTGCGCTGCTGCTGCTTCTCCGCCTGCTGCTGCGCCGCCTGCTGCTGCAACTGCTACTGGAGCTGCTGCGGTCACATCGAATTCTTCTTCGAATGCTTTTACGAAATCTGATAGTTCAACAACAGTCATTTCCTTAAATGCTGCCATTAAATCTGCTGATGATAGCTTTGCCATTTTTTATTTTTCCTTTTTATTACTCTGCTGAGGTTTCTGTTGTTTCTTCTGTTACTGCGACAGCTTCTGTAGTTTCAGCTACAGCTGGAACCTCTGCCTCAGCATTGCTTGTGGTTGGTTCGGACACTTCAGCAGCTGGTGCTTCTACTGCTACTGCTGGAGAACCGGCTTCCAACTTGATACGAAGCGCATCGAAGGTACGAGCGGCCTTTGCCATTGTGCCCTTCATTGCGCCAGCCAACTTGGCCAAGAGAACTTCGCGAGACTCTAGGTCAGCTAACTTCATAATTTCGGCAGTTGTTACTGCCTTACCATCAAAGATTCCGCCCTTGATTACAAGAAGTGGATTCTCTTTCTGGAATTCTTTAAATGCCTTAGCGGCTGCGATTGAATCACCTTTAATAAATGCAACTGCAGAAGGACCTTTTAGCAGAGATTCATCAATCTCAACTCCGGCATTCTTTGCAGCGATCTTAGTTAGGGTGTTCTTAACAACTGCATACTTTGTTTCCATACCAAGTGAACGACGAAGAGTCTTCATCGCACCTACGGTAAGACCGCGGTATTCAGTTAGCGCAATTGCATCTGCAGACTTGAAGTCTTCAGTTAATTCAGCAACTGCTGCTGTTTTATCTGGGCGAGCCATTTGGTTCGTCCTTTCTTTTAACTTCCCTGTTACGGATTATTGCTTCGCAGTTACTGCAGACATAAAAAAATCCGTGGCGCTAGATAAGCGACACGGAAAAAAATTATTCCCGAATCTCATACCTGCGCGGGGCTTCTTTTTGATTTCTCAAAATGCCTGCGGTCTCTGGAAGAGAGCCAAATAATAAGCGGATTCACCCCAGAGGGGCAAATCCGCTTATTGGTAATGCTTAGTTAGATGGAGCTGCAATCTTTGAGCCTGAGGTATCAACTTGAATACCAGGGCCCATGTTAGAAGAGATGACAGCTTTCTTTAGGTAAGTGCCCTTTGATGATGCTGGCTTTGCACGCATAACTTCATCAAGCGCTGCTGCAAAATTCTCTGCTAATTGCTGCGCGGTAAATGATGACTTACCAATAATAAAGTGCAGGTTTGAATTCTTATCAACACGGAATTCAATCTTTCCGCCTTTGATATCAGAAACTGCCTTTGCCACATCGGTGGTAACAGTTCCGGTCTTTGGATTTGGCATCAGGCCACGTGGACCAAGCACCTTACCTAGACGACCGACTTTACCCATTAAATCTGGTGTTGAAACAACTGAGTCGTAATCCAAACGGCCCTTTTCAACTTCTGCGATCAATTCATCTGCACCGACAATATCTGCACCAGCAGCGCGCGCTGCATCTGCATTTTGTCCAGTTGCGAATACCAAAACGCGTGCAGTCTTACCGGTTCCGTGTGGCAAGTTAACTGTTGAGCGAATTGCTTGATCAGCTTTCTTTGGATCTACGCCAAGTAGCATCGCGCATTCAATTGTTGCGTCGTACTTAACTGTAGTTGTTTCCTTTGCAAGAGTTGCAGCATCAAGTGGTGAATAGATCTTGTTGCGATCTACTTTCTTAGCTGCCTCTTCGTACTTCTTACTACGCTTCATTTCTTCCTAATCTTTCTATTTCTAACTTAATTTTTTTAATTAAGTTTTAGGTTGTGGTGCTTTCGATCCAGCGTGGATCTCCCACTCGTTCTAAGTTTCGACAAATCTTGCAGAAACAAGAACAAGTTATTACATACCGTCGACGATAATTCCCATTGAGCGAGCGGTACCTGCAATGATCAGGGTTGCTGCTTCGATGTCGTTAGCGTTTAGGTCTTCCATCTTGGTCTTAGCAATCTCAGCAGCTTGCGCCTTTGAAATTGTTGCAACCTTGTTCTTGTGAGGAATAGCAGAACCCTTTTCGATTCCAGCTGCCTTCAAGATCAAACGAGATGCAGGAGGTGTCTTTGTGACGAATGTGAATGAGCGATCTTCATAAACAGTAATTTCTACTGGAATGATGTTGCCCTTTTGTGACTCAGTAGCAGCGTTGTATGCCTTTACGAAGTCCATGATGTTCACACCATGCTGACCGAGAGCTGGACCGACTGGAGGTGCTGGTGTTGCAGCGCCTGCTTCGATCTGCAATTTGATCATTGCAGATACTTTTTTCTTTGGTGCCATTTCTCGTTTCTTCCTTTATTCGTATTTCTTATTTCTTTTTCTTATTTATTACTTTTGATTTCAGATCTTCTGAACTTGGTTAAAGCCAAGCTCTACTGGGGTCTCGCGACCGAAGATTGAAACCAAAACCTTTAATTTAGCTTGCTCTGGCATGATCTCTGAGATCGATGCTGGCAGCGTTGCAAATGGGCCATCCATAACTGTGACTGATTCGCCAATTTCAAAATCAACATGCTTAATATCTGGCTTGCCATCTTTCTTAGTTGGGCGTGGCGCCAAAATCTTTTCAACTTCATCTAATGAAAGTGGTGATGGGTGGTGCGCATTTCCTACGAAGCCGGTTACGCCAGGAGTATTACGAACTGCTGACCATGATTCATCGGTAAGTTCCATGCGAACTAAAACATATCCTGGGTAAACGTTGCGCTTAACAACTTTGATTTGACCATTCTTAAGCTCTTTGAATTCTTCTTCAGGAACTTCAATCTGATAAATGTAATCTTCCATGTGTAGCGTGTTGATACGGTTTTGTAAGTTAGCTTTAACTTTCTTTTCATATCCTGCATATGAGTGCACTACAAACCATTCACCTGGCGCGTTTTCAAGCGCACGACGAAATTCTGCGTTTGGATCTTCTTCGGTGGCCACTTCAGTATCAGTTGCCTCAGTTACTTCAGCAACTGCAACTACTGTTTCGGGAGTCTCTTCGGCAGATGAAGCGAGCGCGGCTTCGAATGCGTCCTGATTAGACTCAGTAAATTCTTCAGACATTTATTTTCCTTAACCGAAAATCCAGAAAACTAATTTTGTTAAACCAAGATCGAAAATTGATACGACTGCAATAATGAAAGTTACGAATACCAAAACCACTGAGGTGTAGGTAGTTAGCTGTTCGCGAGTTGGCCAAACCACGCGCTTTAACTCAGAAATAACTTGGCGATAGAAAAGAGCAGTGCGCGCGAAAATACCGAGTGCTTCGGCGCCTTCGTTACGTGTTACTTCTTGCTCCACTTTTTCCTTCTCTCTCTTTCACTAACAATTGCTAGTTCCTTGCAATCTAACTTGCAGGGCAGGAGGGATTTGAACCCCCAACCGCCGGTTTTGGAGACCGGAACTCTGCCAATTGAGCTACTGCCCTATTGAGCACCTTGGCGTGCTCTGTATGACGGCGCGCCGAATCATCCGGAATTCCGTCAAGAGAGGGAAGTCTAGGGCGCAGTTAGAGTTATGAGAAATCGGGCAGGTAGGTTTACCTCGTGAGCAAGAGAATCTCCGCACGAATCGCGGCCATTGCTGAATCGGCCACTTTGGCCGTTGATGCCAAGGCAAAGGCGCTCAAAGCTGCCGGTCGCCCCGTAATCGGTTTTGGCGCCGGTGAGCCAGATTTTCCAACTCCTGAATACATCGTCAATTCCGCAATCGATGCGGCAAGTAAGTTACCGAATCATCGTTATTCACCAACTCCGGGGCTTCCAGAATTACGCGATGCGATCGTGGCAAAGACCAAACGCGATAGCGGTTATGAAATTACGGCTGACCAAGTCTTAGTTACAAATGGTGGAAAGCAAGCGGTTTATCAAGCCTTCGCCACCATTATTGATAATGGCGATGAGGTCATCTTGCCTTCGCCATTTTGGACCACTTATCCCGAAGCAATCAAATTAGCAGGTGGCATCTCGGTCGAAGTTTTTGCGGATGAAACCCAAAATTATTTAGTTACGGTCGAACAATTAGAAGCAGCGCGAACTCCTAAAACCAAAGCGCTACTTTTCTGTTCGCCATCTAATCCAACAGGATCGGTCTATACCGAAGCGCAAACTAAGGCGATTGGTGAGTGGGCGCTAAAGCATGGCATCTGGGTGATCACCGATGAGATTTATGAACACTTGGTTTATGACGGCGCTAAAGCAACTTCAATTTGCGTAGCAGTGCCAGCGCTTGCTGATACTTGCATTATTTTAAATGGCGTGGCAAAAACTTACGCAATGACTGGTTGGCGCGTGGGTTGGATGATTGGTCCAAAAGATGTCATTAAAGCAGCCACCAATTTGCAATCACATTTAACATCCAACGTTAATAACGTAGCGCAGCGCGCAGCAATTACTGCGCTCACCAATGATTTATCTGCGGTGCATGAGATGGGTGTGGCTTTTAATCGCCGCCGTAAGTTAATAGTTGATTTAATCAATGAAATTCCGGGCTTTGAATGCCCAACTCCAGAAGGTGCTTTCTATGTCTATCCATCTGTTAAGGGTGCGCTAAATAAAACTTATCGCGGCAAAACACCAAAAACGTCCAGCGAATTAGCAACATTGATCTTGGATGAAGTTGAAGTAGCCGCAGTGCCAGGTGAAGCTTTTGGCCCATCAGGTTACTTGCGTTTTAGTTATGCCACTAGCGATGATGATATTAAAGAAGGTATTGCACGGATCAAGAAGTTAATTACTGAAGGCTAATTCCTACCAAATTAACTTCAGGGATTAAATCAATTCCGAATTTCATCTTTACCGCATCTTTAACTTCCATTGCCAATGCTGCGATATCTGCTGCTTTAGCATCGCCGGAATTAGTAATAGCTAAAACGTGCTTGGTTGAAATTGCCGCGCCATTATGACTTTGACCTTTGAAAATTCCACTTTGTTCGATTAACCAAGCCGCACTTGTTTTAAAGGTGCCATCACCTTGCGGGAATTTAGGTGCACCTTCAGGAATCAAATGTTCGGCCACAATCGGATTGGTAAAGAATGAACCTGCGCTAAAAGTGTCTTTATCCGAACTATCCAGCAGCATTCCCTTGCGAGCACGAATTTTTAATACCGCTTCGCGAGTTTTGATTACATCGCACTTTTCGCCAAGTTGAATTCCTAATTCAGTAGCAAGTTCAGTATATGTAATTGGCGCCGACATTTCGCCACGTCGTAAATTAAATTGCACTTCTAGCACCACATACCGACCAGGATTCTTTTTGAAAACTGAATCACGGTAACTAAATTGGCATTCTAGATTGGTGAATGTTTTAAGCGCTTTAGTTTGTCGATCATAAGTGCGTACTCGCATTACAAATTCACTTACTTCATGACCATATGCACCAATATTTTGAATTGGCGCAGCACCTACTGTGCCCGGGATTCCAGATAAAGTTTCTAAGCCCGCCCAGCCGCGATCGATAGTTGTCTTTACAAAATCATCCCAATTTTCACCAGCGCCAATATTTAATGTCGCGCCACTGCACGCATCTACTTCTGCCGTCACTTTATTGTTATTAATTTGAATCACGGTGCCTGGAAAACCAGTATCGCTAATTAATACATTGCTACCGCTACCTAAAATCAACACTGGCTGATCACCGGCAGCTTCAATCGCAGCAATGATCTCTGCTTCATTTGAAGCACGTACAAAATTATTTGCCGGTCCGCCCACTCTTAAAGTGGTGTGGCTACTTAAATTTTCCACCAGCGTCTAAACCTTTTTAACTTTTGCGCGAGCCATACCTAAAACTTTAACGCCTGCACTGGTGGCATTTAAATCAAGGCGCACGCTGCCATCTTCGAAAACTTCACCAATAGTTGCCGAAACGGTTAAATCTACTTTCTGATCAGCCGGCACAATTACCGGCTTGGTAAAGCGAGCGCTGTATTCCAAAACCTGCGCGCTACCGCCTGCCCAGTCGGCTGCATATTGGCCGACCAAACCCATAGTCAACATGCCATGCGCAATTACATTTGGTAGGCCTACTGATTTAGCAAACTCTTCGTTTTGGTGAATTGGATTCTGGTCTCCTGATGCATCGGCATACTGCTTTAAAAGTGCACGATCTACATAGAAAATTTGTTCTGGAAGTTGGGCGCCGATTTCAAAACTCATGCGCGCACCACCAAAGTTGACCAATTAGTTATCGCTAACTTGGTTCCTATATATAAATCGCTTCGGGCAGTCACAAATTCATTACCGGCAACCTGTTTGTAACCTTCCAAAGTCGAATCGCAGCGGACTACATCACCTGCTTTTAGCGGTTGATGAATTTCGAATTTTTGATCACCGTGCACAATGCGATCCCAATTAACTCCCACTTCTGGTGAAGTTAATACTGCTTGAGATTGATCAAGTGAGATGCGAATTGAAAATGTCGGTGGCGCAATCGAAGTATTTTTTTCTCCGAGCACAGCACAAAAACTATCGATTTCATTTTGGGTAATAGTTAATTCAGCACCTTTAAAGGTGCGCCCGATCGCGTCGGGATTAATCACGTTTAGCGAGTTTCGCGGTGCAGTGTTGAAGCTTTGCAACGTGGGCAGAACTTCTTAAGTTCCATGCGATCTGGATCGTTGCGACGGTTCTTCTTGGTGATGTAGTTGCGTTCTTTGCAATCAACGCATGCCATGGTGATCTTTGGACGAACGTCCGCGCTCTTGCTTGCCATGGTTTACTCCTTATTAGTTGTTACAGGGAGGAAGATTACTTCCACCTCTGGTCTTTTTAAAAATCCTGCTAAAACTTGGTAGCGAGGGCGGGATTTGAACCCACGACACAGCGATTATGAGCCGCTTGCTCTACCAAGCTGAGCTACCCCGCCAAGATTTTGCTTATTAAATTTTTAATTTCGAGCCCCCCACCGGAATCGGACCGGTGACCTTTTCCTTACCATGGAAACGCTCTACCGACTGAGCTAGGGGGGCTGGTCACTATTTCTAGCGGGCTTAGATTACCTGCACATCCATGATGCGCGAAATCCAGCAATTAAGTTAGCTAATTAGCAGGATCTAACGCGATTTTTCCTACAGTTTTACGAGCCAACATCGCTTCGTGAGCCTTGGCGGCTTGGCTTAATGCAAATGTAGAACCAACGATTGGTTTTAATTTTCCAGCTGCAACTAATGCAAATAATTCTGCGATTACATCATTTAGTAACTCTTTATTTCCAAAACAATGCGCTAACCAAAATCCGGTAATAGTTTTACTGCCACCCATTAAAGAAGTTGGATGCACTACTTGTGCTGCAGATCTTGAAGCAGCGCCGAAAACAATCATGCGACCAAAGGGAGCTAAAACTTCGAGTGAAATATCGGTGGTTTTGCCGCCCACCATTTCTAAAACCAAATCAACTGGCTTGCCACCATTTGCGCGCAAAATTTCTGTTTTTAAATTTTCAGTATCTGCATCAATTACTTCATCTGCGCCAAGTTCTTTCGCAATTTTTTTCTTTTCATCTGATGAAGTCACCGCAATAACTTTGCCACCCCAAAGTTTGGCTAATTGAATTGCTAAGGTTCCGACACCACCTGCTGCAGCATGAATTAATACACTTTCACCAGCTTTTAGATGTCCGACCGTTTTTAAAATATGCCATGCAGTTGTACCTTGCACTAACATGCAAAGCGCTTGGTTATCACTTACTGCATCTGGAATCGGAAAGAGCATCTGCTTATTAGCAATTGCCTTTTGGGCATAGCCACCTGATACGGCTGCTAAATATCGCTTGCCCGCAACAGTTCCGGTTACTTCTAGCCCTGGTACAAATGGCAAAGTCTGTGGTGATAGATAAGAATTTTCAGTCTGATGAGTATCTGCATAATTAATTCCGATGGCAGTGACATCTAATAACACTTCATCACTTTTTGGAGTCGGGTCAGCAAGTTCTACATATTCCATGACTTCTGGGCCACCGAATTTTGTAATCTGAATCGCTTTCATAATTGCCCCACTTACGCGTTCTGATTAGCTTTCTTGGCACGAGATGCCGAACGTGCACGTTCGCCTTGATCCAGAATCACTTTTCGAATTCGGACCACTGCTGGCGTTACTTCTACGCACTCATCTTCGCCGCAGAATTCCAGAGCACCTTCCATATTTAACTTCTTAGGTGGAATTAATTTTTCTGCTTCATCAGAACCAGAAGCGCGCATATTGGTTAGCTTCTTTTCGCGCACTGCGTTTACATCCATGTCATCGGCGCGTGAATTTTCGCCAATGACCATGCCTTCATAAACTTCCATACCCGGTTCAATAAAAATAGTGCCGCGCTCTTGGATTGCCGCAATTGCATATGACGTAGAAACTCCGCGGCGATCTGCAACTAAAGAACCAGTTGGGCGAGTACGTAATTCGCCATGCCATGGTTCGTAACCATCAAACACATGGTGCAGCAATCCAGTTCCGCGAGTTTCAGTTAAGAACTCAGTACGAAAACCAATAAGTCCACGAGAAGGCACGCGCCAATCAAGACGAATCCAACCGGTACCGTGATTAACCATCTGTTCCATGCGCCCTTTACGTAGCGCCATTAATTGCGTGATGACACCTAAATAATCTTCTGGGGCATCGATTGTTAAACGCTCCATTGGTTCGTGCAATTTGCCATCAATTGTCTTAGTAACAACTTGTGGTTTACCAATAGTTAATTCGAATCCTTCGCGTTTCATAATTTCAACTAAAACGGCCAACTGTAATTCGCCACGTCCCTGTACTTCCCATGCATCAGGGCGTTCGGTGTTAAAAATTCTTAAAGAAACGTTACCAATTAACTCTTTATCCAAACGATCTTTTACTTGGCGAGCAGTTAATAATTTTCCGGATTGACCAGCAAGTGGTGAGGTATTAATACCAATAGTCATAGAAATTGATGGATCATCAACGGTAATTAGCGGCAGCGCATGTGGATTTTCGGCATCTGCCAAAGTTTCACCCAAAGTAATGGTTTCGATACCAGCAATCGCGATAATGTCACCAGGGCCAGCCTTTTCAGCTGGCACACGCTCTAGCGCTTCGGTCATTAAAAGTTCGGAAATTTTTACCTTAGCAATGCTGCCATCAGTTTTAATCCAAGAAACAGTCTGTCCCTTTGATATTTCACCTTCATGCACGCGGCACAGCGCTAAACGACCAAGATATGGAGATGAGTCCAAGTTAGTTACGTGTGCTTGCAGCGGTGCACCTTCGTGATACTTAGGCGCTGGGATAGTTTCGTAAATAACATTAAATAGCGCATCTAAATTTTCGGCATCTGGCATCCCGCCATTTTCTGGGCGATTAATTGATGCACGTCCAGCTTTTGCTGAGGCATAAACAATTGGAAAATCAATTTGATCTTCACGTGCATCTAAATCTAAAAATAATTCGTATGCTTCATCAACCACTTCTGCAATTCGTGAATCTGGTCGATCTACTTTATTAATTACCAAAATTACGGGCAGATTTTTGGAAAGTGCTTTACGCAAAACGAAACGTGTCTGTGGCAGTGGACCTTCGGATGCATCTACTAACAAAATAACGCCGTCGACCATTTCTAGTCCGCGCTCTACTTCTCCACCGAAATCTGCGTGACCTGGAGTATCAATAATGTTGATGACTCGGTCACCACGATGAACTGCAGTGTTCTTGGCCAGAATCGTGATTCCCTTTTCGCGTTCAAGATCCATTGAATCCATCATGCGATCTTGGCCTTCTTCTTGTTTCTTATGAGCTGCGAAAGCGCCTGATTGCCACAACATGGCATCAACCAATGTGGTCTTTCCGTGGTCTACGTGCGCGATGATTGCCACGTTACGAAGTTCGTCGCGCTTCTTAATTGGTAGACCGGCAAGATGTTGCTGTTTTGGCATAAATCCTCAAAAGTTTAAATTTACAAGACCCCGAAGATTATCAGCGAAATACTTGATTAATTACCAGAGCGAAAGTTCCGCGCGACGATTTGCGGCCATCCCCTCAGCGGTGTCATTTGACGCTACAGGCACGGTGTCTGAATAACCTCGGGTTACAAAATCCACGGAAGGAATTAATTTTGTCAAATAATCAGCTGTTGCTTTCGCGCGAGCAAGCGATAGCACCTTGTTATCCATTCCTGGTTGTGAATCCGTATGTCCAGTAACTACTATTCTCTGGAATCCTTCCTTATTAATAATCGCAGCAATCTTTTGTAGTTCGGCTTTCTGTGCCGCGCTCAATACTGATGAGCCAGTTTTAAAATTAACGGTGATGGCTGGTACTGGCTTATTAGGTTGATATGCAGATGGTGCAACAGTTTCAAGTTTGTCGCCACCCTTTGCAATTACTTCAACTGGTGTCTTTGGTCCAATTAGAACTGGCGCAGTACAAGAAGTTGCTGCAGTCTGGCAAGCTAATTCTCCATTTACTTTAACTTCGTATTCGGTTGCATTTGGTGATTTCTTCCAAGAGATCACAGATTCATTTAGTGACTTTGGAACTGCGATCGGTGTTCCTGCTGCAACTGGCAACACCGTAACTGGAACAATAACTGTTGCAGTCTGGCCCTTATCGCGAACAGTTACTGCAGCACTTGTAATTCCACTAAATGATTTTTCAGGGGTAATAGAAACTTTAGTTCCAATTACCGAAACTCTGGCAATACCTTCTCCAACAGGACGATTTACTTCTGCCAAAGTTGCAGGTGCCACTGTTGGAGTTGATGAAGGAGTTGGAGTCGCATTGGATGTAGGAGATGGCGTTACAACTGGAGTTTGAGAAGTTGATGGCCTTGGGGTCGCACTAATGCTTGGCGCAGGCGAAGGTGTTGAAGTTGGTCTCGAAGTTGAACTTGGGGTAGGTGTTGGTCGAGAAGTTGAATTGTTAATGCTATTAGAACTTGAACTTGGTGATGGTGTTGAACTTGGAGAAGGTGAAGTTGAAGGTCGCGCGCTAGAGCTCGATGAAGAACTTGGTGATGGAGATGAGCTCGGTGTTGGTGATGAACTTGGCTCTGGTGATTTCGATGAATTCGGATTTGGTGAATTTGTATTGCCGCTGTTGCCATTGGTTGATGGTGTCGGAGAAGGCGATGCACTTGGAGTAGGCGAAGTGGTTTCACTTGAGACGCTCGGTGACGGTGATGGACTTGGTGTCGGTGTTGGCGACGTACTTGGCTCAGGTGACTTCGATGAATTCGGATTTGGTGAATTTGTATTTCCGCTGTTGCCATTAGTTGACGGTGTTGGCGAAGGAGTTAATGTTGGTGTCGGAGTTGGCTTCTCATCATCTATAGGCGATGGGGTTGGTGTAGGAGTGAGTTTTGGCGTAGGTGTTGGAGTCGGCGTAGGAATAGTTATTACACCTATCGCAACTTTTACCACTACAGCTTGAGATACGTTAATAACTGTAGTTGAAACAGTTTGTCCGCCAGTTGTCACAACACCCTTTGCCGATGGATTAATTTTTGGCGTAGGTGTAGGTGTTGGTGTGGCCTTTGGAGTTGGAGTAGGAGTAGGAGTAGGTGTAGGTGTTGCGGTTGGTCTTGAAGAATTACTGGAATTACCTGACGAATTGTTATTTGAATTGCCGTTTGAATTTCCTGAGTTGCCATTTGAAGCTGCAGAGATCGTGAAAGTCTTAGTTGAACTTGAAGCTGCCGAGTAATTGTCAT
The DNA here is from genome assembly GCA_963977625.1 of uncultured bacterium. Taxonomy (GTDB): domain Bacteria; phylum Actinomycetota; class Actinomycetes; order Nanopelagicales; family Nanopelagicaceae; genus ZLKRG08. The sequence goes on from CAXBPX010000011.1 coordinate 14,127, forward strand.
TTCCTGCCTGTGAAGCGGTAATAGAACATGTACCTGCAGATGCCGCTACTGCTTTACCTGATGAAATTGTGCAAACAGAAGTTGTATTTGAAGTAAATGTTACTGTTAATGATGCAGATGAAGTAGCAGTCAATGTTTGATTGCTATCTCCTACTGTCATTGCAGAAGGAGAAGTAAATGTGATGGTTTGCGATGCTTTATTGAAAGTGAAAGTGACATTTGCACTTGTTGCTGAGTTATATGTTGAATCTTCTGCCTTTGTGGCTGCGATAAAGCACGTACCTGAAGTAGTCGCAGTAATCGTTGCAGTTGAAGATGAGTCACTCAATGTACATGTGCTTGCAGTTCCACCAGACACAATCGCATAAGTAACTGCACCTGATCCTGAGCCACCAGAAGTCGACATGCTAAGTAATTGTGAATATGCGTAAGTCTTGCTGGTTGGAGATACAGATAGTTCTAAAGTCGTCTGATTCGATTTGGAAACAGAAGTTATCGTGAAAGTTACTGAAATTGTTGCTGAATTATATGTGGATGTTGATGCAGAGTTCATCACCACAACGCATGTACCAGTTGTCAACATGGTGATTACACCAGTTGATGAATTTACTGAACATGCGCTGCTTGAAGTCGAATAGGATACGGTTCCGTTTCCAGAATTAGTGGCAGTGCTTGGAGTAATCGTGCCATTAACTGTAAGAGTTGAAGTGTTAGAACCTGGAAAAACAAGTGCAAGGGTTGGTTCGGTTAATGCATTTCCAGAAATTGTGGCACTTCCCCCTGTGTAACCAGTTCTACTTGTTGTGGTTGTGACAGTCGCACTTGCGCCTGAAGCGAGTCCAGAGATTGTTAATTGCACGGTAGAACCAGATGGACTTCCATTTGCAATTGATCCTGAATTGACCGCATATGACCATGAGTAATTTGAATCGTAATTAGTCACATCTACAGTAAACCCACCATTAACACTTGTTACAGAACTATAAGTCGGAGTTAAAGCACTGGCACTTGAAATCGTAATTGTATTAACAGAATTTGACGCTGCAGAATAATCATTATCACCTGCTTGGCTAGCCGTTAATACACAGTTGCTACCAGCCGCTGTCGGCGTAATCGTAACTGGGCTAGTTCCAGTCCCTGAACAATCACCAGAAGCAGTTATAGTTACAGATAGACCAGAGCTAGAAGTTGCGGTAGTTGTAAATGTAGAACCAAAAGTTTTAGTGCCTGGACTTGTGAAAGAAATATTTTGCGAGGCTTTGTTAATTGTCAGATTCGCAGTGGCACTGGTATTAAAACTGTAATTGTCTGCACTTCCGGTGGTACAACTAATAGTTAATGGCGAAGTAGTGACGCTGGAAGAATTGGAATACGAAGATGTGCATTGAGGTGCAACATATCCAGAAGCATTATCGGCTGTATCCGTGCTAACGAAGCCAGTTACCGACTTTGAATAAGTTGGTACCGCATCACCGTAATTCAAGGTCAAAGCAGATGGGGTTACCGTCAGGGATACCTTTGAAATTGAGATTACTGCTGAAACATCGTTAGCTGGAGCATATGTGGCGTCACCTGCTTGTGAAGCGGTTAGTGTGCAATTCGAAGATCCCGCAAGTGTAGGCGTGATCGTAACCGTTCCAGTTCCTGAGCCCGTGCAATCTCCACTTGTCGTAATTGTTACCGATAAGCCACTCGCAGTTGTTGTAGCTGAGACTGAAAAATTAGTTTTATAAGTTTGAGTACCTGGTGAATTAAAAGTTATTGTCTGTGCAGTTTTATTTGAAATAGTTAAGGTAGCAGTAGCTGAAGTGTCGAAATTATAGTTTGTAGCTGATCCTCCACTACAACTTATTGTTAAGGGTCCTGCAGGACTAGAAGTTGTGTAACTCGAAGTACATATTGGTGCAGAATAACCAGCTGCATTCAATTCAGTTTCACTATTCATAAATCCACTTATTGTTTTAGAGTAAAAAGTTGATTCAGGTACTGAAGCACCAACGGCTATTGATTTGTTGGCCGGAGTAACAGTTAAAGTGTCTTTGGTCATTGATATATTAACCGTGCTTGAAGTAGCAGACTCATAATTGGTGTCTTGGGCAATTGATGCAGATACATCGCATGAACCTGTAGATGCATTTGCAGTGACAGTCGCACCAGAAAGTGTGCACGTGCCAGTTTTTGAATATGTAATTAATCCAGTGCCGCTATAGCCTGAAGGCGTCAAGCTGGTTTGGGAATAATAAGTTATTGTCGAAAGTCCAGGAGTAATTGTTAGAGTTTGAGAAGCTCGATTCACCGTTACAGAACCACTGGTATAGGTATCAAAAGTGTAATTAGCCGAAGATCCTCCAGAACAAGAAGTTGTAGTTGATGATCCGGCATTAGTAGAAGTTGTGTATGTTGTTGTGCAAGTTGGAGCTGACAAACCTGTTGTGAAACTTGATGAAGAAGCGGTTTCAGAATTAACAAAACCCGAATACGAAGGCGTGACGGTTGGAACCGATGCCCCATAAGCAACAGTATGTGACGATGCCGTCACGGTTAAGGATGCTTTAGAAAACGTAAAAGTTGCAGTTCCAGTTGCCGAGTTATAATTTGAATCCGCTGCTTTTGTCACAGTAACGGTACAAGTTCCAGCCGTGGAAGCGGTAAGGGTTCCGACACTGTATGAACAGCCTGTGGCGGTGCCATTTGAAACACTTGTAACAGTCAGCGCACCAGTGCCAGAACCTCCTGTAACACTAGTTGCAGTTAAAGCTTGGCTATACGGGTAGACCTTTGTTGTGGCACTTAAAGTAACTGCGGTAATACTTGCTTGGGTTCCTAGGTTAAACGTAAATGTAGATCCGGAACTAGTTGCCTCTTGATAGTAACTATCAGTTGCAATTGTTACCGCTATCAAACATGTTCCCGAAGTTGAAGCAGAAATAGTTGCGGTAGATGTTGAATTGCTCAAGGCGCAATCACTGGCCGTTCCACCAGAGGCAATTGCGTAAGTTTTACTACCACTTCCACTGCTTCCGGTAGTTGTGATGTTTAATGCTTGCGAATATGGATAAGTTTTTGATGATGTTCCAAGCGAAGAAATACTTATCGTTTGTGTCGCTTTGCCAATTGAAATTGTGAAACTTGAAGTTGTGGCTGTTGCACTAGCTTGATCAGTAACAGTTACTGTTACTGACTTATCAGAAACTTCCGTTGGTGTTCCTGAGATGGTTCCCGTAGATGAATTAATTGACAAGCCAGCTTGCAAAGTACCTGTGACCGAGAAAGATTTAGTTCCTGTTCCACCTGATGTTGAAATTGCAAGTGAGTATGCGCTGTTGTAGGTTCCTGAAAGTCCTGAGTTTGGTGTGGTGATAGCCAAGGCAGCTGCGACAGTGAATGATTGCTGCACTTGGGATGCAGCGCTGTAATAATCATTTCCAGCTTGATTTGCATTTATTGTGCAGGTGCCAGCGGTAACTAAAGTAACTGTAGTTGATGAGACTGTGCAGACACCTGTCGTGGCACTAGTAAATGCAACAGTTAAACTACTTGAAGCAGTTGCGCTAACTGTGAATGTTCCAGTTCCTAAGGTCTTATTTGAAAGCGAATCAAAAGTAATTGTCTGATCTGATTTAGTAACTGTGATTGATACAGAATTTGAAGAATTAGCGGAGCTGTAATAAAGATCTGCTGCGATGGTTGCCGTAACAGTGCAAGTTCCTGTGCCAGATGTAATAGTTACAGATGCTCCTGAAACAGTACATGCGGTTGAAGCGCCAACCGAGTAAGTAACCATGCCAGTACCTGTTCCAGTTGCACTTACAGTTTGGCTCTGACCGTATGAAAGAGAATATGAAGTAGTTGCAAAACTAAGAGTTTGACTTGCTTTATTGAAAGTAAAAGTTGCTGCAGAACTTGTTACAGATTTATAAGTTGCATCTCCTGCCATAGTCGCAGTAATCAAACAAGTTCCGGATGTATCCGCGGTCAAAGTTGCTGTAGCCGATGAATCAGATAGTAAACACCCCGAAGCAGTGCCACCAGGCACGATTTGGTAGGTGACTGTACCTGCGCTACTTCCACCAGAAGTAGAGTTATTCATAACTTGTGAATATGGGTAAGTCTTGCTGGTTGGACTTAAAGTAGCAGTTAGGGCTGATTGATTTGTCTTACTACTAGTATCAAAACTTAGAATCGATCCATAAGTTGTTCCGGCAGAATTTACTGCTTTCATCTGAAAATAATAAGTTGTTAAATTTGTTAAACCGCTTGCAGATCCAGTAATCGCTGTGTATCCCGCATTTGCTGATACCGTGCTTGGTGAGGCTGAAACTGAAATTTGTGTGCAAGAAAACAATGCGCCACTGGCCGCAACAGCTGCATCTGTGGACATACACCACGAAACGGTTGTAGACGCACCATTGTCATTTACATTTCCATTTAGAGTTGCACTAGTTGTAGCAATTGATGTTGCAGTTAAAGTAGTTGCTGTTGGTGGGCCGACACTTATAGTGATACTGAAGGTTGCAGATGCGGTACTTCCTGCTGAATCTGTAACTTGAATGACTATGTTGCTTGTTGTGCCGGTCGCAGTTGGAATTCCTGAAATTACGCCGGACGAGCTCATAATTAATCCAGAAGGTAATGATCCAGAAGTTATTGCCCACGATGAGTAAGTACCACTGCCGCCGGTGGCTGCTAATGAAAACGAATAAGAAACTCCTACTTGTCCACCCGTTAACGGCGAGGTGCTAGAGACACTTAATGGTGCGGCTGCAGTGGTAAAACTCAGGATAGATCCGGTACTGGTGCCTAGTGAATTTGTTCCTGCGGCACGATAGTAATAAGTAGTGCTATTTGTTAGTCCGGTAAGACTGTAGGAAATGGAATTTGTAGAAGTACCTGTTTGAGTCTGTGCACTTACTGTTGAGCAGCCTGTCAAAACATTTGATGTACCCCAACAAAACGAAGTAGTAGTTGAATCATTTCCTGCATTTACGGAGCCGTTAAGTTGTGCAGTGGTGCTGCTCAAACCTGTCGCTGCCACAGTTGTAGCTGTAGGAGAAGTTATGTAGTCGTATGCGCTTTGCAGAATGTTTGAGAGGCCACCGCCCGCAGTTTCAACTTGGACATTTGCGTCGCCAACTGTTCCGGCGGGAGTTGTAACAGTGACTGAGGTTGAGGTGAATGAGGTAATCGTGGCTGGTGAATTTCCAAATAAGACGCGCACAGTATTTGTTAAATTAGTTCCTGAAATTACAGTTGATGTGCTACCTGCAGTAGTTCCTTTTGTTACAGATAAACTTGTAATAACCGGTGGACTCACAGCCACACTTACATCTTGTGACAAATCTACTTTTTGAGTACTCGCATATGTGACTGCACACGAAGCTGAATTTGGCAAACAATCTTGATTAATTGAAGAGAAAGAGTTTGACTGACTTGTGCCAGCAAAAAAACCATAAATGGTAGAAACGCCTAAGACTGAGATCAAATCTGCATATGGAACTTGCCAATAAACGTAATACCTAATGGAAGCGCCTGAACCTACGCTTGTTACATACGCATAATCGGTATTGGAACCTGCAAGATTAAAATTATATGTAAATTGTTCGACAGAAGAGCCATTAAATATTCTTACGCTATTTGCACCTGAGTTTGCTCCATCTACTACTAAATATGCGTTTGTAGTCGAGTTAGTTCCAAGTCCTACAATCCAGAGATTATTGTCAATTCTTGAACCATTTAATGCGCTTTGTGCTAAGCGCATTCTGAATTGAAAGCATCCACTAGTTCCATTTGAATACCAGTCAATTGCACTTCCTGCAGGTGTTGTTGCAGTTGCCTCTGCGCCATAAATATCAGATTGCGAATTATTGGCAGATCCACCCGCATCATTAAGTGGATCAGTAAGAAGTCCACCAGTCGTGTTTCTAACTGGTTTCCATAAAGAGTCCGTAGGAAAAGCACCTGTGCAAGTATTTACGGCATTCGCTGGTGCAACATTTATCGCGGTAAGAAAAGTAGAAATCGTTAAAAGCGTTAGTAAATAAGCGATTGACTTCTTGAGAAGTTTGAACACTTCCTAAGTTCCACCCCCCTTCATCACACCCAAGGTGAGGATTCGCCCCCGTCACACAATGGGTGAACATGGTGGGTGAACCAAAGAGAAGTTTAGACTCTAATTAAAGACTGGTCATCAAAAACTTAAATAAAACAAATTGAAAAACGTTGAACTACCGCCTAGTAAAGAAGCAGCTATACGTTAAAGCGGAATTCGACCACATCGCCATCTTGCATGATGTAGTCCTTGCCTTCCATGCGCACTTTGCCATGTTCTTTAGCGCTTTGCATTGATCCGTACTGCATTAAATCTGCAAAACTCACAACTTCAGCTTTGATGAAACCTTTCTGGAAATCTGTATGAATCACTCCGGCAGCTGCTGGTGCACTGTCACCTTTGTGAATAGTCCAAGCGCGCGCTTCTTTTGGACCAGCTGTTAAATAAGTTTGTAGGCCTAAATTTTTAAATCCAACTCGTGCCAAAGTGGTGAGTCCTGGTTCAGTAAGACCAATTGATTCAAGTAGTTCTTGCGCATCTTCATCTGGCAATTCAGCAAGTTCGGCTTCGGTTTTGGCATCTAAAAAGATTGCTTCTGATGGTGCAACTAATGCTTGCAACTTTTCGCGCAAAGCCTTGTCATTTAATTCTGCGGCATCGACATTAAAAACATAAAGAAATGGCTTGGCGGTAAGTAAGTGAACTTCTTTTAAAATCTCTAAATTTAATCCGGCAGTTGAAATCGGTTTGCCTGATTCTAAAATGGCATTGGCTTTCTTGAGTTCATCAAGTAGCGCTTGCTTCTCTTTGTTTTGTTTGGCCTCTTTTTCAATACGCGGTAATTGCTTTTCGATCGATTGCAAATCTGCGAGCGCTAATTCGGTGTTAATAGTTTCCATGTCACTTGCAGGATCAA
>CAXBPX010000012.1:0-20452 GCA_963977625.1 uncultured bacterium
TTAACTAAGAGAATAAAGGCGATGAAGAACGCAGGCAAAGAGCGAGAAAAGCAATTAGAAGCCCTTAGAGAATTTGCCGCTGCCTATAAAAAAATCAAACCTCAAAATGGTGAATTGCAAGAAGTAAATGATGAAATTAACCGCTTAAATTCTATTGAAGGGCTAACTTCTACCGCAGGTGCTGCCAGCTCTGCTTTAGAAGATGATGAAAGCGGCGTGTTAACCGGGCTGTCAAACGCCCGAAAATCTCTTGAGAAAGCGGTCACCTTAGATCCAACATTGGACCAACTGTCAGAGAAATTAAATGATGCCTTCTTTGAGTTACAGGATGTGGCTGCCAATTTGGCCAGTTATCTCTCTGATTTAGCAGCGGATCCGTCACGTCTTGAATATTTGCAACAGCGAAAATCAGAACTCAATACGTTTATAAAACGACATTCTAAGTCGACGGCTACCGACTCAAATATTGCCTTAACTGAATTAATCGATGCTGGTGCCAATATTGATAATGAAATTGCTGATCTCACAGGTGGCGATGATCGCATAGCTGAGTTAGAAGCAGAACTAGCCAAGTTAGAAAAGTACGCAGTCTCACAAGCGGAAGAAATATCCAAAGTGCGTAAAATCGCAGCAGCAAAATTGAGCGCTGCGGCGTCTACGGAGATTCATGCATTATCAATGCCCAACACCAATCTGATTGTCGAAGTAAAAAGCGGAAGCACTTTTAATCAATTGACAAGTAACGGTTTTGACGAAGTTAATTTCTTTTTACAAACTCACAAAGATGCGCCTTTGGTTTCAATCGCTAAAGGTGCTTCAGGTGGCGAGCTTTCTAGAGTGGCACTTGCAATTGAAGTTGTGATTGCGATGAATGAAGAGATTGGTACTTATATTTTTGATGAAGTTGATGCCGGAGTTGGCGGAAAAGCTGCGATTGAAGTAGGGCGTCGGCTAAAGGCGTTATCGAAAGTGGCACAAGTTGTAGTAGTTACGCACTTGCCTCAGGTTGCCGCGTGGGGCGATACCCATTTTGTGGTATCCAAAGATGAAAGTGGTTCAGTTTCACTTAGCCAAATTCGCAAAATTGAGGATGATGAACGAATTGAAGAGATTGCACGTATGTTGGCTGGCCATGAAGATTCCATTTCAGCGCGTAAACACGCAGAAGAGCTGATTGTGCATTCACGATAGAAAAACGTGATAAGTTTCTCTCCCATGAGCAATTCTCATGTGACAAAACATCTCTTTGTAACTGGCGGAGTCGCCTCAAGTCTCGGAAAAGGTTTAACCGCATCCAGTCTTGGTCGTTTAATGGTCGCTCGTGGTTTAAAAGTCACAATGCAGAAACTTGATCCATATTTAAACGTGGATCCTGGCACGATGAATCCATTCCAACACGGTGAAGTATTTGTAACTGATGATGGGGCAGAGACCGATTTAGATATTGGTCATTATGAACGATTCTTAGATCGTTCGCTTTCTGGAGATGCCAACGTAACTACTGGACAAGTTTATTCAAGAGTTATTAGCCGGGAACGTCGCGGTGAATATTTAGGTGAAACGGTTCAAGTTATTCCGCACATTACCAATGAAATTAAAGAGCGCATGTTGGCATTTGATGGACCAAATGTTGACTTAGTTATTACCGAAATTGGTGGCACGGTCGGAGATATCGAATCTCAACCTTTCCTAGAAGCAGCTCGTCAAATTAGACAGCAAGTTGGCCGCGATAATGTTTTTTACCTGCATATTTCTTTAGTTCCATATATTGGCCCTTCTGGTGAATTAAAAACCAAACCTACTCAGCACTCAGTTGCGGCACTTCGAAGTATTGGTATTGCACCCGACGGTGTGGTGTTGCGCTCTGATCGACAAATCCCTGAATCTGTAAAACGGAAAATTTCAGCTATGTGCGATGTGGATCAAGAAGCTGTGGTGGCCGCAGTTGATGCGCCATCTATTTATGACATCCCAAAGGTGCTATTTAACGAAGGTTTAGATGCGTATGTAGTGCGCCGACTTGGCTTGAAAGCTAAAGATGTTAATTGGGGTGATTGGGGTACATTATTAGAAGCGGTACACAACCCAAAACATCATGTAAAAGTTGCTTTAGTTGGAAAATATATTGATTTACCGGATGCCTACCTTTCAGTTACGGAAGCGCTACGTGCAGGCGGATTTGCCAATAATGCAAAGGTAGAAATCAAATGGGTTACTTCTGATGATTGCGCAACTGCAGATGGTGCAAAGCAATCTCTTTCAGATGTGGATGCTATCTGCGTTCCTGGTGGTTTTGGAGTTCGTGGCATTGAAGGCAAAGTTGGCGCACTCAACTACGCCCGTTTAAATAAAATCCCAACACTTGGTCTTTGTTTAGGACTGCAATGTATGGTGATTGAGGGTGCTCGTAATTTGGCCGGCATTAAAGGCGCTAATTCGGCAGAGTTTGCACCAGATACGGATGCACCAGTAATTGCAACCATGGCTGATCAATTAGCAAATGTTTCAGGTGAAGGAGATTTAGGTGGCACCATGAGACTCGGTTCGTATAAAGCTACGCTGCAATCAGGATCTCTAGTTGCAGATGCTTATGGAGAAACTGAAATTACCGAACGTCATCGCCATCGATACGAAGTAAATAATAAATATCGCGATCAGATTTCAGCCGCTGGCATGGTTTTTAGTGGAATGAATACCGAAAGAGATTTGGTGGAATTTGTAGAGTTACCTAGAGAAGTCCATCCATATTATGTTGGTACGCAAGCGCATCCTGAATTTAAATCGCGTCCCACACGACCTCATCCTTTATTTGCGGCATTGATTAAAGCTGCGATTAAATAGCCACATGATTATTGGCGTTCCTAAGGAAATAAAAACTCTTGAAGCTAGAGTGGCTTTGACTCCAGCAGGTGTCCGTGAATTGGTTAAGCACGGACACAAAGTTATTATTGAAACAAACGCAGGTTTAGGATCGGCGATCACAGATGCTGATTACTCGGCGCAAGGTGCAGTTTTAGTTGCTGATGCTAAAGATGTGTGGGAACAAGCGGACATGATTATGAAAGTAAAAGAACCGCTGGCCGCTGAATATCCATTGATGAAGCAGGGGCAAATTCTTTACACCTATCTACATTTGGCAGCATCCAAGGAATGTACTGATGCTTTAATAAAGTCTGGAAATGTTGCAATCGCTTACGAAACAGTTGAAGTTAATGGTCAGCTGCCATTACTTGCTCCAATGTCTGAAGTAGCAGGACGATTATCAACCCAAGTTGGCGCTACCGCGTTACAAAAACCAAATGGTGGCAGAGGAGTTTTATTGGGTGGAGTGCCAGGAGTGCGACCTGGAAAAGTTGTTGTGATTGGTGGCGGTGTCGCGGGTTTAAATGCCGCCGTGATGGCGCGCGGTTTAGGTGCGGATGTGACGATATTAGATCGAAGCGTCAACAGACTTCAGTACATCGATTCGCTATACAACGGAAGCATCAAAACTTTGATGTCCAACGACCATGCAATCGAACAAGAAGTGCTGGAAGCTGATTTGGTGATCGGAGCAGTATTAATTCATGGTGCAAAAGCGCCAAAATTAGTTTCAAATCAATTGGTTTCTCGGATGAAACATGGGTCTGTTCTAGTCGATATCGCAATCGATCAAGGCGGTTGCTTCGAGGACTCAAAGCCAACTACTCATGCCGAACCTACATACAAAGTACATAATTCAATCTTTTATTGCGTTGCTAATATGCCAGGTGCAGTACCGGTGGCATCAACTTACGCGTTAACTAACGCCACTTTGCCCTATGCAATTTCAATTGCCAATAAGGGATGGCGAAAAGCACTTGCAGAGAATTCTGATTTAGCAAAAGGTTTAAATGTTTGCGAAGGGAAAGTCGTTTACGAAGCCGTAGCAACTGCCCATGGATATCAATTTACTGAATTCGTTTATTAATTATCTCCGCGTCGAAAAAGGCGCGGCTGCCAACACCATTGCTGCCTATCAAAGAGATTTATCAAAATATCTCAACTGGAGTTTAAATAATCCAAATACTTCAATTAAAGAATACGCGCACTCAATTTCAAATTTAGCGCCAGCTTCTTTAGAGCGCAATTTCAGCGCTATAAGATCGTTTCATACTTTTTTAAATCGTGAATTTAGTATCCCTGATCCAACGGATGATTTGCCGGAAACTGGTAAGAGACAACGCTTGCCCAAAGCACTTACCGTCGAAGAGGTAACCAAATTAATTGAAACGGCAAAAGATCCAAGTGTGCCAATTTCACTACGAGATTACTTATTGCTAGAACTGCTCTACAGCACCGGGGCTCGAGTATCTGAAGTTGTGGGTATTAATTTAAATGATATTTCGGAGAACGTGGTGGCCGAGCAGAGTATTTGGGTGCTAAAACTAAAGGGAAAAGGCGGGAAAGAACGGTTAGTGCCACTGGGCTCTTTTGCTAAAGCTGCGATAGATGATTACTTGGTTAGAGTCAGACCCATTCTTAATAAGAATATAAGTGAAAATGCGCTTTTTCTAAATAGCCGAGGCAGCAGATTATCCAGAGTAAGTGCATGGGAAATTGTGAAAAGCGCCGCCAGCAAATCAGGTTTGGATGCTCGCGTGACGCCCCATGTTTTTAGGCATTCTTATGCCACACATCTTTTAGATGGCGGTGCGGATATTCGAGTAGTGCAAGAATTGTTAGGACATGCATCTGTAACAACGACTCAGATTTACACATTAATCACTATTGATAAGGTGCGCGAGTCATACAAACTGGCGCACCCTCGTGCTTAACTAGAAAAGTTTTAGATCTATAGACCGCGTAAACGTCTAGCTAAAATTGAATTTTCGCCTTTAGCTTCTAAGTCAGAGATGATCACTGCCAACGATTCACGAACAATTCGTCCACGATCAGCGGCTAAACCTAAATCTCCACGCAATAAAATGCGTGCCTGATCTAAATCAAAAAGTTCATCCGGTGATAAGTAAACCGTAATTTTTTCATCGTGACGTTCGCGCCCAGATGGTGTACGAGCAGTGGTCGCACGACGACGTTGTGTTTGTCTAACTGCGCCACTCTTTTTAGCTGGCTTAGTTGCTTCAATTGGCATCGCTGCATCTTCAGTTGCAACAACATCTGGTACCGATACCAATGGTTTATTACGAAATAATTCATCGGCACCTGGTAGGGAAGCGCGGCGGCTCATTTAGCTCCTCCTCGAGAGATTAATTCGCGAGCTAATCTGCGATAAGCATTAGCTGCGCCTGAATTTTGTGCATATTGTGTGATTGGTTCACCTTGAACTGAACTTTCTGAGAACCGAATGGTTTTTGCAATGATGGTTTCGAAAGTATCTTCAGGGAATTGTTCGACAATCCTTGCCAGAACTTCGCGGTTGTGTACCGCACGTCGGTCATACATAGTTGCCAAAATGCCAGCTAACCTCAAATCAGGATTTAAGGCTTGGCGAACTTTATTTAGATTGTTATTTAATTCAATAAATCCATGCAATGAGAACCACTCGCACTGTAGCGGCACGATCACTTCATCCGAAGCTACCAGCGCATTTATAGCTAATTGGCCCATGGTTGGCTGGCAATCAATCAAAATCACATCGTAGAAATCTTTTAAAGGAGTTAAGACTCGCTTTAAGAAGAATTGGCTACCAATTTCAGCGCCCAGCACTGTTTCGGCAGTTGCTAATTCGCGATTTGCAGGCAGAAAATCTAATCCAGCTAAAGAACTCTTTAAAACGATATCTTCTGGATTATGTGCTGGATCCATGATTGCGTAATAAACAGTCTCTTCTTTTGGTAATTCATTTCCGCGCACACCAAGTCCAAGTGTCATGCCGCCTTGTGGATCAAAATCAACAAGCAGTACGCGACGACCTAATTCAACAAGTGCGGCACCTAAGTTGATGGTGGTAGTAGTTTTACCAACGCCACCTTTTTGATTAAAAATAGAAATTACTTTTGCGCCACCATGGGCAGTAATTGGTTCGGGTGTTGGAAGTGTTTTGGCATCGCTATCAGTTAACGATGCAGTGGTAACAACTTCCTCAAATGTCGATTTAGCGTTCAAGCGTTAAACCTGCCTTTCAAGGTGGAAACCTAGGTGCCTTCACTCGAATAGGCAAGTTTCCACGCTTAAATGAGATAAGTTTTCCGCCTATGGAACTTTTAGAAAACCCAGAGGTAACGGGTTTTGCTGTCCATTTAGAGAATTTTGACGGTCCATTTGACCTACTTTTGCAATTAATCTCGCGCCATAAGTTAGATGTAACTGAAGTTGCGCTCTCTTTGGTTACAGATGAGTTCATCGGATACATTCGAAAACTCGAAGAGAGCGGTGAAGGTTGGCAACTAGATCAAGCAACTGAATTTTTAGTTGTGGCCGCTACGCTTTTGGATTTAAAAGCTGCCAAGTTATTGCCTCAAGGTGAAGTTGAGGATGAGGCTGATTTAGCGCTTCTAGAAGCAAGAGATCTCCTCTTTGCTCGTTTATTGCAATATCGCGCCTTCAAAGAAATTGCCGCAACCTTTGCAGAGCGAATTTCATTAGCGGAGAAGAGTTTTGCGCGAAGCACCGCGTTGGATGCGCATTTTGCAGCCCTTTTGCCAGAGGTGCTAATCGGGGTAGGCCCAGAACGCTTTTCAATTATTGCCGACCGAGTGCTCTATCCAAAGGCGCCGCCGGTGGTTTCGGTCGAACATATCCATCGACCGCTTGTTAATGTCGCCGAACAGACCAAGTTCGTGATTGCGGCGCTACGGTTAGCCAAATCTTTAAGTTTCAGAGCGCTGGTTCATGATGCCCACGAGCCAATGGTGATTGTGGCCAGGTTCCTAGCCCTACTTGATCTATATCGGACGGGGTCGCTTCGTTTCGAACAATTAGAGGCTTACACGGATCTTCAGATAAGTTGGGTGGGTTCAGAATCCGGGGAAATAGCTATCACCCAAGAGTTCGATACCCCCGTAGGTTTAGAGGAGGCAAGTGATGAATGAGATTCATCGTTCGATAGAGGCGATCTTGATGGTTGTCGATGAGCCTGTCACTGAAACCACTTTAGCGACCATCTTGGAAAAAACGGTCGAGGAGATTGAGATCGCGCTTTCAGAATTGGTAGCAAGTTTTGAAGATCGCGGCTTTGAATTAAAGAAGATCAATGGTGGTTGGCGCTTCTATAGCCATCCAGATTTAGCGGGAGTGGTTGAACGATTTGTGCTTGATGGGCAGCAGAGCCGGTTAACTCAAGCGGCACTTGAGACTTTAGCGGTTATCGCATATCGCCAACCTATCTCTCGCGCTCGAGTCTCTGCGATTCGAGGGGTCAATGTTGAGGCAGTCATGAAGACGCTCGTAAACCGTGGCTTGGTTGAAGAGTCTGGCATCGAACATGAATCTGGGGCAATTTTGTATCGGACAACCAGCTATTTCTTGGAGCGAATCGGAGTAAATTCACTCGAAGATCTACCTGCGCTAGCGCCTTACCTACCTGATTTGGCTGCTTTAGATGAGGTTTTGGATTCTCTAACCGACTAACGTAGAATTGCCATTAGTGAAAGATGGGAATCTTGCTAATGGAAATACGTTTAAATAAATATATTGCTGACGCTGGGGTAACCAGCCGTCGTGGCGCGGACTCGCTGATAGAAGCTGGACGCGTGAAGGTTGATGGTAAGCGAATCACCGAACTGGGTTTTAAAGTAAACGATAAGTCTAAAGTCGAAGTTGATGGTGAGACATTATCAATTACAAAGTCTAAAACTTATTTAGCACTCTATAAGCCTAGAGGTGTTCTATCTACCATGTTTGACCCGGATGGGCGCCCTTCACTATCTGAGCTAGTTGATTTTCGAAAAGAGCGACTTTTTCATGTTGGAAGGCTAGATAAAGAGTCGGAAGGTTTGATCTTGCTTACCAACGACGGCGATGTCACCTTTAGAGCAACCCACCCAAGTTTCGGGCTCGAAAAAACTTACCTGGTTAATTTTGAGGGCGAGCTGCCAAAGGATGCCAAAGCGATTTTGACCAAGGGCATAGAACTTGAAGATGGTATTGGTCGAGTTATCGGTTATAAAGAATTGCCAAATAATTGGTTGGAATTAAAAATTCATGAAGGTCGATATCACATTATTCGCCGCCTCATGGAAGCGATTGGAGTAGAGGTTTTGAGACTGGTACGCAGCCAGTTCGGACCGATACTTCTGGGGGATTTGAAGGAAGGGCGCTGGCGAGACCTAAATGACGTTGAAGTGGCTAATTTATATACAGCTTTGACTATCAAGCCATAAAACTATAAATAGACAATATGCAAATATCGATAAAACGTTTTATAGACAACAGGATATCTGAAATAACCATTTGTCGATATTCATATGCTCAATTTTTCAATCTAAAATTAATAAATCGACAATATACGAAATCGATTTCAGGATCGCTTCAGATTGAAGTACCGTGATGCGATTCTATAAATCGACATATTAATAAGTAGGAATGTCAGTAATTTTAAATCCAACAGTATTAAGGGGAAGAAAGGTAAACTCTCGACATGAACTTGAGAGCTATTAGAGGCGCAATTCAGGTGGGTGCAAATACCCCTGAAGAGATTGCATCTGGGGTTAAAGAGTTGCTACCGGCAATCCTGGAAGCAAATTCACTATCCACAGAAAAAGTGATCTCAGTTCTACTTACCTGCACCCCAGATTTAAATGCCGCTTTTCCAGCTGCTTCAGCTCGGGAGATTGGTTTTGGGGCAGTACCGCTTCTGTGCGCGGTCGAAATGGATGTCCCAGGGTCATTGCCGCTGGTAATTAGAGTCATGCTCCACGCGCAGTTTGATAACCCGACGGCACAGGCTAAACACATCTATTTACGAGGCGCGAGCGTGCTACGTAAAGATATCGCTCAGTGATCTCATGAAATTAGTAGTTATTGGCGCTGGCTTAATTGGAACCTCAATCGCGCTGGGTGCTAAGCGTGCTGGGGCAGAGGTAGAGCTACTGGATGAAGATGGTCGTGCGCAAGCGCTGGCAAATGATCTAGTTGATTCTAAAAAAGTAACGGATCCAACTGTTGTGGTGATAGCTACGCCTACTAGCGCTCTTGAAACGATAATTAATCGCTACAAAAGTACGTACCCAAAGTCGACGTTTATAGATATAGGCAGCACAAAAACTAAAGTTCAAGTTGAAGTACAAAAAGATTTGGAATTTGCCAAGAGATTTTGCCCTACCCATCCAATGGCAGGTCGAGAACTTGATGGGGCAGAGGCAGCTCAATCTGATCTATTTGTTGGTAAGAGTTGGATTATCACACCGTTAAAAGAAACTTCCGGTGAATCAATAGCGGTGGTCAAAGTTTTAATTGAGCACCTGGGCGCCAGGGTGATTGCCATGGACCCAGAGGAGCATGACCAAGCGGTGGCGGCAATTAGCCATCTACCACAGGTAATTTCCTCATTACTTGCTGCTCAATTATTAGGAAAAAATCCAGAACATTTAGCGTTAGCTGGAACTGGTGTTTTAGATACCACGCGCATTGCTGGATCAAATCCGCAATTGTGGCGTGAAATTTTAAATTTAAATCGCGAATCATTAATCCCGCTGCTAAAAGATTTCCAAAAAGATTTATCGACTTTAATTGAAAACTACGATGTAAATGAGATTCTTGAACGTGGACGTAAAGGCAGATCAGCTCTACCTGGTAAACATCGAAGCGCATCTAGAAATTACACCTATTTGCCGGTAGTTATTGAGGATAAACCAAATCAATTGGCTTTGCTTTTCAATGAATGTGCAAAAGCGAATGTGAACGTGGAAGATATTTCTATTGAACATTCACCCGAACAAGAGACTGGTTTGGTTTTATTAGCGTTAAGTTCTGAAGGTGCGAGTATTTTAAATAACCATTTGATTGCTGCAGGTTGGCGCGTACATCCACCGCGATCGGAGAAATAATGCCGATTATTGTTGCAATGGATGGACCAAGCGGTGCTGGAAAATCCAGTACTTCCAAATCAATAGCAAAACGCGCTGGTTGGAATTATCTTGATACTGGCGCTTTGTATCGTGGCGCGACTTGGTTAGCTAAGCAACGCAATATCTCAACTGCTAGCGAATTGGTAACTGCGCTGCAAGCTGAGAAATTAATTTTTAATTCAGATCCAGAGAATCCAAATCTAAAATGTGGAAAATCAGATATTACGCAAGCAATAAGAGATGAAGAAATTACCGCGGAAGTTTCGACAATAGCGGCAATGCCCGAAGTTAGAGCTGAACTACTAATTCTGCAACGTAAAATAATTGAAAGTGCGGTTAAAGGCATTGTGGTTGAAGGTAGAGATATCGGCACCGTGGTAGCACCGCAAGCCCATTTAAAGCTCTTTTTAACGGCAGATTTGGCTGCCAGAGCCAAGCGTCGAGAAGCAGAATTAGAAACTGATCAGAATTTAACGCAATCACTAGCCATTAGAGATGAGAAAGATTCAACTCGCGCTGCTTCGCCACTTGAAAAGGCAATTGATGCAGTGGAAATCGATTCCACGGAATTAAATCTTGAAGAAACAGTTGAATTGATCTGGGAGTTGCTAAAAGAGCGCCAACTTTTAGGGCTGCCAATTGTGGCCATACTTGGCAGACCAAACGTGGGCAAGTCAACTTTAATAAATAGATTTCTAGGGCGAAGAGAAGCAATAGTCGAAGATGTCCCTGGAGTAACTAGAGATCGAGTTCGTTATGAATGCGAATGGAATGCTCGCGAATTCATTTTGATGGATACTGGCGGTTGGGAATCGCATCCCGCTGGTATCTCAGTAGGCGTAAGTGCCGGCGCCGAAGTTGCAATTTCAGAGGCAGATGTAATTTTGTTTGTAGTAGATGCCCAAGTAGGTGCACAGACCGAAGATGAAGCAATGGTTGATGCGCTACGTAAATCTGGCAAGAAGGTTTTTTTGGTAGCAAATAAAGTTGATTCAGCTAAAGAAGAATCAGAAGCTCATTCATTATGGAATTTAGGTCTTGGGGAGCCTTATTTTGTAACTGCGCTACACGGGAAAGGTAGCGCCGATCTTTTAGATCTAGTAGTTGGTGCATTACCGGAAGTTGGTAGTGCGATTGTCAGAGATAATCATCGCAAAGTGGCGCTAATTGGCCGACCAAATGTTGGAAAATCTAGTTTGCTAAATGCCATTGCAGGTGAACAACTTTCATTAGTTGATGACAAAGCCGGAACCACTAGGGATCCAGTTGATTCATTAATTGATTTTGGCGGGACTACTTGGCGTTTTGTCGACACGGCTGGAATTAAGAAGCGAGCTAATCAAGCAAGCGGCAGTGATTATTATTCAATTTTGCGAACCCAAGTTGCCCTTGAGAGAGCCGAGGTTGTGGCTCTAGTGCTGGATGCCTCCGAGCCGCTAACTGAGCAAGATCTAAAGATCATCAGCATGGTTGAAGATGCTGGCAAAGCTTTGGTGCTAGTGATGAATAAATGGGATTTAGTTGATGAAGATCGACAGCTTCAGTTAAATAAAGAGCTAGATCGCCATCTAACTCATATAACTTGGGCGCAAAGAGTAAATGTGGCGGCCAAAACTGGGTGGCATCGCGATCGTTTAGCTCCGGCACTTCGCACTGCGCTTACCTCTTGGGAGATGCGAGTTCCGACCGGCAAATTAAATTCATTTATGGGCGCGTTAATTGGCGCAACGCC
This sequence comes from uncultured bacterium, assembly GCA_963977625.1. Taxonomy (GTDB): domain Bacteria; phylum Actinomycetota; class Actinomycetes; order Nanopelagicales; family Nanopelagicaceae; genus ZLKRG08. The sequence goes on from CAXBPX010000012.1 coordinate 11,722, forward strand.
ACCTCCAGTTCGAGGTGGCAAACAACCGAAGGTTTATTACGCTACTCAAGCGGGAATTGCGCCACCGAAATTTGTGGTCTTTACCAACGATTGGATTGAGCCACCTTATAGACGCTTTATCGAACGCCGTTTACGCGAAGAGTTTGGATTTGAAGGAAGCCCGGTACAGGTATCGGTAAAGGTGAGGGAGCGAGATTGATGTTCACCATTCCTAATCTGCTCTCAGCGCTTCGGGGCGCGTTAATTCCGGTTTTTTTAACGTTAGCGGCAGATCGCAGAGATGCTTTGGCCCTGACGGTTTTGGCAATTGCCAGCTTAACGGATTACTTTGATGGAAAAGTTGCCAGATGGCTAAATCAAGAATCAAAACTTGGAGCCATTTTAGATCCACTCTTTGATCGCTTCTACATCGCGGCATCACTTTATGTGCTCTGGCAGCGTGAGATTTTTCCAACTTGGTTAGTACTGTTGCTGGTTTTACGAGATTTTGTATTGCTATTGGTAAATGTGGAGCTCAAACGTAAGCGCTTGCCCATACTTGAAGTTAATTACATTGGTAAAGCAGCCACTTTCAATCTTTTATATGCCTTTCCATTTCTCTTCTTATCGCAAAGTGATGGGTGGTTAGGTAATTTAGGTTATATCTTGGGCTGGTCCTTTAGCGCTTGGGGAATAGGTCTCTACCTGGTGACTGGTTTTGGGTACTTGGTATCTGGAGTAAAAAGCATTAGATTTCCCAACGGATTAATAAGCCAGTGATAGCAATTTAAAGTTTTGGGGGTAAAAAGTGTCAAACGTTCCAGGTAATCTGCAATATTCAAAAGAGCACGAATGGGTTGATAGCTCGGGCGGAAATCTGGTCAAGATTGGCATTACTGATTACGCGCAAGGTGCGCTTGGTGACATTGTTTATGTACAACTTCCAAAAGTTGGCGATACTGTGACTGAAGGAGTAGTTTGCGGAGAGATTGAATCAACTAAGAGCGTTTCCGAACTATTTTCACCAGTTTCTGGCAAAGTTGTTTCGGTAAATACACAATTAGATTCCGCACCTGAGACTTTAAATTCAGATCCTTATGGCGCTGGCTGGATTGCTGAGATTGAAATCTCAACTCCATCTGCTGCACTTTTGGATGCAGCGGGATATTCCGCTCTAATAGGTTAATTTAGGTTAATTCATACCAATTCCAATCAAAACCTCCACTTGACGGTAACCCCTAGAACTCGTTAAGTTCCGCCTCAAGGTTTAGTTAACATCAATGTTTCTGCCTTGGCGAAATTCAGAGAACTTAGGAGCGCAAATGCCAGAGATTGAGTACGAGGTAACCTCGACTATCAATCTAGGGCTACGTTCAGTTGATGAAGCGGATTCGCTTGAGCAATTAACTTCTGAAGAACGAAATGTTATTTCCCAACTGAACCCAGATTCCGCAATGCTGATTATTCACCGTGGACCAAATCGCGGTGAAAGATTTCTTCTAGATTCCCCAGATACATCGATTGGTAGATCAAGTGAAAGCGATGTAGTTCTAGATGATGTCACGGTCTCTCGTAAGCATGCCAACATCAGACGAACCGGAGAGAGATTTGAATTAATTGATCTCGGAAGTCTTAACGGAACATATGTAAATAATAATTCAATTGCTCGAGCAACTTTGACAAGTGGCGATGAGATTCAATTCGGAAAATTCCATATGCTCTTTGTTCAAAATTCGAAAAAAGTTTCAAATAGATAATGCAAATTAACCAGAGAAGAAAATAGGAAAAATGTCTGTTCCAGCTCGCGCATATTTAAGCATTGGGGAAGTACTAGGAAGACTCCGTGGTGAATTTCCAGATGTGACTATTTCAAAGATTCGATTTTTAGAGTCTGAAGGTTTAATTGAACCGCAACGAACCCCTTCGGGATATCGTAAATTTACCGCAACAGATTTAGATCGCTTGCGCTATGTCCTATTAGCCCAACGCGATCAGTACCTGCCATTAAAGGTTATTAAAGATAATTTAGAGGCGATGGATAGAGGCCTAACCCCTGGTAATGCAACTACGGCACCAGCGCCACGACTTGGCTTAATTTCAACTGATAGTGATATCAGCGCCGCATCTTTTGCAGAAAGTTCCGAACTTCGCCTATCTCGTGATGAACTTTTAAAGGCATCCGGTTTGAAAGATGAGCAGTTGGTCGAAATTGAAAGCTATGGTCTAATCACTTTGGTTGGTCGTTATTACGATGGCGATGCACTTGCAGTGGCAAAAGTCGTAACCGAACTTTCTTCATTCGGAATCGAAGCGCGCCATCTACGTTCTTTCAAATCTGCATCAGATCGTGAAGTTGGATTAATCGAACAAGTAATTACGCCACTTACTCGCCAGAAAAGTATTGAAGCTAAAGCTCGGGCCGAAGAGGTTCAACGAGAGCTGGCATCTTTGTCAGTTAAATTGCACGCAGCTTTAGTTCGTACCGGCTTAAACCGTCTGCGTTAAAAATGATTCCGGTAGAGGTTGTTGGTGTCCGAATTGAGATGCCTTCTAATCAACCGATCGTGCTGTTAAAGGAGATTTCAGGTTCTAGGTATTTGCCAATTTGGGTAGGAACTGCCGAAGCCACAGCGATAGCTTTTAGCCAGCAGGGTTTAAAACCGCAGCGACCATTAACCCATGATCTATTGGTAGATATTTTAAATAGCGAAAAGATCCGACTTCGTTCGGTGCATTTAACAGAGCTGCGCGATGGTATTTTCTATTCAGATTTGGTGCTGGTAAACGAAAATGGCCAAGAGCAGAAAGTCTCTTCAAGGCCATCAGATGCAGTGGCTTTGGCAGTTAGAGTAGAAGCACCCATTTTGGCCACCAATGAACTCTTTGAAGAGGCGGGGATCTCGATTCCGGAACAAGGCGAGGATGAGATCGAGAAGTTCAAGGAATTCCTAGATGAGATCTCCCCAGAAGATTTCGCCTGAGGACTCTAAACCTAAAGTAGAGGTTTTAGGCGTGTCGCTCCTTGGTGGATACTCAAAAGAGTTCTACATTTAGCCAACCCCACAAGTTAGGAAGCTTCCCTAAGTGACTTTAAACGAGATGGAAACAATCGGCTATCGCGGCGCGACTGCATGTTCAGCTGCTGGAATTACCTATCGCCAATTGGATTACTGGGCCCGTACCGGCTTACTAGAGCCATCAATTCGAAATGCCGCAGGATCGGGTAGTGCGCGCCTTTATGGCTTTCAAGATATTTTAGTTTTAAAGATCATTAAGCGACTTCTAGATGCTGGGGTATCGCTTCAGAATATTCGTACCGCAGTAGAGCATTTACGTTCCAGAGGCATTCAAGATTTAGAGAAGATGACTTTGATGTCAGATGGGGCATCCATTTACGAGTGCTCTTCACCTGATGAAATCATTGACTTACTTCAGGGCGGTCAAGGGGTTTTTGGCATCGCAGTTGGCAAAGTGGCAACTGAGGTCGAAGGTTCCCTGCTGCTACTGCAAGGCGAAGTTGATGGCCAGCTAATAGGTGGCGAAAGTAACGATGAGCTCTCAGCGCGCAGGAAGGCTCGCGGCGCTTAAAAAGGAAATATTCTATTCCTGGTGAACCCTTCGGGTTTCAACAATTACCAGATACTGGGGGATAGAAAATGACGTTTGCTTCACGTCATATTGGACCAACTGAAAATGAAATTCAGCAGATGCTTAAATCGCTTGGATTTTCAAATCTAGAAGATTTCGTTTCTAAAGTAGTACCCGAAACCATTGCAATCAAAAGCAAATTAGTTGATGCCTTACCGAAAGCGTTAAGCGAGAATGAAGCTATTGCAGCGCTACGCGAACGTGCCGATAAAAATAAAGTTTTCCGAAGTTTAATTGGTATGGGTTACTACGGAACCATCACGCCAGCTGTGGTCCTACGAAACGTTTTAGAAAACCCAGCTTGGTATACCGCTTACACTCCTTATCAACCAGAGATTTCGCAAGGTCGATTAGAAGCGCTCTTTGCATTCCAAACTGCAGTTACCGATTTAACTGCGCTTGATATTTCTAACGCGTCGATGCTTGATGAATCAACTGCGGCAGCAGAGGCGATGACTCTGGCAAATCGAGCTTATAAGGGAAGCGATGATGCAGTATTTCTAGTAGATAAGAATGTGCATCCACAAACTCTTGCGGTAATCCAAACTCGCGCAAATCCACTTGGTTTAAAGGTGCAAACTTTCGATGTCACTAAATTCGCAGAAATTTCTGGTGAAGTTTTCGGTGTCTTAGTTCAATACCCAAATACTTTTGGTGCAGTTATCGATCATCACGAACTTGCTAAATGGGCGCATGAGAAAAATGCAACCGTAATCGCAGCTGCCGATTTGTTGGCCTTAACCATGATTAAAGCGCCAGGGGAATGGGGAGCAGATGTAGCAGTTGGTTCGACACAACGTTTTGGCGTGCCAATGGGTTTTGGTGGACCGCATGCAGGTTATATGGCAGTTCGAAATGGTTTAGAACGTTCTATGCCTGGACGTTTAGTGGGTCAATCAATTGATGTGCATGGTGCAACTGCGTTTCGCTTAGCTCTACAAACTCGCGAACAACATATTCGCCGTGAGAAGGCAACTTCTAATATTTGTACTGCCCAAGTGTTACTTGCAGTAATGGCCGCGTTCTACACCATGTGGCACGGACCAAAAGGTTTGAAAGAGATTGCCGAACGAGTTCATGCCATTGCCGCAAGATGGGCAGCCAGCGCTCCGAATTCAAATAAAGCATTTTTTGATACCGTAACTTTTGATGCATCTGCAGCACAAGTTAAAGCGGCTGCGGATTTAGGAATAAATGTTCGTGTAGTTGATGCTAATCGCGTGAGTGTGGCATTTGATGAACTATCTGATGAGAAATTATTAAATGATTTGGCAAAAGCTTTCTCAGTTACCTTAGTTGCTAGGGGAGAGAGCAGTATCCCGTCAACTTTGCTTAGAACTAGCGAATATTTAACAAATCCGGTTTTCCATAATTACCATAACGAAACTGCGATGATGCGTTATATGCGTACTTTGGCAGATCGGGATTTGGCGTTAGATCGCACCATGATTCCGCTTGGCTCTTGCACCATGAAATTAAATGCGGCCACCGAAATGGAATCGGTAACTTGGCCAGAATTTGGTCAGATTCATCCCTTTGCACCGGCCGATCAAAATCAAGGTTCACGTCAATTAATTCAAGAACTATCTGAATGGTTGGTTGCGATCACCGGTTATGACGCGGTTTCGTTACAGCCGAATGCTGGTTCGCAAGGTGAATTTGCAGGATTGCTTGCGATTCGTAAATTCTTAGATGCCAACGGTGGGGCAGCGCGCAATATCTGTTTAATTCCATCATCTGCACATGGCACCAATGCAGCTTCGGCAGTAATGGCTGGCATGAAAGTAGTGGTTATTGCCTGTGATGAGACTGGCAACGTTTCAGTTTCGGATCTAAAGGCCAAAATTGCCGAACATGGGAACGCGTTAGCGGCGCTAATGGTGACTTACCCATCAACACATGGTGTTTTTGAAGAAGCGATTTCGGATATTTGCGCATTAGTTCATGATGCCGGCGGGCAAGTTTATGTAGATGGTGCAAATTTAAATGCATTAGTTGGCACTGCGCAGCCAGGTAAATTTGGTGGAGATGTTTCTCATTTAAATTTACATAAAACATTTTCGATTCCGCACGGTGGAGGAGGACCTGGTGTAGGACCGGTTATTGCTAGAAAACATTTAGCACCGTACTTACCAAACCATCCTTTAGATCCAAGTTGCGGTCCAGCAACCGGGCCTGGTCCAATTTCGGCAGCGCCATTTGGTTCAGCAAGCATTCTGCCTATTTCTTGGTCATACATTGCAATGATGGGCGGAGATGGTTTAACTAAAGCGACTCAAGTAGCTATTTTGTCTGCTAATTACATTGCGAAAGCGCTAAATTCCGATTTTCCAATTCTTTATACCGGTGCAAATAACTTAGTAGCGCACGAATGTATTTTGGATTTGCGAGATATCACCAAGGAAACAGGTGTCAGTGTTGATGATGTGGCCAAACGATTAATGGACTTTGGTTTCCATGCACCAACTATGTCTTTCCCAGTACCTGGCACTTTGATGGTCGAACCAACTGAATCTGAAGATCTAACTGAAATTCATCGCTTCATTGCAGCCATGAAACAAATTGCCGCGGAAATTGAGGAAGTTCGAAACGGCAAAGTTGCTATTGAAGAGAGCGCACTTCGCCATGCGCCACACACTTCAAGCAGTTTGCTAACCACCGATTGGGATCGACCATATAGCCGCGAAATGGCAGCTTTCCCAGATGGTCAGAATTCACCGCTTATGGGTAAAAGAGGCAAATATTGGCCAACGGTAGGTCGAATTGATGGTGCACACGGGGATAGGAACCTGATTTGTACCTGTCCGCCGGTAAGCGAGTTCGCCTCAGTTTAGTTAACATAATGTAACTTATCGGCGTATAGCCACGCTCAATAGGTTCAGCCGGCTGCCTGTTGGTTACCAGTTAAGTGCCGAAATCAGCCTATCTACCGAAGCCCCAAGCCCGTACCGCTCCTGCAACTCTTTGATCTGCGCTAACGATGCTGGTCGCTTAGGTAATTTCAGATCTATCTTTGGCAAAGGTACATCAGTTGCACATGCAACCAATTTAGGTGCAAATGCTAAATAACTTTGACCTTCAATGATCTTTTTACGTAATGATGGTGATAAATGTTCGTGTTCGGCCAAAGCTCCTGCAATAGCTTCATCGGCATTTGCATAATGTCTGGCGATTAAAGCAGCACCTTTTTCACCAATTCCTTTAACTCCAGGCAGGCCATCGGAGGCATCACCTCGAAAAGTAGCAAATAAGCCATAGCGATCGCCAGGTATGTCGTATTTCTTTGCAATCCAGTCTTGATTAACCAGATCATGATTACTAATGCCCTTTGCTAAATAAATTACCTGCACATCGGGTTCAGGTGTCACAAGTTGAAAAAGATCTCTATCACCAGTGACAATGCGGATTGGTCCGGGTTCGGTAAGCGCATAAGTTGCCATCACATCATCAGCTTCGTAATCATCTGCACCGACAATCGGAATACCAAAGGCATCCAAAACATCTAGCAGAATGGGAATTTGTGGTGTTAAGAGATCCGGTTCTTCTTCTGCCTCACCATCTTCTTCTAATCGGTTAGCTTTGTAGTCAGGAAATAATTCAACGCGCCAAGTTGGTCGCCAATCGCCATCTAAACATGCCACTAAACGGTTTGGTTTATACATTGCAATTAACCGGGCAGACATATCTAAATATCCCCGGATGGCATTTACTGGAGTTCCATCTGGAGCTACCAGCGAATCCGGCATGCCATAAAAAGCGCGATACCAAAGCGAACCGCTATCTAAGAGCATCAAACTCATGCTAATCCTCCTAAATAAATCACCACACCACGATCCATTTTCTTTATAGCTGATAAACATTTTTCACGAAGCTCTGGTTGGGCTCCGGCTACTTGATTTAATAAATCTATCAATTGTTTGATGGCTCGAACAAAATCTCCTACTGATAAATCTGAATTTCTAAGCACCGAATTTAGACCGTGACCGCCACCCCATCGAAATGCAATCCAACAGAATCCAAAATCTGGCTCTTTCTGGGTCTTTACATCATATTCAGCCTCTAAATTCTGTAACCGAGACCAAATACTGACAATCTCTTTGAGCGCATCTTGAACTTGGGTATTTGGGATTTTAGGAGCTTCAGGTTTTCTAGATTCAAAGAGAAATACCGATAAAACGGCAGCGATTTCAATATCTGATAATTTACTAAGTAAACCACTTTGAATTGTTTCGGCAATTAAGAGATCAGATTCGGCGTAGATTTTGGATAGCATTTTTCCAGAATCTGTGACTCGATCACCATTTAAATAACCCAAGTTAGCCAACACTTGCGTAATGCGATCAAAAGTTTTGGCAATCACATTGGTGCGATTTTCCACCCTTGCAATCAAGCCTTCATTCTCTCTTATTAATCGATCTGCTCGTTCGGCTATACGCGAATGTGATTCGCGATCGTTACATGAGTGACAAACATGTTGTCGCAGCGATTTTCGATACCCTGATAATTCTTGTTCTAGATGTGCCCGTTGCTTATTATCGATGCGACTGCGTTTGGAAATTAAGATTTCCAATTGCTTTATCTCACGTTTAATCTTCGCATACTCAGAAAAATCTCCTAAATGGCAGAGTTTTTCAGTCTGATAATCTGCGATCGCTTCGGAATTCTTTCGAATTTGACGATCTAAGCCAACCACTGCCCTATCAGCTTGAAATTGGGCAAATGAAGATTTCAAAGAATTTCTAGCACGATCTCTGCCGTATCGCTCTAAGAGATTGATTGACATGTTGTAAGTAGGTGAAAAAGAACTTCGAAGTGGATAGGTACGAGTTGCGGCAAGTCCCGCAGCAGTTGCAGAATCCACAGTTGGTGACCAAATAACCACCGCATTTCCTTCAATATCTATACCTCTGCGCCCAGCACGTCCAGTTAATTGCGTGTACTCACCGGGAGTAATAGGAACATGAGCTTCACCATTCCATTTAGTTAACTTCTCTAAAAGCACAGTTCGCGCTGGCATATTGATTCCTAATGCCAACGTTTCGGTAGCAAAAATCGCTTTTAAAAGCCCCCTTTGAAAAAGTTCTTCAACGCAAGACTTAAAAAC
>CAXBPX010000013.1:0-19646 GCA_963977625.1 uncultured bacterium
AGGAAAGCCCGGTCGCAGTATTTCCATTATAAATTTTTTGATAAGTGAAAGTTGCTTCTTGATGAGTCTCGTTGTACTGAATAGTTGCGCCATAGCCTGCTGCTAAATTTGCCGCATTGCTCATTACAAATGTTGCTGCTTTCGCACCTGCTACAACTGTTTTGGCCACATCAGCAGGGCAGACACCTTCTACTTTTGTCACCCAATCACGACCGTAACCTGCAAGTCCCACAAAAACTTTCGAAGCTGGCATGATTGAAACTGCATACTTCAATGTGCTTTCAGTCCAAGAAAGTGGACCAATTGGACCTGGCTTTGCAACTGAATAGTCATAAGTCATGATTCTTAAGCGATCAATTACTGGTGCAATTTCTGCCCACGCATAAACGTAATAACCTTTTTTACCAGTAGTCGGATCAAGTAAATATGGTGTGGTTATAGAGAGCAATTTACCGTTTGCATGAAGTGCCGCACTTAAAGATTTTACGAATGCCACCCAATATGGTTTGGTTTTGTCCCAACTGGTATTGCCATCGACAAATGCAAAATTCTCAAAATCCAAGTCAATTCCATCAAAGTTATTTGTAAGTACTAAATTATTTATTGCTTGAACCGCAGCTTGTCGACCATTTTCAGTTGATAATAAATTTGAAAGCACTAATTTGTCCGTGCCATCTGTAATTGTCGGAATAATGCTCAGGCCAGCACCTTTCATGGTGGCAAGTGGAGTTGTGATTGGCACGCTTGGATTTGCCGGAGAATACAAATCGGTAATAGAAACTTTATTTCCCGCAAATTTGAGTGTGTACCAAAATGGCATAACTTCTCTTATTAAATCTATGTTATTTAGAACTGCAGGTAACGAAGTTTTCATTGAATAATAAGGAACCCAGCCGCTATAAATTTTTCGTGGTTGCGGATTCTCGGCCATTGCTGGAGCAAGTGAGAGCGCAAGAACCACCGCGATTGCGGGAATGATTTGCGCTTTCTTTAGCATAAGTGGGAGTTTACTTTTACAGGTAGAATTATCAGATGAAGGACTTACTGCGAACCGCAGATTTATCTCGCGATGATATTGAGTTGTTGCTGGAATCTTCCGCCAAGTTTGCCACTGCACCTTTATCAGCATCTGAACAGCTCAGAAACAAAACTGTAGCTATTTATATGACTAAGCCTTCCACTCGTACTCGCCTAGCCTCTGAAACTGCCACCGCACATTTAGGTGGTACTCCAATTTTTATCCGAGGTGATGAACTTCAATTAGGTCGCGGCGAAACCATTTCAGATACCGCCAAAATCATCAGTGGATTTTGCGATGCGCTAATTATCCGAACCTATAAACAATCTGAAGTTGATGAATTAGGTGCTAACGCAAGTATTCCCGTAATAAATGCACTTACAGATGATGATCATCCAACTCAATTACTTGCTGATTGGGTAACTATCAGAGAAGTTTTTGGTAAAGATATTTCAGGGCGTAAATTTTCCTATTTCGGCGATGGTAATAACATGACAAATGCCTGGTTGGTTATGGGTGCAATTATGGGTGCGCACGTAGTTGCCGCTACTCCAGAAGGCAAATGGGCACCAGATTCTGAATATGTAAAATTAGCAAAAGAAATTGCAGCTAAATCTGGTGGCAGTATTGAAGTTACTCATGATCCAATTGTGGCTGCCAAAGATGCATCAGTAATTTATACAGATGTTTGGATGTCTATGGGTGATCCGGAATCCGAACGAAATGAAAAAACAAAAGTGCTAGCCCCTTTTGCGATTACAGAGTCTCTAATGTCACATACGGCAAAAGATTCTATTTTTATGCATTGTCTACCTGCGCATCGCGGAGAAGAAGTGGAATCAAGCGTGATTGATGGTGCCAAATCAGTAATTTGGCGCGAAGCATTTCATCGTCGCACCACAATCCAAGCTTTGCTCTATCACTTAACACGTGGTGAACTAAAGGGAAGAAACTAGTATCTAACGCTCGCCTTGAGTACATTTGCCACATGCTTGTGGCCGTTCCTAAAGAAATAAGACTCGGAGAAAAGCGTGTTGCGCTAGTTCCTGATGTCATCAGTAAATTCACCAAACTTGGTTATGAAGTAGTTATCGAAAGTGGCGCTGGAATTCACGCGCAAGCTACCGATAAAGATTACGAAGCTGCGGGTGCTCGCATCGCTAGTGAAGTAATAAAAGATGCGGATGTAGTTCTTTCCGTACAACCACTTACTCCAAATCAAGCGGCAAATTTGAAAAAAGGCGCAGTTACCATCTCATTTCTTTCACCGACAACTGCAGTTGAAAATATTGATGCGCTTGCAAAAGCCGGCGCTACTTCATTTTCGATGGAATTGGTGCCAAGAATTTCTCGTGCACAATCAATGGATGCACTAACTTCACAAGCTTTGTGTGCTGGATACAAAGCAGCGCTTATGGGCGCCGAACTTAGCCCGCGCTTCTTTCCTTTGCTTATGACTGCAGCAGGCACGGTTACGCCAGCACAAGTATTAGTTTTAGGAGCTGGTGTTGCAGGACTACAAGCAATCGCAACCGCTAGACGTTTAGGTGCAGTTGTTAGCGCTTACGACGTTCGCCCATCTTCTGCTGATGAAGTTAAATCAATGGGAGCTACTTTCATTGAATTAGATCTTGAATCTCTAGCCGGTGCAGGTGGTTATGCACGCGAGATGACCGAAGAGCGCGCAAAACAACAACAAGATTTATTGACTCCTTATATTGCAAAGTCAAATGTGGTAATCACAACTGCAGCGGTTCCTGGACGTCAAGCTCCGCGACTAATGACCAAAGCAATGGTTGATTCAATGGCGCCGGGTTCGGTAATTATTGATCTAGCTGCAGAAACTGGCGGAAATGCAGAAGGTTCTGTAGCAGGTGAAACTGTGGTTACTTCCGGTGGGGTAATTATTTGGGGTGGTAAAGATGTTCCAAGTTCGTTGCCATTTCATGCATCAAGTTTGTATTCACGAAATCTGCTTAATTTGCTAACACTTTTAACAGTGCCAGCAAAAGATGACCAGAAAGTTTCATTAAATATCAATTTTGAAGATGAAATTGTGACTGCATCAGCTTTAACTCACGAAGGTTCAAGGAGAAACTCATGAGCAATGGTTTAGCGCTATTAGCTATCTTCACGCTAGCGGTTTTTGTTGGTTTTGAGGTTGTTTCCAAGGTATCTACCACTTTGCACACACCATTAATGTCGGGAGCCAACGCAATTCACGGAATCATCTTGGTAGGCGCAATATTGGTGGCAGGACATGCAGATGGTGGTTTGCAATTAATTCTGGGAGTTATTGCCGTTGTACTAGCCACAATCAACATGATTGGTGGTTTTGTAGTTACTGATCGCATGCTTGAGATGTTCAAAGGTAAGAAGTAATGAACCGTAATCTCTACGATTTATTAGGTCTAGTCTCTTCAGTTGCATTCATTTTGGCACTTAAAGGACTTTCATCTCCAAAAAGTGCGCGTCGCGGAAACATTATCGGTGCCGCGGGTGCTGGTCTGGCAACTTTTGTAGTTTTCTTTTACAAGAGTGACGAAGGTTCCCTTCACAACTTGCCATGGATTTTGGGTGCACTAGCAATTGGTATTGCATTTGGTGTGCCCGCTGCACGTATGGTGCAGATGACACAGATGCCTCAAATGGTTGCGCTATTTAATGGAGTTGGTGGCGGTGCAGCTGCGCTCGTTGCAATTGTTGAATATCTAAATCTTGGAGACACTGCTTCAACTCTTGCGGTGATTGCAACAGTATTTACAGTTGTAGTCGGCTGCATCTCTTTTAGTGGTTCTGTAGTTACTTTCTTAAAGTTACAAGAATTAATGACTACTCGCCCAGTAGTTTTCCCGGGAGGCAGATTTGTTATCGGAGCTACTCTGGCAGGAATCTTTGTTAATGCCGGTTTTGTAATTGCGCAAGGCGGTAATGGATTACTTGAATTATTAGCAGTACTTTCATTGCTATTTGGGGTTTTATTTGTTTTGCCTGTTGGTGGCGCCGATGTACCAATTGTGATTTCGCTACTCAACGCATTTACCGGGCTAACCGTGGCAGCTAGCGGTTATGTATTAGAAAATATTCTCTTAATTGTCGCTGGCACTTTAGTTGGCGCTTCCGGAACTATTTTGACTCGATTAATGGCAGTAGCTATGGGGCGTTCAGTAATGGGCACTTTATTTGGCGCATTTACTGCCAAAGCTGTTTCCGGAAATGGATCACAAGAAGAACGCCCAGTGCGAAGTGGCTCTCCAGATGACGTTGCTATCTTACTTAACTATGCACGTCGCGTAGTTATCGTGCCAGGTTATGGCTTAGCAGTAGCGCAAGCACAACACACTATCCGTGAAATGGCTGATCTGTTATCTGCTAAAGGTATTGATGTTGCTTACGGAATTCATCCAGTTGCAGGTCGTATGCCAGGACACATGAACGTGTTATTAGCTGAAGCAAATGTTCCATATGAGCAATTAGTTGAAATGGAAGATGTAAATCCAACTTTTGCCCAGACCGATGTCGCCTTAGTAGTTGGCGCTAACGATGTGGTAAACCCTGCTGCAAAAACCACACCTGGTGCACCAATTTACGGAATGCCAATTTTGGATGTTGATCAAGCCGCAAACATTATTTTCTTAAAGCGTTCAATGCGTCCAGGCTTTGCAGGAATCGAAAACGAATTACTTTACGATCCAAAGACCACGCTTTTGTTTGGTGATGCCAAAGCATCTCTTACCAAAGTTGTTAGTGCGCTAAAAGCTCTTTAAACCTGCAACTAACCGATCAACATCTTCTTTAGTCGAATAAGGCGCTAAACCTGCGCGCATCGCACCTTTATCTCCTAGTCCTAATTTATGTGAAGCTTCATATGCATAAAAATTATGAGCTGGTGCATTTATTTTTAATTTAGCTAAATGTTTGTAAATTTCAATGGAGTCTTTACCTTCAAAATTAAAGTACAGAGTTGGTGTGCGATTTTTTGCATGGCCATAAGTTTTAACCCCTGGTAACGCTTTAATTTGCATTTCCATGTACTCAAATAATGGATGCTCGTAATCCTCTAACGCCTGCATAGATTTCACGATTCGCTCGCGGCGCGAACCGGTCGCCTCATGATCCATGCCGGCAATGAAATCAATGGATGCAGTAACTCCAGCCATGATTTCATAAGGCAGCGTTCCAAATTCAAATCGCTCAGGTACAACCGAAGTAGACGGCGCTAATTTGTCATTTTTCACTGTTTCTAAAAGCGCAGGATCTGCAACCAATGTGGCGCAATGTGGGCCAAAGATCTTGTAAGAAGAGAAGCCAATAAAGTCTGCACCTATTTCTTTAAAATCTATTGCCGCATGTGGCGTTAAATGCACTGCATCAACTAAAAATAGCGCACCAATGCTATGAACCGCTTTCGCAATTGCCGCAATATCAGGACGGGTCCCTAAAGTATTTGCAGCTCCGGTGCAGGCTACAAATTTAGTTTTATTGGTAAGCAAAGAAGTGATTGCCTCAACCGGAAGTTCGGCAGTTTCAATATCAAATTCAGCCCATTTAACCGTAGCGCCTTTACTTTCGGCAGCTTGCACCCACGGGCGAATATTTGAATCGTGATCAAGTCGAGTAACAATAATTTCATCTCCAGGTCCCCAACTTTTTGCCAGATTGCGAGAGAGGTCATAAGTTAATTGAGTCCAGCTTCGACCATACATAACACCATTTGGATCACAATTAAGAAGATCTGCAACTGCATGACGATAATCTTGTACACATTTCTCAGCATTTTGTTCGGACAAGGTCACGGTATTTCGATTTGAAGTTGGTTGCGTAATTGCCTTGGCAATTGCATCGCCTACGGATTTCGGAACTTGCGATCCACCGGGACCATCAAAGAATGCAATTTCAGAATCAAGCGCCGGAAATTCTTTTCTAATACGGTTAACGTCAAATGCCATAACTAAAACCTAAGCCCCAAATGGAAAAAGCGCCACATTAAGTGGCGCTTTTAACGCTTGTGGTAGATGAAGGATTTGAACCTTCGAAGGCAGAGCCGGCGGATTTACAGTCCGCTCCCATTGGCCGCTCGGGCAATCTACCGTTAAGCAGGCGTAGATTAGCAGTATTCAATGATGCTAACTAATCCTTGATTTCTTCAAGTCTAGCTAACGCTTCCATTCGTTCAACTTTATGGTCCACGATTGGTGCGATGTAGGAAAGCCCTGGCTCATGAATTAATTCAAGTGGTACATCGCGAAGTTCTGGAATAAATTTTCGAATGTAATCACCATTAGGATCAAATTTTCTTCCTTGTTCAATTGGATTAAAAACTCGGTAATAAGGTGAGGCATCGGTGCCGCAACCAGCAGTCCACTGCCAACCGTGCGAATTGCTTGCTGGATCGTAATCAACCAGGTGCTCCATAAAGAAATTTGCACCATGTTGCCATTCGATATGTAAATCTTTCACTAAAAACGAAGCTACTACCATGCGGGTGCGGTTATGCATCCATCCGGTGGTAAGTAATTGGCGCATAGCTGCATCCACAAATGGATAGCCGGTTTTACCTTCACACCATGCTTTGAAATTTTCACCTGGTTCTTCGTATCTCATATTTACAAATTTCTCCACATAATATTCTTCGATGGTATGCGGATTATGAAATAGCACATCTGCATAAAATTCTCGCCAAGCTATTTCTTTGCGGAATGTATCGTGTGCTTTTGAATTATTTAGTCCCTGTAGCAGAGTTCTTGGGTGCACTTCGCCAAATTTTAAATGTGCGCTCATTCGGCTAGTTCCATCAGTATCTGCCATATTGCGCATTTCATCGTAACTATCTAATGCATGTTTTTTAAACCAAGCAAATCTTTCCAGCGCAGCAATTTCTCCTGCTTTTGGTATTTCAAACTCAGTCTTCCAGTCAGGGAATTCTCTTTGATTTTTATTTGGAACAATTGCATTTATTTTCTTAGGTGCGGCAACTGGATCTCTCCAACCATGTGCCAACCAACCTTTATAGAAAGGTGTATAAACACGATAATTTGTATCATCTGGTTTGCGTACTCGTCCGGGTGCCACTGCATATGGGCTGCCGGTTTCGACTAATTTAATTCCGGCAGCAGCTATTCTTTTATCTCTAGCTGCGCCATATGGTTCATACTCTTTTGAAATATGTACTTCATTTGCGTTGAAACTCTGTAAAACCTCAATCTGATCTCCAGCAATAACATGCAGTCTGCCGTTCAGAGATTCATCTAATGCGCGTAGTGAATTTCCCAAATAAGCCAATCGCTTACTTCCCGCTTCTTTTATCAACTTTGGATCTAAGATAAAAAGCGGCACAATTTCATCTGAATTTTCAATAGCCGCTAATAACGCCGGGTTATCTGCAAGCCTTAAGTCTCTTCGAAACCACATCACATTGCGCTTCACAGTGCTAGTGTTTCATTATGCAGTCAATTTCGCATTACCAAGTGCGTGGCGTACCCGGCCAAGTGCAAAGTTCTCTCTTTGATGGGCGCCGTGTTGATTATTGGGGCCCACAAGACCCATCACATCTTCTGATTGCACATGATGGCCAGAATGTCTTTGATCCTAAAACTGCGACCAGAAGGCGCACTTGGAAAATGGCACAGACCGCAATAAAAGCATTTGATGAACATGGTTTACGTCCACCATTAATTATTGGAATATTTCACTCTAGTGATAATTTAAATCCGCATGGAAGATTTAAAGATTTAACGCCACAAGATGCATTTCAAGGTCCGGTGCCCGCCCCGGCAGATGCACCGTTTCCAGCTTCTGAATTACATGGCAATAAATATCAGTCTTTAATTGCAGAAGAGATTGTGCCCGGCATATTAAAAAAATTAGAAATCGAGATCAATTTTGAAAATCGTGCAATGATCGGTTCCAGCATGGGTGGTTTAGCTACTTTAAATGCCCTCACCCTTCGTCCAGATTTTTTTGCAACCGCTCTAGCATTTTCACCGCATTGGGTAATTGGCGGGAATTCTTTAGTTGATGAGGTGCTCAACAAATTACCAAAACCAGGACATCATAAAGTTTGGATGAGTCGTGGTGATAAAAAATTAGATGCAACATATGAGGCTAACCAAAATTATGCCGATAAATTGATGCGGGATTTAGGTTGGCAAAAACATTATCGAAGTACCATTTTTAAGAATGCCGGGCATAACGAAAGAGCTTGGTCTAAACAATTACATAAAGCTTTTGACTTCTGGTTAAAGAATTAAGGAAGTTTAACGCTCTGCAAATTTGAAGCTAGTTTTTCCCCAATTGCATTTACAGCGATGGCTACAATTTCTAGTTGCGCACCTTTTTTAAATCGATCTTGATGTAAATAAACTCGGTATAAGCCATCTTTGAAGCCTGTTACGCTAATTAAACGGCGATCTGAAGTGCCAATAGTGGTCCAAGCTTTTCCTTTTTCACGAGCTGCGAATGTCACCTCAGTGAAATCTGATCCAGGTACTGCAGCTGTTAACGCTAAATAGTTTTCACTAGTTCTAATATCAACGATTGGCTTATTTAAAGTTATTGCCAACTTTGAAGTGGGGGTAAATTCTTGATCTGCTTTTAAAACCACCCAGCTTCGAGCCGGTAAATTTAAAGCAACTGACTTGCCGGTTGCCGAAATATTATTAGCACTTCCTGAAATCACTGACCATTTGGAGTCTAAAGTTGAAACATTCAAATTTAATTTGGTATCTGCGTCACGACCATTAAAGGCCACCAAGAACTCTTGTTTATCTGCATATCTGCTCACTGCAAAAGATCCATCATTAGCGTATCTAACTTGTTGTGTCCCTGATCTTAAAGCTGGATATTTCTTAGTCAGAGATTGCAACTCTGATAAAACCTTCTCAATTGGATTAGTGACATCAAATGCGCTCTTATTTTCGATTGGTTGACCACCAATGCGTACTTCTTTCTGCCAATCAATCACTTGTGTTGCAAACATATCTTGGCGAGCTGCTTTATCGCCGCCAGTTCCGGTCATACCTTTTTCATCACCATAATAAACAGTTGGGCCACCACGCAATAGAAACAAAAGTGCATTAGCAAAATTTGCTCTTTCAATTAATTGAGATGGCGTGGCATCTGTATTTCCTTGTAAAAACATGCCAATTCGACCCATGTCATGATTATCAAGGAAAGTTGTTAAACCGTAGGCACTTGTAGTTGCAGTGGTGTAGAGATCATCTTGATTGAAAATCTCTAGTAAATCACGTTCGCCGTTTCCGTAAGTTGCATATTTAGATGCTGCTGCTTGAAATGCGAAATCTAAAACTCCTGGGAATTTATAGTCTGTGACAAATTTAGCTAGATAGTTAGGGTCGGTGTCCCACACTTCACCATAAATTGGAAAATAACTCTTGCCTGCCGCGCTAGCTGTTTTTAAAACTGCAGGTAAAAATACCTTCCAAAATTCTGGATTTACATGTTTAGCGGTATCTATTCGATATCCATCAATATCAAATTTGGTAATCCAGTCTTGCCAAACTTTTGTCCAACCAGATACCACTAAAGGTTTCTCGGTAAACACATCATCTAACCCAAAAAAATCACCAAATGTCGAAGATTCTCCATTAAATGTGGAATCTCCACGGTTGTGATAGTTAGTGATGTCATTTAAGAATGCAGGGGCTTTTACGTTTTTATACTTTTCGCTGACAATTGGAGGAACTGGAAAAGATTTAGCAGCGCAAAGTTTTGGGAAATTTGCTTTCCCGATATATTTATTTACATCGAATTTTTTGCCACTGCAATCTTTATATGGGTAAGTATCCATATCTGAATAGCTATAGACATCGCCTTTATATTTAATAATGTCGCCAGTATGGTTAATTACAATATCAACGATAACTTTGAGGTCGCGTTTATGCGCTTCTGAAACAAACTCTTTGAAATCAGCTTCGGTTCCTAAATGAGGATCTATGGTTGTGAAATCAAGGCCCCAATAGCCGTGATATGCCGCAGAATCACCTTGCACATATCGCTGTTTAACAGGTGGAGTTATCCAAATGGAATTAAAACCCAAACCTTGAATGTAATCCAATTTGGAAGTTAGACCTTTTAGATCACCTCCGTGAAAATACCCAATATCTGTTGGGTCATAACCAGTTACCGCTGGAAATCCAGTTAAACCGGCCTCATCGTTGCTGGGATCACCATTTGCAAAGCGATCTGTCATAACAAAATAAATCTGTGAATTTGCAGCACCGCCACGAATAGTTGGCTTTGCAAGTGCAGTTAGATCTTCTGCAACGGATGAATAATTAAGTAGCGATAGACCAAGAATTGCAGCTACTAATAATTTTTTCATGAGAGCTTCCATACTCCTTGGGTAGCGGAGTTGGTTTTAAATTTAACTTTGGTGCCAGTTGCTTTTTGGCCATAAAGAGTTTTCGAAACTTTATAACCTAACTTACTCAAATCAATTTCTACATTGCATGGTTTTGCCGCAATTACCACTAGTACTTTACTTTTCTTTGATTCGCGTAAATATGCTAAATAATTAGCTTCAGCAGCAACCCAACGCAAACCACCATTAATAAATGCATCATCGGTGCGTCGAAGTTTGGCTAATTTCTTCACTTCGGCAAAAAATGGTAAGTCCCAACCACTGCGGTCTTCCCAATTTATGGTGCGGCGAGCATCTTCACCTGAATTTCCTTCAAAACCTAACTCATCACCCATAAATACTGATGGCACACCTGGATACGTCATTAACATGGTCATCGCAGCCAAATGTTTGGACTTATCACCACTAACTATCGTTCTAAATCTTGGTGTGTCATGAGAATCCAGCAGAATCATTGAAGCTACAAGTGCGCGCCAAGGAATTGATCCATTGAAATTCTTAATTGAATCTACAAATTGTTTACCGGTAATGCGTGGTGAATCAATCGGTAAACCTTGAAATCCGCCACTTAATTTCGCTTTCTCATTCATCCAAGATGAGAGCGGGCGTGAAAAACCTTGGTAATTCATGGTGCCGTGCCAACCAAGACCTGCCAAATCGTTTGCCACAAAATCGGCATTTTCTGCAACTAACCAAGCGTCTGGTTTGGTCTCTTCAACAGCTTTTCGAATTCCGTACATAACGTCATCATGAATATCGATTGCGCCATATTTACCTGTCATATTTCCAACATCAACTCGCCAACCTGACATGCCCCATTTTGGTGAAAGCCACTTTCGAATAATGGAATTTGGCGCTTCATACATAGCTTTTCGAAGTTCTTTTGATCCGTAATTTAATTTTGGTAGCGATTCAAGTCCCCACCAACCTTCATATCCCCATTTATATTTCTTATCCCAATAGAAATATCCGGCTTCTTTACTCTGCTTATCTTTTTTGGCTTTTGCTAACCAATAATGTCCCGCACCGCAGTGATTGGAAGTGATATCTCCAACTAATCGAATCTTCTTTTTGTTTGCGCTTTTTACCAGACTAAACCAAGCTTCATTGCCACCTAACAACTCATCAACTTCATCAAAGCTGCTGGCATCATAACGGTGGTTTGATTGTGCCGGAAAAAATGGTGTGAAATAAATTCCATTTGCACCAAGTTCCGAAATATGATTTAAATGCTCTTCAACGCCTTTTAAATCTCCTCCATACACTTCTATTCCAGTATTTTTGGATTTATCTCGCGGACGTTCATTCCATTCCCGTGCTACGGCCCAATTAGGTAATTTCTTTTCATAAGTTTTTGCAAAACGATCAGGAAATATCTGATAGAAAATTGAACTATTGAGCCACTTGGGATACGCAGGTCGAGCGATTAGTTGAAAATCTGTATTCGAATGTACGTCATGGTTTGTAAGACCTGCAGCAGAGAGCCATTCATATTTGCCATCACCAGCAAATAAGAAACGATACCTAGTTTCATAATTGATTATTTCAATCTTTACGCCCCACCAGGATTCGGTGCGCTGTTTGCTGATACGTTTTAAATGAGCAGTTCGTGGTTCTCCGTCATGGTAATAACGAATCAAGGCATCAGTAAATTTATAAGAATTAGGAATACGCACTTTAAAAGTTACTTTTTCACCTAATTTAGGTGCAGCATTACTTAAATAAAGTTCACTGCCATCATGATGTGGCTCTAAAAACATGAGCCGATACTACTGAAATGGCTTATTTATGAAGCTGATCTACCGATGCATCCCAACCGGTGACATCTTCCGGCTTACGTGGGCCTTTTCCAATATATCTCGCAGATGGGCGAATTAAACGGCCGGTGCGCTTCTGTTCCAAAATATGTGCAGACCAACCAGCAGTGCGTGCTGAAGTAAACATTGGTGTGAACATATGAGCTGGTACTTCCGCAAAATCAAGTAGCACCGCAGCCCAGAATTCCACGTTGGTTTCTAGCACGCGATCTGGACGACGTTCGCGTAATTCAGTAAGTGCAGCTTCTTCGAGTGCTTTCGCGACCTCATATCGAGGTGCGCCAAGTTCTTCGCAGGTACGACGCAATGTGCGAGAACGAGGATCTTGTGCTCGATAAACGCGATGTCCAAATCCCATCAAACGTTCATTCTTATCTAATAAATCTTTTACATATGCACGAGCATCTCCGCGCTTTTCAACTTCTTCAATCATATGAAGCACTCGTGATGGCGCACCACCATGCAGTGGACCGGACATTGCACCGATTGCACCTGATAAAGAAGCTGCAACGTCTGCACCAGTTGATGCAATTACTCGAGCTGTAAATGTGGATGCATTCATACCGTGTTCAGCTGCAGAAACAAAGTAAGCATCAACTGCACGAACATGTTTTGGATCTGGTTCACCACGCCAACGAATCATCATTCGTTCGGTAATAGTATGTGCTTTATCAATTTCTGATTCTGGAACTGCAGGTGCGGCATAACCACGCGCAGATTGCGCAACATAAGAAAGTACCATTACAGATGCCCGAGCAAGTTGATCACGCGCTTCTTCATCAGTGATATCTAAAAGTGGTTTAAATCCCCAAGCTGGTGCCAACATGGCAATTGCAGATTGCACATCTACGCGAACATCACCTGAGTGAACTGGAAGTGGAAATTTTTCTGCTTTTGGAAGACCTGGATTAAATTGATCATCAACTAATAAGCCCCAAACATTTCCAAATGAAACGCGACCTACTAAATCTTCAATATCAACGCCTCGGTATCGAAGCGCACTACCTTCTTTATCGGGCTCAGCAATTTCGGATTCAAATGCAATAACGCCCTCAAGGCCAGGCTTGAAATCTTCACTCATGAGCCAATTCTGCCCCCAAATTTTGAGGCCTAAAACCAGGTTTCGGTGCTAGTAAAGTGACCTTTGATACATGAACCGCGAAGAAATTCAATCGATGCGCCGCTCATACAGCGAACGCGAATTAAACCTGCCGGAAAACCCAATCACAGCTTTTAAAGGATGGTTGAAGGAAGCGGCAGAACTTCCGGCAATTGTCGAAGCAAATGCAATGGTGCTTTCCACGCTTGGTGCAAGTGGATCTATTGAATCAAGAACTGTGTTGCTAAAAGATGCTTCCGAAGCTGGATTTACTTTCTTTACAAATTACAACTCGCGCAAAGCGCACGCAATTGAAATTAATGCACAAGTTTCTTTACTTTTTCCGTGGTATCCGATGGAACGTCAAGTAATTGTGCAAGGTTTTGCAGTTAAAGTTTCTGAATCCGAATCAGATGCCTACTTTCAAACTAGACCATGGTCCTCACAAATTGGAGCTTGGGCATCACAACAATCAGCCGAATTAATTTCCCGCGAAGAATTAGAGATTAGATTTAAAGGTGCTGCCGAAAAATGGCCCGAAGGTAGCAAAGTTCCGACACCGCCACATTGGGGAGGATTTTTAGTAAAACCATTCTCAATTGAATTCTGGCAAGGTAGATATTCACGACTTCATGATCGAATTCGATTTGAAAGGTCTCATAATTCGGAAGAACCCAGCGGCAATTGGGTTAGTCGCCGCTACTACCCTTAAAATTTAATCATGAGCGAAATCAAGATTCCGGATAATTTAAAACCAAAAGATGGTCGCTTTGGTTGCGGACCATCAAAAATTCGTCCGGAAGCTTTGGAAAGTTTAATAAAATCACAATCAGTTCTTGGAACTTCTCACCGACAAAAGCCAGTAAAAAGTGTAGTAAACCGGGTACGCACTGGTTTAACTTCTCTATTTAATTTGCCAGAAGGATACGAAGTTGTACTTGGAAATGGTGGCTCAACTGCATTTTGGGATATCGCTACCTCCGGACTTATTGAAAAGAAGTCTCAACACCTAAATTTTGGAGAATTTTCGTCGAAATTTGCGCAGGCTGCAAAAGAAAATCCTTTTATTGAAGATCCCACCGTAATAAAAGCAGAACCAGGTTCACATCCCGTAGCAATTGCAGAAGCCGGCGTTGATGTGTATGCACTTACGCATAATGAAACTTCTACTGGCGTATCAATGCCAATTATTCGACCAACCGGAACTGAAGGAGCGCTAGTTTTAGTTGATGCTACTTCTGCCGCTGGTGGTTTAACTGTTGATGCTAAAGAATTCGATGCATATTATTTTGCGCCACAGAAATCTTTTGCATCAGATGGCGGCCTGTGGCTCTCATTAATGAGCCCCGCCGCATTGGAGCGCGCGGATAAAATTAAAAAGTCTGGTCGCTGGATTCCGGCTTTCTTTGATCTGACCATAGCAATTGAAAATTCAAAACTTGATCAAACTTATAACACTCCAGCATTAGCAACGCTTCTTTTGCTGGCAGATCAAATCGAATGGTTCAACGCTAATGGCGGACTTAAATTTGCTGCAGGCAGAAGTGCACAGTCAGCAAAGACTATGTACGGCTGGGCAGAAAAGACTTCATACACCACCCCTTTTGTCACAGATCCAGCGATGAGATCAAATGTCGTGGCCACAATAAATTTTGATGAAGCGATTGATGCCGCAAAAGTTGCGGCTACTTTGCGCGCAAATGGAATTGTAGATACCGAGCCATATCGTAAATTAGGTAAGAACCAATTACGTATTGGAATGTTCCCAGCTGTAGACCCTGCCGATATTGAAGCGCTGACTAAATCTATTGAATATGTTGTTGAGAATCTTTAATTGAGTAAATTAAAAAGAGACTCACTTTTCTGGACCGTAGCCGGTCAAGCCACAATTTTAAATTTTTTTCTGGGTGGATTTGGTCCGGCACAACCACTTTTACGTGAAGAGCAGGGAACTTCTTTAACGGTTGCAGGTTTGCATGGAACCATGATGGGAATTGCTGCGATCATCGCAGGTCTAATACACCCTCATTTAAACCATAAATATGGCCGCCGAAATACCTCTTGGCTTGGCCTTAGCATCTTCACAATCGGATTACCCTTTTTCGCACTCGGTCCAAATATCAATTTCACTTTACCTGCTGTTTTATTTTCATGTGTAGGTTTTAATTTTGTTATTCTAAATATGGTCACTTTGTTGTCTCACCATTATCCAGATACACCAGATTTAGCGGTTTCACAGAGCAATGGAATTAATGCGTTGGGTTTTGTTTTAGGAACAGTTCTAGTCGGAACTTTGGCAACGATTGGAATTTCCTGGAGACTGGGTTTACTTTTATGCATACCAGCTGCAATAGCACTTTATATATTTGGCAAAGATAAAATTATTGATAATCATGTTTCAGATGCCACCAAACAAAGTGGGAAATTAGGAGCCAAGTTCTGGATTGCTTGGTTTGGATTCTTTGCCACTATCTCCTCTGAATTCGCAACTTCTTTCTGGAGCGCAGCGCTTCTCTCTAATCGAACTGGAGCATCTGCCGCTTTCTCCACAATTTGCGTTGCCGCTTTAGGCACTGGTTTTGGTATTGGCAGATGGTTTATCCCAATTTGGATGCGAAAAACAACTTTAGATATTAGATTGAAAACTATTCTTATGATTCAACTAATCTCATTCATGCTTTATTGGTTTTCGCATAACTTAATCTTTTCACTTGTGATGTTGCTATTCGTTGGAATTGGTATCAGTGGACAATTTCCTATGACCATGGTTAGGATTTTAAAATTAAGTGGCAATAAACCAGATTTAGCAATGGGTAAATCTGCATTCGCGGCAGGTTTGGCTATTGCTTTAGCTCCATTTATGTTGGGATTCTTGGGAGATCGAATCGGAATCTCTAAAGCTTATTTGATGGTGCCGGTATTAATTGCAATCGCATTTTTAGTTATGTTATTGGTTCCTTCTGAAGCACCGCAGAAACGCTGATATCTGCTGGGATTACGGCAGAATTGCGATATTTAAGCAGGCAGTAAATTGCCGCAGTTAAAGTGATTACGCCACAGCCACCCATCGTCCAACGCACTCCAAAGTTTTCGGCACAATAACCAATAATGGGTGACCCAATTGGCGTACCACCCATAAAAATAAACATATAAATGCCCATGATTCGACCACGAATAGCGTTATCGGTGTTAGTTTGAATGAAAGTATGCGCTGAAATCATTGTAGTAATAGCGCTAAACCCTGAGATTGGTAAAACCAATGCATAAACATTGAATGAAGGCATAAATGCAAGTGCTGCTATCCAGAATCCAAAATTAATAGCTGCCATAGGTACAAATTTTGTATTTTTAGTGCGATCACTTCGCGCTGCAATTAGCGCTCCAGTTAAGGTTCCTACGCCAACTAATGTTCCCAGAATTCCATAAGAAGCTGCGCCTTTACCGAATACTTTAGTTGCCATCAGCGCATTGAAGATCTGCATATTCAGACCGAAATTTGATGCAAAGAAGATAGTCATCATCACTACTTGAATATCAGGTCGCTTTTTTATGTAATTAAATGCCTCTCTTAAAGTGCCATCTGTAGGAGATTTCTCTTCGATATAAAGTTCTGATGTTCGTACTGCAAGAAATGCAATCATCACTACGAAAAATGAAATGGCATTGATAATGAATGAAGGTCCAGTACCGAAAGCTGCAATTAAAAAACCAGAAATTGCTGGTCCAACTAATCTACCAAAATGGAAATTAGCGCTATTTAAACCCATGGCATTGGTTAAATCATTTTTGCCCACAACTTCTACGCTAAAACTAGATCTAATTGGCGCATCCAAAGCGCTAAAGATGCCAAGCATGATTGCCAAAATATAAACATGATTAATAGTTACTACATCAGTAATTACCGACACCCCAAGAATCAACGCAGAAATGCCACTGCCTAAATTGGTGATAATTAAGGCTTTTCGCTTATCTACTTTGTCTGCTAATACTCCACCTTGCAAACTAAGTAGCATCACGGGCAAAAATTGCAGCGCAGTCACGATTCCAAGATACGTTCCGTTGTTATTGGTGAGTTCTAAAACTAGCCAATCCTGCGCAACACGTTGTGCCCAAGTACCGATATTGGTCAATATCGCGGAAGCGTAAAGAATTCGAAAATTGCGATGGCGCAGCGCTCTCCAATTTCCTTCAGGTGAGATTCTCGAAAACATTAAGGTGAGAATACACTGAAGCCATGAGAACTAAAGCGGTAATTCTGATTATTATCGGAATCTGCGCATGGTTTGTGGCGGCAATCGTTGGATTATTGCTAAATGCCGAAACCAAATTCTTTGCAACTTGTTTTACTGGTATAGCTTTAGGATTATTTGGAATTCGCTATTCAATACGAAGAGATCGCCGCAGCGGACTTTAAGGCTTTTTCTTTCTAACTTTATTAACTGCGCGATTTACATGATCTTTGGTTCGATTTAAAACCACTTCCGCCCAGGCAAATTCAGTCGCCAAAATCGCAAGCCCAGCAATTATTAATGGAATTCCGGGACCAGGCAGAACTAATAAAACTATGCCGACAATTACTAAAGTTGCACCAACGGTGGCAGCAGTTAGCCAACGTAATGGATGCGGAAGTTTGACCCACATCTTTACGATGTAGTTCTGAAAATTCTTAAGCGTTGTCTTCAATTTGCTGCGCTATGCCACGAAGTACTTTTCCAAGGCGTTGTGCTTCAACTGCAGTTGGATATTTACCGCGACGGATGTTATTTCCAACGCGATCTAAAATCTTGATTGAATCTTCGATAATCGAAGCCAAATCATCGGTTGCAGCGCGAGAAGATGCAGCAAGAGAGGTTGGCGCTTCAATTACGCGAACTGAAAGCGCTTGTGGACCACGACGTCCTTCGGCGACGCCAAATTCAAGTTTGGTACCTGGTTTTACCGTAGTTACACCTTCGGGCAATGAAGTTGCTGCTAAATAAACATCTTCGCCTTCATCGGATTCGATGAACCCAAAGCCCTTTTCGAGGCTGAACCATTTCACTTTACCTGTTGGCATAGCGAACTCCTTTTGGCGATAACTTGAACTTCAATTGAAGGAGAATTGTAACTTAATGCGTTACACGGTCGCTTCCGAATGTGCGCCGCATCCATGATCTACAGATACTACTTTCGCATCTTCGGGTGAAATTGCATTCGCACAGACGCCAAAAGCGCTACGCAATGAGCCAGCAATCGGCAAGAAGAAACCACAAGAACCGCACGGTTTAGGCGCAGATTTCGCAATCGGTGCATTAGGTCCGCGCTCGCCTTCATACCAACGATTTGCGGCTTGATCGCGACCTTCAATTGAAAGTACTCGTAAACGACCAAGACCTAATTCCCAAAGTTGAGTTGGATCAAGTTCTTCATCTTGTGGCAAGCTGGCAAAACCTGGGACTAAACGCGCATCATCAGGTTGACTTGGCACGATATCTCCGATGCCAACATCACCTGGTTGTAATCGATCTGCATACGGAATCCACTTTGGTGCAAGTAAGGCATCAGGTCCAGGAATCACCACTGCATCACAGACTGTGACTGGTGAATCTGCATCAACCTTGGCAACTGTTACAGACCAACGCCAACCGTTGTAACCTGGAAGTTTTGATTCAAAAAGATAATTAGCTAATCGATTTTCATCATCAAAATCGACTGAAATAAATGCACCGACTAGCTCTTTTGCGCCAGCCGTTTCAATTGCGGCGCTAAGAGCTAAATCGGTTGCATCGAATTTCATATTGTTTCTTAATGACAATTAAGTCTTAGAAGTCCATATCTCCACCAGCACCTGCAGGCATTGCTGGAGTCTTCTCTGGCTTATCTGCAATTACAGCTTCAGTTGTTAAGAAGAGCGCGGCAATTGATGCTGCGTTCTGTAACGCTGAACGAGTTACCTTAGCTGGATCGATAATGCCTGACTTAATCATGTCTACATATTCACCAGTTGCGGCATTTAATCCATGACCTGGTTCTAGGTGGCGCACTTTTTCTACGATTACTCCACCTTCAAGTCCTGCGTTTGCTGCGATCTGCTTGAGCGGTGCTTCGATTGCGGCTTCCACAATCTTTGCACCAACTGCCTCTTCGCCAGTTAATTTCAAAGTTGGGAAAACTTTTGCGCCTGCTTGAATTAACGCAACGCCACCACCAGCGACGATGCCTTCTTCTACTGCAGCTTTTGCATTACGAACTGCATCTTCGATGCGATGCTTACGCTCTTTAAGTTCAACTTCGGTAGCTGCGCCAGCTTTAATAACTGCTACGCCGCCAGCAAGTTTTGCTAAGCGCTCT
>CAXBPX010000014.1:0-18769 GCA_963977625.1 uncultured bacterium
TGGTGGACAGTCATTTATGGCGCTACCTTCTTGGCATCCAAAAGCAAATGTTTCAACCATCATTCCAAAATTGGAAACCCCAGTGACTTCATTTCAACATTCATATGTGGCTACCGAACAGGGAATTGCGCCTTGTTTCGGACATCCAACAATGCAACAGGCAGCTAACTTAATTCGCTATGCAGCCCACCCTGATGCGAAGGATGAATTAACTAAAGCCGCGAGAGATATGAATTTAATTTAGTAGCTCAGGTAAATTCTTAAACCAATCAAGGGCACCTGGATTTGCTAAGGCATCTCGGTTTCTTACTTCGCGTCCATTAATAACATCAGTAACTGCTAATTCAACTAATTTATTAGATTTAGTGCGAGGTAATTCTGGCGCAATTACAATTTTATCGGGTACATGGCGCGGGCTTGCTTGATCTCGTAAAGCTTTCTTAATTTCTTTAGCAACTCCGTCATCAAATTTTTCACCATCTTTTACAACCACAAAAAGAATAACTCGAGTGTCATTGTCCCAATCCTGAGATACCGCCATACTCTCTTGCACTTGCGGAAAAGTTTCGACCACGCGGTAAATTTCAGCTGTTCCGATGCGAACACCTTTGGAATTTAAAGTGGCATCGCTTCGGCCATAAAGTGTGAAACCACCAGTTTCACTTATTGATGCAAAGTCTCCATGAGTCCATACATCAGGAAAACCCGCAAAGTATGCCGATAAATACTTTTCATTATCTTTATCGCCCCAGAATCCGATTGGCTTTGAAGGAAATGGAACGGTACAAACTAATTCACCTTTCTCATCTATTTTTGCGGGGTTTCCTTTGGCATCGAATACTGCAGTTGCCATTCCCAAACATGGACCTTGTAATTCACCTCGGTGCACTCCGAGAGTTGGAATACTGGCTACGAAACATCCACAAATATCGGTGCCTCCAGACATTGATGCCAAATGCACATCCTTTTTAACATGCTCATATATGTAATCAAATCCTTCAGGCACCAATACCGATCCAGTTGATCCAATCATGCGAAGGTGGGAAAGGTCGTGAGTTTTTGCTGGCTCTAGACCAACTTTTTTAATGCCATCTATAAATTTTGCAGAGACTCCAAAGAAATTTAATTTCTCATTTTGAGCTATATCAAAGAGTCGAGCTGCGCGGGGAAATACTGGAGAGCCATCAAAAAGCACTATGGTAACTTTTCGGACCAGGCACATAAAAAGCCAATTCCACATCATCCAACCACAGGTAGTAAAGAAAAAAACTCTTTCACCAGGTTTCATATCGAATTGATATAGCTGTTCTGCGCCAGCTTTTAGCATCACACCAGCACCACTATGTGTGATGCATTTTGGTTTCCCAGTCGTTCCTGATGAAAAAAGCACGAATCCGGGGTGATCAAAAGGCAACCGATTAAATTCAAGTTTGGCACCGGCAAATGGTGCAATCCAATTTTCAAATTCAGAGATTCGAATAGATTTTTCCAAAGTGGGTAGTAGTGCCACAATTTCTGCGCCTTTTTCTTTCAAATCGAAAGTTTTGCCGCCATATTGATAACTATCCGCCAACAGAATCAATTTAGGTTGTACTTGACCAAAGCGATCTTCAACCGCATTAGGTGCAAAATCTGGTGAAGCGGTGGAAACGATGGCACCGATACTTAGCGCTCCTAAAGCGTAAATCATTACTTCAGGAACATTAGGTGCCCAAGCAACAACTCGATCACCTGCCCTAATTCCCATGTGGCGCATGGCTGCTGCCACAGCCGCACTCTGTTCGCGCAATTGCGCATAAGTTAATTCATTTCTGGTTCCATCTTCCAGAATGGAAATCATGGCTAAGCCATCGCTATTGAGAAGTAAATTTTCAGCGACATTTATTTTTGCATTAGGAAAGAATTTGGCATCTATAAAATGATTAGCAGATTGATAGTTGATGTCACCTTTATCGCCAATCAAATTTAAATCATCCCAAGCACGTGACCAAAAGTCTCCGGGATTTTCAATACTCCACTTGTGTAAGCCCCAATAATCAGTTTGATGATCTTGTTCTAGTTTGCCAAGCGCAGTCTCTTGCGGATGTTTTGGTTGGAAAAGCAAACTCACTTTTTAGCTATCGCCCTAGCGCGCAATTTGTAATATGCCCCAGAAAGTCCGCCGGGTGCAAACATCACCACTAGAATAAATAAAATTCCGAGTGTTAATGCCGGCTCTGATAGCGGTCCACCAATCACTTTTGGTAAATCCTTGAAGAATGGCTGCTGTGTTAAGTCTTGCATGCGAGTGGTGGCGATTGAATAGAGGATGCCACCGATTACCGCACCCCAACGAGTTACCGCGCCACCTAAAATCACCATTAATAAAAGCGCGATAGTTAAATTGGCATCGGCAAATCTAGGTGCAGCGCTACCTGCTGCAAGCAACATAGCCACACCTAAGAAACTAGCTAATGAACCAGCAATTACAAATGAAAGTAATTTAAATTTCTGAGTATCTAGACCTAATACTTGAACTCGTAGTTCGTTGTCGCGTAACGCTGCGAAGACGCGACCAGCTGAACTTTCAGTAATCCACCAAATAATCGCATAGACAATAATCAAAACCAGTAGCGCAGTCCAGTATAGATATTTGGTATTAACAACCCCAATCCAAAATTGTGGCACTTTAGTGGCATCTAGTGCGATGCCATTTTCGCCGCCAGTTAAGTTAAAGAAGTTACGATTAATAATCACATGCCCAGCTTCACCAAAAGCTAAAGTAACCATAGCAAAAGTGATTCCGGTAGTGCGAAGCGAGGCCATACCTACCAACATGGCAAGAAAGGCTGTGATTAATACTGCCACGAACATTGCGATAAACCATGGCGCAACAGAGTGGTTAATCAAAATACAGGTTAGGTACATGCCACTACCAAAATAAATGGAATGTCCAAATGAAAGAAGGCCGGTAAACCCAAAGAGCAAGTCATATGTAAGTGCTAAACCACCATAGATAAAAGCCACTGCCAGAGTTTGTTGTAATCCAGGTTTAGATAGTGGATTATTGCCAAGCAAAGGAGCTGCAGCTAAAAAGAGCACAAATATTCCTAGTAGCGGACGAGAATATTTCCAACGCAACATTATGCGGCCGCCTTTCCAAGTAATCCTTGTGGTCTAATTAAAAGTACTCCAGCAAGAAGAATTACGACTACGAAATCACCCAGGCCGGTTACATAATAATTAGCAAATTGACGAATAACTCCAATCATCATTGCTGCGATAAAACTGCCAGGCACGCTACCCATACCGCCAATTACGACCACAATAAATCCATAAATTAGATATTGACCTGCAATTAGTGGTGAAACTCCATTTGCATAAACTGAAATCAATACTCCACCAACACCTGCAGCGAATCCGCCTAGAAAAAAGACGGTGCTAAAAGCTCGACGCACATTTATACCAAGTGCCGCCACCATATTTCGATTTTCTACGCCAGCTCTAATAATCAAGCCAATTCGGGTGTATTTGAGCAGCGCCCAGTTGGCAACTAAAAGCAGCACTGCGGTTCCGATATAGAAGAATCGATCAGCAGGAATAATTGCACCGAATACATTTACACCGTTTAAAAAGTATGGAGGAGTTGGGTAGAGCACCAAATCGTTACCAAACCAACCACCAAGTGCCGCGCCAACTACAAGCGCAACACCAACGGTTACTAAAGCTTGATCAACATGGCGTTCGTACATTTTGGTAATAATTAATTGCTCCATTAGTAATGCAAAAGCTCCAGCACCCAAACCGCCAATTAACATCGATAATAGGAATTTAGGTGTAGTGATCATGAATCCGGATTGCTTTGCATACCAAAAACCAAAGAAAGCGCCAACCGTTAAAAATGCGCCATGTGCGAAATTTAAAACTCCCATTAGTCCGTAAATAAGTGAAAGTCCCGAAGCCACAAGAAAGTACAAAGCGCCAAGTCCAATACCAGTAATAAGAATTAGCAAGAACGTGGACATTATTTGCCTCCTACGCCGAGCATTTGATGAACCCAATTCTCATCGTGCAGTACCTCTGGGCCGCCTTGATAGATTACTTTTCCTTGATCCATCACAATTACGTTTTCTGCAATTCGCTTAACCAGAGCCAAATTCTGTTCTACTAAAAGCATCGTGTTTTCGTGTGCAACTTGGGCAAGCGCATCTGCGACCTCAGTTACCAACTTTGGTGCTAAACCTTTGGTTGGTTCATCAACTAATAACAATTCATTTTTATTTAGCAGCGCACGGGCAATTGCCACCATTTGCTGCTGCCCACCTGAAAGCGAACCTGCGCGTTGCTGTGCTCTGGTATCAAGCTCTGGAAAAAGGGTGTGCACGAATTTATATGCATCCCCATGATCTTTGCCGCGTGCAGCTAACGCTAAATTTTCCTTTACAGAAAGGGTAGAGAAAATTTCTCGGTCTTCAGGGATGTATGCGATTCCGGACTGTGCAATTTTGTAAGTGTCAGTGTTAAGGATTTCAGTACCTTTAAAACTTATAGAACCAGCGCCTGAGTAAAACCCCATTATGGTCTTTAAAGTCGTTGATTTACCTACGCCATTTCGGCCAAGCAGAGCGGTAACTTTGTTATTTGGCACATCAAAGGTCACCCCATGCAAGATGTGGGATTGATTTATTTTGACCTGGAGATCTTTTATCGAGAGCACGTTACTCATAGCGCTTCTCCGATATAAGCCGATTGTACGATCGGATTATTAATTACATTCTGTGGCGTATCGCAAACTAGCAGTTCTCCGTAGTTTAAAACTGCGATCCGGTCAGCTAATCCCAGGATGACTTCTAAATGATGTTCAACAATCAAGACGGTTTTGTGGTGTTCTACTTTTAAGGAGCGGATGATTTCAACTAACTCGGGAACATTTTCAACACTCATGCCGGCCATTGGCTCATCAAGTAACACAATGTCACTTTTTGATGCCAGCACAATGGCAATTTCTAAACGTCGTTTGTCTCCATGCGATAGTGATCCTGCTCTTTGCATAGCTCTGGAAGCTAAACCAACTTTGGCTAAGCAATCTTGGGCAGTGGCTACTACCTCGGTGAATTTATAAGCATTTTTAGTTAAATTCATGGAGCGGCCATTTGCGGCCTGTGCAGCAATTCTTACATTTTCTAGACAGGTCAGATTTACAAATACCGATGAAGTTTGAAAAGTTCTGGCTAAACCAACATTTGCTCTCTCATATGGCTTCATATTTGTAACATCTAAATCGCCGATGCAAATTTGACCTCGAGTTGGATTGCGAACTCCACTTAGTAAATTAAAAAGCGAAGTTTTTCCGGCGCCATTTGGACCGATAATTCCAAGGGTTTCATTCTGATTAACGCTTAAGGTGATGCCATCTAGGATTTTGGCTCCGCCTATGGAAAGCGATAAATCACTTACTGATAAGGCTGAAATCAATTTGGGAAACTCCCTTGTTAGTCCCGCTAGCTGCCTAAGGGTATAAAAAACCCCAGCGTATTTCTAGCGAAATAGACGCTGGGGTTTTGAATTAGCGTGTGTTACTAATTACGCCGTTACGTTATTAATGGTCTTATCTAGTTGTGGAACATACCCTGCAGATGTTTTCTTTAGGGAGACCAAGAACATTGGCTGAATTAGAACGTGATTTGTAGGGTCTACCTTCATCAAGCCCTTAACACCAACCCATGAGTAACCTTCAAGCTTTGAAATTGCCACATCAACATTTTGATCTGGATTTCCAGTAAGAGCCTGAACAATCATCTTTGCCGCATCAGCGCCGGTGCAAGTAAATAGATCTTGTGACTTCTTTGCTGCTACAAATGAAGAAAGTAGATCGCCTGCTGCCTTTGACTTACCTACGCCACCGAAGTAGCTATTGGTCATGATGGCATTGGTGCCTTCAAAAAGTGCGCCATAGATGTTGTAAGTAGCTGCACCTGCAAGGCCAGTAATTGGACGCTGCTTAACGAATGCACCTTGCTGCTTAAGCGAAGTTAGCATCGCACCAGCGGTCAATGCATTTGACCAAGCGATGAAGATATATGAACCCTTTGCATCAGCTGCTTGCTTTGCAAATGGTGTGAAATCTGAAGTTGAGGTAGGAACTTTAATTTCCTGGAATGTTGCACCCTTTGGACCCATCAGTGCCTTAGCAGCAGCGATGTTACCCATTCCGAATGCGTTATCTTCAACGAAAAGTACAACTTTGCGTCCTGAGATTGGCTTGATGCCAGCCAAAGGTGCAAGGTCTTGAATTGAGGTATTTCCAGAGCGGAATACATACTTGTTTGCAGAAGATGTTACTGCGTCATTCTTTGCAGGACCTGAGATGTAAAGAACTTTGTTCTGTGCAGCAAGAGGTGCAAGTGTTAGTGCAACACCAGATGATGCTGTTCCAACAATTACCTTGGTGCCATTACCAACCATTTCCTTGAAAGATGCAGTTGCAGATGCTGGGTCAGCAGCATCATCTTTGTATGTGACTACTAATTTCTGGCCATTGATTGCCATCTTGCCACCGGTGTAATACTTCAAACCCCAGTTAAGGCCATCAACATACGCATCACCATATGACTTCAGTGCACCTGAAGTTGAGGTGATAACTCCGATTTTAATATCGTTTGCTGCTTGTGCTGGCGCCATAGATGGCGCAACAATCGCGAGCGCTGCTACTGCAGCGGTCGCGAGAAGTGAGCGCTTGCTCATTCATTCTCCTAGATTGAGTCGTTTTCTGCAGACCGGGCCCGATCTGCTTAAAGATAAGGCTATATGCGTAAACAAGGCATAACCACGCATATTTGGTATCCGTTTTATAACTTTTCCCAAAATTTGCACACTTTGAGAGGTAAAGAACTATCTTCTAAGTAGCCCTATCTGAAAATGGCGGGCAGACTAAAGCCATGTCCAGTGCAAAGTTGCCTACTGAGAAATTTGAAATTCCAGTTGCAGGAGGCCAGTTAGCGGTTTTTCGCTACGGAGATGGCCAAGGTGATCCGGTCTTATTAATTCACGGAGTAACTTCGTCAAATCGCGCCTTTCAAATTTTTGCTGACGAATTAATCGCCCGAGGTAAAGCTCCATATGCCGTTGATTTACGCGGACGAGGAGATTCCAATTCTTTGCCGGGTCCTTTTGGGATGGCGCAACATGCAAAAGATATGGCAGCAGTAATTGATTTTCTAGATAGTAAATACCCAAAAAAGCCAGAAGTAATAGGACATTCAATGGGTGGTTTTGTACTAGCGGCGCTCGCAGGTTTGTATCCAGAACGAATTGGCAGAATTGTTTTTGCAGATGGTGGTATTCCATTGCCATTACCACCAGGAATGACAGTTGAGCAGGTGATGCCTTTCATTTTGGGACCAGCGCTTGAGAGACTTTCTATGACTTTTGAAAGTAAAGAAATTTATCGAGATTATTGGCGAGAGCATCCAGCTCTTAAAAGAGGTTGGGGTCCGGTCATGGAAGAGTACGTTGATTATGATCTTCGAGATGGCAAACCATCTACCAATCCACTTGCAGTAGAAGAAGATTCTAGAGATTTATTCGGTGATGATTTGGTAGCTAAATCCTTACGAGGGCTAAAGAATGAATGTTTATTAATTCGAGCACCGCGGGGTTTGCAAAATGAAGAAGGCGGTTTATATCCACCGGCAATGATGGACGGGGTGCTAAATGAGTATCCAAAAATTAAGATGGTAAATCTAAATGATGTAAATCATTATGAAATGTTCTTAATTCCGGATGGAGCAAGGCAGGTTGCGGAAATTATTTATGGAGACAAGAAATGACACTTAAAGGTCGCCGCGCATTTATTACTGGATCATTTCAAGGAATTGGGCTTGGAATTGCCACCGCGCTTGCTAAAGAGGGCGCCGATATTGTGCTTCATGGTCTGGCCAATGATGAAGTAATCGCCAAGGCAGAGGCGCAAGTAAGAAGTGCTGGTGCCGGGAAAATTGAATCTTTTGTATCCGATTTACGAGATGTAGCCGCTACCGAAGCACTCGTTGCAAAGATTTTGGCCAACGGCCCAGTAGATATCCTCTGTAATAACGCGGGAATTCAACACACTGCAACCATCGCTGAAATGCCTCGAGAAAAGTGGCATGACATTATTGGAATTAATTTAGAATCTTTTTTCGACACTATGCGTTTAATTTTGCCGCAAATGAAAGAACGCGGATACGGTCGCGTAATTAACACGGCATCAGTGCACGGGTTGGTTGCATCCGTTGCTAAAGCTCCATATGTAGCCGCTAAGCACGGAGTAATCGGTTTAACTAGAGTTGCAGCTTTGGAATATGCAGATGCTGGTACTCGTGATTCAGGTGGCGTAACCGTAAATGCAATTTGCCCAGGTTGGGTAGAAACTGCGCTAATTGAACCGCAGATTCAAGCACGCGCAGATAAATTTAATGGCGATCGCGTTAAAGGCATATCCGATTTATTATCTGAAAAACAACCTTCCAAGCGACTTGCCACAACTGAAGATATTGGCGCAGTTGCGGTATTTCTCTGCTCAATGGCAGCTCACAATATAACTGGTGCTGCAATTCCAGTTGATGGTGGTTGGACCGCTCAATGAGTAAGACTTTTAAGCAAGTAGTAAAAGAAGAACATCCATTACAAGTAGTTGGTGCGATTAATGCTAACCATGCTCTGCTGGCAAAACGTGCTGGGTATAAAGCAATCTATTTAAGTGGTGGTGGAGTAGCAGCAGGATCACTCGGTTTGCCAGATTTAGGTATCACCACACTTGATGATGTTATGACTGACGTGCGCCGCATAACTAATGTATGCGATCTACCACTACTTGTAGATGTTGACACTGGTTTTGGTACATCTGCATTTAACATTTCGCGCACTATAAAAGAGATTGAAAAAGCCGGTGCCTCTGCAGTACATATGGAAGATCAAGTTGCAGCGAAAAGATGTGGACATCGCCCAAACAAGGAAATTGTTAGCGTTAATGAAATGGTGGATCGAATTAAAGCGGCTGTCGATGGCCGAAATTCAGCGGAATTCACCATTATGGCTCGTACTGATGCGTTAGCAAACGAAGGTTTAGCGGCTGCGCTAGATCGCGTTCGCGCATATGTGGCTGCTGGTGCAGACATGATTTTTCCGGAAGCAGTTGCTGATTTAGAAACTTACCAAAAATTCAAAGAAGCAGCAGGAGTTCCGATTCTGGCAAACATCACTGAATTTGGAAAGACTCCATTATTTACCGTTGCGGAACTTCGTAGCGCTAATGTAGACATTGTCTTGTATCCACTTTCTGCTTTCCGTGCCATGAACAAAGCTGCAGAGTTGGTTTATAAAACAATCCGCTCCGAAGGAACTCAAAAAAGCGCAATTGAACATATGCAGACTAGAGAAGAGCTTTATCAGGCGATTGATTATTACAAATATGAAGAGGCGCTAGATAAATTTCAAAGCGATAAAAATGGCTAAGAAGTCGGTAGCTCTATCAGGAGTTGAAGCGGGTAATACCGCAATTTGTACGGTCGGAAGAAATGGCAACGATCTTCACTACCGCGGATATGACATTGCAGACTTGGCAGCAAATTGCCAGTTCGAAGAAGTTGCATATCTGCTTGTTCATGAAAAATTGCCAAACCAAAGCGAATTAGATTCATATAAAGCCAAGCTAAAAAAACTTCGCGATCTGCCGCCACAAGTTAGAACTGTGCTGGAACAACTTCCAAAGAGCACACATCCGATGGATGTTTTACGCACTGGAATTTCGGCGCTTGGCACCATTGAGCCAGAGCATGATGGACATTTAGCAAATGGCGCAAAAGAAATAGCGGATCGATTAATTGCGTGCACACCATCCATGCTCTGCTATTGGTATCACTTTGCAAATAACGGAAAACAAATTGAGTGCAGTACAAATTCCGATTCAATCGGAGGTCATTTTTTAGAAATGTTGCACGGTAAAGCGCCAAATGCAGAATGGGAGAGTGCTATGCATGCTTCTCTTATTTTGTACGCCGAACATGAATTTAACGCCTCCACTTTTACAGCACGAGTAATTGCCGGCACCGGCAGTGATCTTTATTCAGCAATTACTGGCGGAATCGGTGCGCTTCGAGGGCCAAAACATGGCGGCGCTAATGAAGTTGCTCTAGAAATCCAAGAGCGTTACGCCAACCCTGATGAAGCTGAAGCTGATATTCGTAAGCGCGTAGCAGCTAAAGAAGTAGTGATTGGTTTTGGACATCCCGTATACACAATCGGTGATCCACGCAATCCCATTATTAAAGAGATTGCTCGAAATTTAACCAGCGCAAATCGCACACTTTTCGATATTGCAGATCGCCTAGAAACCGTTATGTGGGATCTGAAGAAAATGTTCCCAAATCTGGATTGGTTTAGCGCAGTTGCATATAACGCCATGAAAATCCCGACCGCTTTCTTTACTCCGATTTTTGTGATGTCACGTATTACGGGTTGGTCTGCACACGTAATTGAACAACGGGCTGATGGAAAAATTATTCGCCCATCTGCAAATTACAACGGACCTGAAGATTTAAAGTTCATTGCGATAAAGGAGCGTTAATTGTCATCTCAGGTAGTTAAATCTGATCAACCTTATGATCAAGAAATTCAAGATATTGTTGATTATGCGCTTAACTATGAAGTGAAATCTGAACTTGCTTACAAGACTGCATGGTCAGGCATGTTAGACACTATTGGTTGTGGTCTTGAATCGCTGGAATACAAAGCATGCACCAAACTACTAGGCCCATTAGTTGCTGGCACTAAAGTAGATAACGGAGTACGCGTTCCGGGAACCAATTACGAATTAGATGTTGTGCAAGGTGCTTTCAATATTGGAACTGCAATTCGATGGTTAGATTTTAACGATACTTGGTTAGCAGCAGAGTGGGGACATCCAAGTGATAATTTAGGTGCGATTCTGGCAGTGGCAGATTGGTTAAATCGAACTGGCCAAAAAACATTAACTGTAAAAGATGTTTTGACTGCCATGATTAAAGCTCACGAAATTCAAGGTTGCATCGCGTTAGAGAATTCATTTAACAAAGTTGGTTTAGATCACGTGATTTTGGTGAAAGTTGCCTCAACTGCAGTGGTCTGTCAGATGATGGGGCTAAACCGCGAGCAAACTTTGGCAGCGGTTTCACTTGCTTGGGTGGATGGCCAATCACTTAGAACTTATCGACATTATCCAAATGCCGGATCTCGTAAATCTTGGGCAGCAGGAGATGCCACATCTCGCGCGGTACGGCTTGCGTTAATGGCAAAAGCTGGAGAAATGGGTGTGCCATCCGTATTAACTGCAAAAACCTGGGGCTTTTACGATGTTTCATTTAAAGGCCACAAATTTAAATTTCAGCGTCCATACGGTTCTTATGTAATGGAAAACGTGCTTTGGAAAATCTCATTTCCAGCCGAATTCCATTCGCAGACCGCTTGTGAAGCAGCTTTCACATTACATGGCTGGATGAAAGCAAATGGCAAGAGCAGTGATGATATTAAAAACGTCACCATTCGCACACATGAAGCTTGTATTCGGATTATCGATAAGAAGGGTCCGCTAAATAATCCTGCTGACCGTGATCACTGTATTCAATATATGGTCGCAGTGCCGCTGATCTTTGGCAGATTGACTGCTAAAGATTACGAAGATGAAATCGCAGCCGATCCTAGAATTGATGCGCTTCGTGAAAAGATTATTTGTGTGGAAGATGCCAATTTCACAGCCGACTATCACGATCCTGAAAAGCGCAGTATCGCTAATGCGATGACTATTGAATTTAAAGACGGGACCAGAACCGACGAAATTGTGGTCGAATATCCAGTCGGTCATAAGCGCCGTCGCGATGAAGGTTTGCCGCTTCTGGTGGATAAATACAAAACAAATTTGCGTCGAATCTTTGATGCTGCTCAAGTTGCAAAGATCGAAGCAGCCACTTTGAATTTTGATGGGTTAATCAATATGCCTGCTGATCACTTCTTAGCACTTTACGTGAAGAGTTAAGCCATGATTTTTGGATTACTTTTCTTGGGAATCGTGGCAGCGGTGCTCTTTTTTGCTGCCATCGGCATCAAAGTAACCATTGAGCAGCATCAGAACTCGCATGCTTTAGATTTTGTGCGCGATATCTTGAAATACATTGCGCTCTTTTTGGCGGTGATCTTCTTCTGTTTTGGGGTATCTGGTTTAGTTGCTCAATTAATAGACCCAAATAATGTCGCGCAGATTTCAAAAGAAGAAACTGCTCGATGGTTATCTTTTGTAGTAGTTGGCGCACCAGTAGTTCTACTTTTGGCTCGCTGGATAAAAAGAGATTTCACAAAGAATTTAGAAGACATTTATCGCCCAGCATGGCAGCTTTATCTGTTGTTCTCCTCAACATTTACTTTTGCCATCTGGTTTCTCTTTTTAATTGGCTCAATTGCAGACTATTTAAGAGGTAGTGCTAATCCGCGCGGATTAGCATCTGGAATAGTGGCGTTTGTAGTCTGGCTGATTCACTTTAAATTACTCAAAATCCACAATTCGTTACTTGTTAATTTACATAGATTTATTGGCTGGTTTGCAGGTATTACCGCCACCTTAGTCGCGATCATCAACGTAATTGATGTGGCGATTAGGCAAGTAAGTGCTCTTGAACTGGGGCGCTTTCAATTGCAGGAAGCGATAATTACCGCTGCAATCGCGGTGCCTACTGCGCTTTTTTATTGGCAAGATTTCGAAACGTACGCAAGTGCTTTGGAAGCTCGCATTTACCGCACCTTTGCCGGGCAGGCTATCCCAGCTCTATTTGCCACAATTGCGGCAACTGTCGCCGTGAATTCAATTATTACTTGGTCGACTGGTGCCCAAGTTTATTGGCAGGATGTTTCGAGTACCTCTGCAACCGTGATGGTTTTACTGCCTACAATTCTTTTTTTCCGCAGATTAGTTAATTTTTATGAACGCGATGAAATTACTCGTATATTTCAATATTTAATTTGCGGGCTAGCGATGGTGGGACTTGCGATTTCAATAGGTGCGCTAGTGGCGGGAATTTTGGATAGCTCTGATAATAAAGATGCAATTATCTTTGCCGCTAGTTTGGCACTCACCACTTTTCCAACCTGGTTTAAAACTTGGAAAAATTGTCAATTTGCTATGGCCACAGAATTTGAGAGCGAACACGGCTCACCAGTTAGGCGTTTCTATCTATACGCGCTGATTGGCGTTCCGACCATCATCGCACTTGGCGCATCGGTATTCGTAGTATTTAATTTCTTTAAAGCTTTATTAATCGGTGGGTTAGATCGAATTCAGTTGAGTACACCACTTGGAGTATTAATCAGTATGGCGGTTGTAGCGCTCTATCATTCGAGAGTGCAACGAAAAGAATTTAGTTAAGTGGCACGCGGATCTTGCTGCCAGCAGCAAGATCGCTTGAGGTTAATCCATTAACTTTGATGATCTCATCAACTAATTGGCGAACATCGCCACTTGAATTTAGCGCTTTGGCAACTGACCAGATAGTTTCACCCGGCGCGATGGTTACTACAACAAATGAATTTGCTTTAGTTGGAATATCTTTCGCGCCCGCGCCAGCTTGCATCGCAAAACCCGCCCCAAAGACGGTGGTAAGAGAGAGGACCACAAGGAAGCGGGCCAGACGGATATTGGCGCGGCGACTTCTTTTAACTTGACGGTTATTGCTCATGGTCTTAACTCCTACGATCTCTCTGGAGTCCGGGGAAGGACTTTCAGCTTGCTTTTTCTGAACAGTATTCCGAACACTTGTTCGAATAAGAGAACGATAAAGCACCCCTACGACATTGGTCAAGAAAATTTCGAACAAATGTTTGATTTTTTTCCCAGCCTATGTCACCCTTAGGGCATGACCAAAGACACCAGCGGGCTCTCCCCACGCCAAGTCAAAATTCTGACCGCCATCCAAGAGGGCATCCAGAACAATGGCTACCCACCATCAATCCGAGAAATCGGTGAGGCAGCGGGGCTCTCAAGCTCAGCCTCAGTCCAGTACCAGCTAAAGGCGCTCGAAGAGGCCGGCTTTATCCGCCGCGACGCCGCCCTTGGTCGAGCAATTGAAGTAGTCGAATCAGATTCCAATCTGATTGCAGATCGCTCCCGCCAAATTCCATTGGTCGGTCGCATTGCAGCCGGTGGTCCAATTTTGGCCGAACAACATATCGAAGAGACCTTTCCACTTCCTGAATCAATCGTCGGAAGCGGAGAGCTATTTATGCTCAAAGTAGTTGGCGATTCCATGATCGAAGCGGCGATCTGCGATGGTGATTATGTTGTGATTCGCTCACAGAAAACTTGTGAAAAGGGTGAAATTGTTGCCGCGATGATTGATGGCGAAGCAACCGTTAAAACCTTTACTCGAAAAGAAGGGCACATCTGGTTGATGCCAGCCAACCCTGATTACCAGCCAATCAATGGCGATAACTGCGAAATCTTAGGCAAAGTTACTGCGGTGCTAAGAAGCGTTAGATAAATTCAGAAGTTCTTATAAAATTTCGCTCATGAAAAGAGCGAAAGTAACTCTATTTGCGCCACTTTCTGCAACTTTCATTTTATTAACTTTAATTATTTTAAGTTCCACAACTTTAAGTTTTGCAGCTACCAAAGTCACACCTGGAAGTACCTGTAAAGTCCTAAATCAAAAATCTACCTATCAAGGAAAAATTTTTACTTGCATCAAATCTGGTAAGAAGTTAATTTGGAATAAGGGCGTAATTATCAAACCTAGCCCAAGTCCCGTTTCATCTGAACCAAAACCTTCACCAACAGCTGCAACTCAAACACCTACTCAAACACCTACTCAAAAAGCCACTCAAACACCTACTGCGGCTGCTAGTCCAACCGCAATTACCTACACCATGGCTCAAGTTAAGTTAAATAACAGCGCCAAAAGCTGCTGGAGCGTAATTGATAATTATGTTTATGATTTAACTAAATGGATTAATTCGCACCCTGGTGGTGCCAATGCAATTCTTAGTCTTTGTGGAGTCGATGGGACCAAAGCATTTGCAGCTCAACATGAGAACCAAAGTAAGCCTGCAGTCAGATTAGATTCATATAAATTAGGGCCTTTATCTAAATAAATATAAACAACATTAGCGTTAGCCTTTACTGGTGAGCTTCTTAAAAAGAGCAGATTTTCCCGCCAATAAAGGCGAATTAAGAGCTGATCTAATCGCAGGCTTGACGGTTGCAATAGTCGCTTTGCCATTAGCAATCGGATTTGGAATTACCTCCGGAATGAGTGCGGCGGCCGGTATCACCACAGCCATCATTGCCGGATTTATTGCGGCTTTATTTGGCGGATCTCGTTTGCAAGTGAGTGGACCTACCGGAGCTATGACCGTAATTTTGATCCCGGTCATTAATAAATTTGGGGCAGATGCAATTCCGGCTCTTGGTGTGCTCTCAGGAGCCATGGTCGTGATTTTGGGTGTTTTTCGATTGGGTA
The DNA here is from genome assembly GCA_963977625.1 of uncultured bacterium. Taxonomy (GTDB): domain Bacteria; phylum Actinomycetota; class Actinomycetes; order Nanopelagicales; family Nanopelagicaceae; genus ZLKRG08. Next base: position 15,498 of record CAXBPX010000014.1, read on the forward strand.
AATTTATAAACCAAGTTCCCCATTATGTAATTGAAGGATTTACCTTTGGAATTGCAGTAATCATTGCACTGCAGCAACTGCCAATGGCTTTAGGGGTTCCTCGAGGTGCTGGAGACCGGACTTTAGAAATTGCGGCAAATACTTTAAATTCTGATAAATATAATTTAAGCGCCCTGGTGATTGTGGCCATAACGTTAATCTTCAAATTTAATTTTGAGAGAATTTTAAAAATATTGGGAATTAAAAGCTATATTCCGGCTAGTTTTGCGGCCTTAATTTTTGGCAGTATCTTCGCAAAAGCACTTTCTCTTAAGGTGCCAAATATCGGTCAAATTCCGAATAATTTAGCAAAATATTCCGCGCCAAACTTTGATAATTTCATGGACCTGCTCTGGCCAGCTTTAATGATCGCGCTATTAGTTGCTATTGAATCCTTATTATCTGCGCGGGTAGCCGATTCTCTGGCTCACTTGCCAACAGAAAGTCGATTAAAGCCAAATCAAGAATTAGTTGGTCAAGGTTTGGCTACTTCAATTGCTTCAGTATTTGGTGGCCAACCAGCAACCGGCGCAATTGCCCGAACCAGTGTTAATGTCAGAGCGCATGCAAACAGCCGTTTTGCAGCAATGGTGCATTCAGTAGTACTGCTTTTAATTATTCTGGTGGCAGCTCCGCTATTTAGTCAGATTCCGGCTGCTGCTATCGCCGGAGTTTTAATCGGAACCAGTATCAGAATTCTTAATCCTGCAAATTTAAAAGAGTTATTGCGAACCACCAAATTTGAGATTTTTACCTATGCAGTTACGGCAATTTGCACAATTGCAATTGATTTAATCTGGGGGATTGCTATCGGTTTATGCGTGCATGGCCTAATAGTCTTAATAAATCGTGGGAAAACCTTGAATTAGGCTCACTTTTTAGCCATTTCTAGGTAACCCCTGTAGCCTTTCCTGCCTATGCGTAAGTTATTTTCCCTAACTGCATCGGTGGCTTTAGCAGCAACGCTATTGCCGCCCGCTTCGGCTGCGCCAACTGCTGCGCAAGTTCAGAAACAAGTTAATGAATTACGCGAAGAAGCTGCCGGAAAATATGAAGCTGCAAACGGAATTAAATATCAGATCTCAAAATTACAGCGCGAATTAAATGGGCTCAAAGCCGGAGAAGCGGTGGCAAATGCCAAAGCAGATTCGCTAAAAAAAGAGATCTCCAAAATGGCCGTTGAGAATTATAAAAATGGCGGACTTGGAAATGGTTTAGAGCTGCTCTTATCAAGAGATCCAGCAAAGTATTTATCTGATGCGGCGATGCTTGATGTGCTGGCACAGCGATATTCCACGAAACTTCGCCAATTACAAACTTACAAACAAGGTTTGCAATCAAGTCAGTTAGTAGTTTCTGATCGCGCCGCTCAATTAAAAGCTGCGCAACTTAGATTAGAAAAGCAGGTTGCAGCTGCAAATGCCTCACTAAAAAAGGCCGAGAAATTACTGGCTTCACTTAAGGCAGAAGAGCGCGCAAGATTGGCAGCTGCCGATGATGCCGAACAAGCAAAGATTCTTGCCGAATCCAAGCGATTAGCAGCGTTATATGCAGGTGGTTCTACCAAAGGTGCGATCGCACTTCGTTATGCTCTTGATCAATTGGGTGATATCTATGTTTGGGCTGGCGCTGGTCCAACTAAATGGGATTGCAGTGGTTTAACTATGCGCGCCTTCCAAAAAGCGGGCATTTCAATGCCGCACTTTGCAGCGGCGCAATTTAGATTTGGAAAGAACATCCCACGTAGCGCACTTGCTCCGGGCGATTTAGTTTTCTTTGGCAGGCCAATTAGCCATGTTGGTATTTACATGGGTAAAGGCAAGATGGTGCATGCACCGCGTCCTGGAAAGCGCGTTGAGATCGCAACTGCAATTCGATTAGGCGCTAAGCCATTTGTAGGCGCTCGCCGCCTCTAACTTGCCAAGTTCATCTCGTCTCATCTCATCTCATCATTTGAAATCCTGATTTAGCCACCGCGTGTCGTGCACGCACGAGCCATTTACAAGCCTCAACTTATGCTTTATGGTTCTCTCACTTACCCCAAGATGTAGTGGTTCAAGGCGTAAAAACTTCCATTAGTTGTGGTCCCTGGAGGCTTAATGCGCTAAGTTACCGCCTCTATCTGCAGCTGAAAGGAGACCACAGATGAATTGCCCATTTTGCAAACATGATGATTCAAGAGTGGTCGACTCACGCGTAGTTGAAGATGGCCTTCAAATCCGTCGTAGACGCGAATGCCCTGAATGCGGCCAGCGCTTCTCGACCCAGGAGATCACCATCCTTAACGTCATTAAGCGATCAGGTGTATCTGAACCTTTTAGCCGCGCCAAGGTAATCAACGGAGTTCGTAAAGCCTGCCAAGGTCGCCCGGTCTCTGAAGATGATCTAGCTCGTCTAGCTGCAAATGTTGAAGAAACTCTACGTAAATCAGGACAGGCCGATATCGATGCCCACGAAGTTGGCATGGCGATACTTGCGCCACTTAAAGAATTAGATGCCGTGGCTTACCTACGTTTTGCCTCGGTATATCGTAACTTTGCTTCCCTTGCTGACTTCGAAGGCGAGATTTCCCTTCTTCGAGAATTCCCAACAGCAGTTGTAACACCAGCAACAAATCAAGAATCTAAAACCGTATCCCCACGCGGTTAAAAAATAACTAGAGAAAGAGCACCAATGTCTGACACGGTCATCAATCGACCTTCTAGCAACTCGAAGGGATCATCTGTAAAAGATGTTTTCTCTCATAACACCAAGAAGGGTAAAGGCTTAACTATTGAACGCCTTTATACCAATGAAGGTGTACACCCATACGACGAAGTTACATGGGAACGTCGCGATGTGGTTCAGCAGAATTGGAAAACAGGTGAAACTGTTTTCGAACAACGTGGGGTTGAATTTCCGGACTTCTGGTCGATTAATGCATCGACCATTGTTACTACCAAATACTTCCGTGGGGCACTTGGCCGCGAAGACCGCGAATGGTCACTACGCCAAGTAATCGATCGCGTGGTACTTACCTACACCAAAGCAGGTAAAGAACACGGATATTTCGCAACCGAAGCAGATGCGCAAATTTTCGAACACGAATTAACACATATGTTGCTTCATCAAATCTTTAGCTTTAACTCACCAGTGTGGTTCAACGTTGGTACCAATCAACCACAGCAGGTAAGCGCATGCTTTATCTTGTCTGTAGATGACACCATGGATTCAATCCTTAACTGGTACCGCGA
>CAXBPX010000015.1:0-17105 GCA_963977625.1 uncultured bacterium
AGACCTGCAATGCATAAACAATTTGGTGATGCAGCTGCGATATTAATTGGTGATTTAGCCTTAGTTTGGGACGAACAGGCGCTGCATAGATCAGGAATCAACAAACCTGAAGTCAATAAAATCCATGACATTATGCGCACCGAATTGATGGCAGGTCAGTTTTTGGATGTCTATGAGCAAACGCAAAATTCTTATAGTGTCGAAAGGTCATTAAAAATCGCCCGTTTTAAATCCGGCAAGTACAGTATTGAACGTCCATTACATTTTGGTGCAGCTCTTGCCGATCCCGAACAATTAGATAACTTCTATCAGATCTACTCTGATTTTGGGTTACCACTTGGAGAAGCTTTTCAACTAAGAGATGACCTGCTTGGAGTTTTTGGGGATCCGAGTCAAACAGGAAAGCCGGCAGGTGATGATTTGCGCGAAGGTAAGCGCACTGCCCTAATTGCATTTGCCTACGACCGAGGCGATGAGAAAATAAAAAATCTAATAAAAGAAAAACTCGGTACTTCCAATATTGAAGGTTTGGCGCAAGCGATTACTGACAGTGGTGCACCAACTCATGTTGAAGATTTAATTGAAAAATTAGCTGAAGAGTCGCTCGATGCCCTCCAAAGAGATGAGCTGGATAATCAAGCAAAGAAATTATTAATTGAGATGGTGGAGCTAGTAACCAACCGAAGCCGCTAAGATTTGCAATACGCGGGAGCCAAAAGTTGGCTGAGAGGACCCAAAGGTAAAAACCAAGGGTCGACCGCATTACCGGTTCGATAATGCGAACCAGGGAGGAAAATCATGGTTACCTTCTTTACGGCATGGGGTTATGAAGTTACCTATCTTGAATTTATCGCAGCTTTAACAAGTGCCATTGGAGTTTGGCTTGGCACAACAACTAAACGCATCACTTGGCCTTGGTGGATTGTTTCAAGTGCGCTATACGGAATATTTTTTTGGAATGTGGATTTAATCGCTTCTGCTTTACTGCAGATTGTTTTTATCTTAGCTGGAATTTGGGGCTGGTTTGGATGGGGTCCAAAAGGTGCAAAGCCAGGAAAATTAACTAATCGAGAGCGAACATTTTGGCTTCTGGGATTATTAATTGCTTGGTTAGTTTTTACACCATGGCTACATCAAATTGGAGCTGCTGCATATAAAACTGATGCGCTAATTTTCTTAGGTTCTTTTGTGGCTCAAATAATTATGGTTTATGAAAAATATGAAACTTGGCCTCTGTGGTTCGCAGTAGATCTTTTAGCAACGATTGAATACGCTATTTTAAATTATTGGTTCACAGCCGTGCTTTACTTTGGATTTACCGTGATTGCAATTGTTGGATGGGTAAGATGGCTGCGACTGCACAAATTATCCTTATAGATGGCCCAGCTGGAGCGGGCAAAACTACATTTTCACTGAAATTACAAAATGAACTTGGCTGTCAGGTGGTTCATCTTGATGATCATTACAACGGTTGGGATGAAGCATTAGGTCAAGATTTAACTAATGTGCTTTTAAATATCGTTGAAAACTTTCAGAATGGAAAAACTTCTGAAGTTCCTAAATTCAATTGGCACTTAGCTAAATTTGAAGGAACTAAAAGAATCGAACCGGCAGAGATATTGATAATTGAAGGCGTCGGAGCCGGCCAAAGCAAGATTCGACCTTTTGCGACTACGCTCTACTGGGTCGATACCGAACCTGAAATTGGCTTGGCCCGAGTGCTTGCAAGAGATGGCGCAGAATACGAAGAGCGGATAAAACTCTGGCAAATTCGTGAAGCCAACCACTTTCAAGTAGAACGCACCCGCGAATTCGCGGATTTCATTATCTCAACCTCCTAAAATCCACCCCGTGAGTGATTTAAGCGGCCAATTAATAGATAACCGCTACGAACTCATCCGAATCCTTGCAAACGGTGGCATGGGAACTATCTATGAAGGTATCGACACTCGCCTAGACCGTAAAGTTGCGGTCAAAATAATGCACCCGCATCTGGCGCAAGATGAAGAATTCATTACTCGCTTTATTCGCGAAGCCAAAGCTGCGGCATCGCTTTCACATCCCAACATCGTAAATGTAATGGATCAAGGTTGGAATCAATCTGGTATTCCAGCCGTATTCCTAGTTATGGAGCTGGTAGAGGGTCAAACACTTCGAGAATTAATCGCAGCTAAAGGAAAATTCTCTGTTACTGAAACAATTAACTATTTAGCACCTGTAGTTGGTGCACTTGCGGCAGCACACCAAATCGGAATTGTGCATCGAGATATCAAGCCAGAAAATATATTGATATCGCATGACGGTCGAATCAAAATTGCAGATTTTGGTTTAGCGCGAGGTACCAATTTAGGCCAAACAATGACCGCCGAAGCAAGCGTCATTCTGGGTAGCGTTTCTTATCTTTCTCCTGAACAAGTCCAAAGAGGAATTTCAGATTCTAGAAGTGATATCTACTCTGTTGGAGTTATGGCGTTTGAGATGTTGACCGGAAAAAGACCACACATAAGTGATTCGCCCTTACAAATTGCATACTTACATGTCAATGAGGATATTCCAAAGGTAAGTAGTAAAGGGGTTAAACTTCCAAAAGAATTGGATGAATTAATATATTCAGCAACTAGTAGAAACCCTGATGATCGTCCTAAAGATGCAACGGTATTTTCAAATAATTTGCGAAATATTCAGATTAAATTTGATCCAACCAAACAACAGATGAGCCTTGAATTAGATTTACCGGTTCGCAAAGAAGCTCCAAAAAGCACGGCGAAAAAAGTTGCAGTTGTTGAAGAGGAAACTCGGGAAATCACCAAGCCAATAAAGCGCGAAAAAGATCGCGCAGAACGTAAACCTCGTAAAAAATTTGGCAAAGTTGCACTTATTTTGGCCCTAGCACTCGGGTTTGGTGGCTGGTGGACGATGATTGGTCCTGGATCCAAAGTAACTGTGCCATCTCTTATCGGTGGTAATTTAAATGATGCCACTAAGTTGCTAAAGCCGGTTGGCTTAACCAGCGAAGTTACTGCTCAAGAATTTAATGAGGATATTGCTAAAGGTGTAATCATCTCTACAAGTCCCGCTGCTGGTGAGAAAATCGAAGAAAATGGAGTCGTAGAGATTACGCTTTCTAAAGGCCCAGAAAGATATCTCATTCCTAAGGTAGCGCAATTAACAGTAGAAGCAGCAATCAAAATGCTCTCCACAATTCCAATTGCAGAACCCGTTGTACAAGAAATTTTTAATGACAAATTTCCTAAAGGTTTTGCAATCGGAACCGAACCTATTGCTGGTAGCCAAGTCAAACGTGGCGCCGGAATCAAATTGATTGTTTCTAAAGGAATAGAACAGATTGCTCTAGTTAATTTTGTAAATAAAACTGGCGAAGAAGCCCTAAATTCATTAACTGAAATCGGATTCAAAGTGGCTCCAAAATATGTTTACAGTGAAAGCGTTCCACTTGGTGCAGTAGTCTCGCAAAATCCATCCGAAGTTAAGAACTACCCTAAAGGATCGACTGTTTCGGTAGTGATCTCTAAAGGTTCGGCATATGTCTTCATCCCAAATGTTTATTCGTTGACTGAAGCAAAGGCTAAATCAATACTTTCCGCGCTTGATTTAAAGGTAACTATTAAGAGAATGGGTACCAAAGCTGTAAAACAAGTGACAGCAATTTCTCCAAAAGTTGGTAGCAAAGTACTTCGTGGCAGCAAAGTCACTATCACTGTAGGGTAAGGCAATGCCTAAACTCCCACGAATCGGTGCCCACACTCCGACATCAGGTGGTATGGCAAAAAGATCTCTTGGTTATGCCGAAACCATCCAAGCAGAAGTAATTCAAGTTTTTGCCTCCAACCCTCGTGGGTGGGCAATGCCCGAACCAAATCCCACCGCCGATGAAGAGTTTCGCGCCAAAGCAGCTGCCATGGATATCACCACTTATGTTCATGCGCCGTTTCTAATTAATTTAGGTTCGCCAACTGAAGGTACATACAAGAATTCATTAAATTCGACGGCTTATTCACTTAGACGTGGAAAAGAAATCGGAGCACTGGGAGTTGTCATTCACACTGGTTCGGCAGTGGATGAGTCACATGTGCCAAATGCCTGGAAACAAATACATGAAGGCATGATGCCGATACTTGAAGGATTAGATTCGGATGCACCTTCCCTGCTTTTAGAACCAACTGCCGGTCAAGGTCAATCGCTAGTTAAAAAGTTAGATGATTTAGAAAATTATTTAAAAGCACTGGAATATCATCCAAAAGTTGGCATTTGTTTGGATACTTGCCATGTATTTGCAGCAGGTCACGATATTTCTAAAAAAGGTGGCATGGCTGCTACTTTAGATTTATTAGTAGAAATTGCAGGAATCGAGCGTTTTCAATTAGTTCATGCAAATGATTCGATGGACGTGTGTGGTGCGTTAAAAGATCGACATCAAAATATCGGAGACGGACACATTGGGATTGACCCATTTAAAGAGATGCTAAAACATCCTGCAATCGCAAATGCTCCTTTGATTTTAGAAACGCCAGGTGAAGAACCAGAACATGGCAAAGAAGTTGCTCTTCTAAAGAAATTACGCGGATGAAATCTAAATTAGCCTCCTGGCTACTACTTATTGTTGCGATGTCTTGGGGGCTAGCGTTCGTCACCATGAAAGATGCTTTGGGTCGCCAATCTGTAAATAGTTTTCTCTTTTACAGATTTGCATTAGCCACAATTGCGCTATTAATAGTGCACCCGCAGATTATCAAGAAGATTGACAAGGACATCATCAAACATGGTGGAATTACTGGACTCTTTTTAGCTGCCGGATTTATTTTGCAAACTTATGGTTTAGATATGACTGGTGCTGCAGTTACTGGATTTATCACTGGACTGTATGTTGTTGCCACTCCGCTATTTGAACAATTTTTTGGAGGCAAGAAACTCGGCAATGTAGTTTGGGTTTCAATTGGAATTGCAACCACAGGACTTGCTCTGCTTTCGTTAAAAGGATTTTCAGTAGGAATTGGGGAACTTTTAGTTTTACTAAGCGCACTTTGTTATACCGGGCAAATAATTGGTTTAAGCAAATGGTCTGAAGGTCGCGATGTTTGGGCTATGACTTTTATGCAAATTTTTGTGGTGGCAATTGTGACTGGAATTGCAGCGCTAATTGAAGGATTCCAAACTCCACCTGATAATGGAGTTTGGGGCGTAATAGTTTTCACTGCCATCGTATGTACGGTCACGGCATTTGTGGTGCAAACTTGGTCTCAGGCGATTATTGAATCTACCAAAGCAGCCGTAATCATGACGATGGAAGTCGTCTTCTCTGCCCTATTTGCAATCACACTTGGCGGTGAAGTACTTTCGATGAGAACTTTAATTGGCGGATTATTGGTTGTAATCTCTATGTACACCATTGTCTTTCATGAAAGTAAACCAGTAAATGATTGATCTACGTTCAGATACCGTAACTCGGCCATCAAAAGAGATGCTTGAGGCAATGATTAAATCTCCGGTCGGTGATGATGTATATGGTGATGATCCAACAGTTAATGCACTTGAAGAGCGTGTGGCAAGTATGTTTGGTAAGGAGGCAGGACTTTTTACTCCTACTGGTTCGCTCTCAAATCAACTCGGAATTCGGTTATTAGTTAAACCAGGTGAAGAGCTCATTCTTGACCAAACCGCACATATTGCTAGAGCCGAACTAGGTGCCGCAGCTGCATTTAGTGGCATTACAACTCGAACTTTCCCTTCGGTTCACGGCAAATTAAGTGCGAAAGTTGCACTGGAATTAGCACATCCAGATGCAGGACCATATTTAGTTTCCACTAAAGCTATTGCGGTTGAAGATACCCATAATTTTGGTGGTGGCACGGTGCAATCAATTGATGAAATTAAAAATTTGTACCATGGTGCCCAAGAGATGCAGCTACCTTTGCATTTAGATGGTGCCCGAATTTGGAATGCTCATGTAGCTTCTGGCACTTCCTTTACTGAATACGCTAAATATTTTGAAACTATGAGCGTCTGTTTCTCTAAAGGTTTAGGGGCGCCAATTGGCTCGATGTTGCTCTCTACAAAGGCAAAAATTGCGGAAGCTCGAATTTGGCGAAAGCGTTATGGCGCAGGCATGCGACAAATCGGATTACTAGCAGGAGCAGTTAATTTTGCACTTGATCACAACATCGATCGATTAAAGATTGATCATGAACGTGCAGGAATTATTGCGACTTCATGTAATTTGGCTAAACCAGATACCAACATCGTCGCACTAGATCTTTCTGATTATCCATTCGACGCAGCACAGTATGTAGCTACCTTAAAAGAAAATGGAATCTTGGCTGGTGCGCTTGGCAAAAACTTTGTACGCCTTGTTACGCATATGGATTTAACTGATGATGACATCCAACAGGTATGTCAGATTTTAAAGCGCACCCTCGTGGCGTAATAACCACTCTTTTTTATTTAATCCATAAGCATAATTACCTAGATTGCCTCCAGTTTTTACTATGCGATGACATGGCACCACTAAAACTATGGCATTTTTTGCGCAAGCACTTCCGGCTGCACGAACCGCTGCTGGCGAACCTGCTCGTTCGGCAAGTTCGGCGTAAGAGATTGTGCCTCGCACTTTTCGCATCGCTTTCCATGCCGCTTGCGAAAATGTTGCACCCGGTTGTGCCACTTTGATGGCATTGATTGCCGAAATTTGGCCATCAAAATAATCTTTCAAAAGTTCGGTAATAACCGGAATTTTCTTCACGCTTTCGATTTTGTGATTTGCATAATCAATATGTAAAGATTCTTTAGCGGCTTTCATCGTACTTAAATTAGCTGCAATCAAAATTGAGTCATCGGCAATTAAATTGATATTACCTATTGGTGATTCAAATGTGCTAGAGAGCAACGCCACTTGCAAAAATTATCGGTCGCGCAACATCTCCGCAACCAAAAAGGCCAGCTCTAGCGATTGGGTGTGATTCAAGCGTGGATCGCAAGCAGTTTCATAACGAGTCGCCAAATCCTCCGCAGAAATTTGCGCGCCGCCACCCAAGCATTCAGTAACATCATCACCAGTTAATTCGATGTGTACTCCGCCAGGAAATGTTCCGAGCGATTTATGCACTTCAAAAAATCCTTTTACTTCATCCATTACATCTTCGAATTGACGGGTTTTATAGCCGGTTGAAGATTCAAAAGTATTTCCATGCATTGGATCGCAAACCCAAAGCACATTAGCTCCTGATTTGGTAACGCCATCCACCAAAGCCGGCAACGCTTCACGTATTTTGCCGGCACCCATTCGAGTGATAAAGGTCAGTCGCCCTGGTTCGCGAGTTGGATCTAACTTATCAATCAATCGGAGCGCATCATCAACAGATGTTTTTGGACCAAGCTTTACTCCAATTGGATTCTTTACCTTTGATGCAAATTCAACATGCGCACCATCTAATTGACGAGTTCGCTCGCCTATCCAAATGAAATGGCCAGAAACATCATAAGGATTTCCAGTTCTGGAATCGATACGGGTCAAAGCTTTTTCGTATTCAAGAATCAAAGCTTCGTGACTTGCGTAAAACTCTACGGTTTTAAATTGCTCAGGTTCGACCCCAGCAGATTTCATGAAATCTAGCGCACGGCCAATTTCGGTAGCCATAGCTTCATAACGAGTTGCATAAGGAGTGTCTTTTACGAAACCTTTATTCCAATCATGAACTTTTCGTAAATCTGCAAAACCACCTTGAGTGAATGCGCGAACTAAATTAAGTGTCGCCGCTGAAGTGTTGTACACGCGAACTAATCGATTTGGGTCAGGGCGACGGGCTTCTGGTGTAAATGCCAAATCATTTACTGCATCTCCGCGATAAGCCGGAAGAGTTACTTCTCCGCGAGTTTCGGTATCTGATGATCTTGGCTTAGCAAATTGACCTGCCATGCGACCAACTTTGATGACTGGCATTGATGAGTAATATTGCAAAATTGCAGCCATCTGCAAAATGGTTTTGATGCGATCTCTGATGGAATCTGCAGTGGCAGATGCAAAAGTTTCAGCGCAATCACCACCTTGTAACCAGAATGCTCGCCCTGCTGCCGCTTGTGCAATATGGCTCTTTAAATCATCACATTCGCCCGCAAATACCAAAGGTGGAAAACTTTTTAGCTCTTTTACGGCAGCATTTAAGTCTTCAGCTGCCCACTGAGGTTGCTGTGCCGCAACAAGTTTTTCGTTAAAGAGCGTATCTAAGTTAGCCATCAGGAAATTGTAACTAACCGAAGAAGATCTCCGCTTCCTTATAAAGTTCGATAGGAACGGTCTTCAACTTCTCGGTTGCGCTTGCAAGTGGTACTCGAGCGATATTGGTGCCATGAAGTGCAACCATCTTGCCCCAATCTCCTTCAGATGCAGCAGTAATTGCCTGCAAGCCAAATCGAGTTGCAAGTACTCGGTCAAAAGCGGTCGGTGTGCCACCGCGTTGAATATGGCCAAGCACAGAAGTGCGCGCCTCTTTCCCGGTGCGCTCCTCGATCTGCTTAGCTAACCAATCTCCAATTCCCGAAAGTTTCACGTGGCCAAATGCATCCAGAGTCTGATCCTTTGTGACCATATCTCCGTCTTGTGGAATCGCACCTTCGGCAATCACGATGATTGGCGCATAAGACTGTTTAAAGCGAGATTCAACCCACTCGCAAACTTTTTCTACCGAGAATTTAACTTCTGGAATCAAAATACATGCTGCACCACCAGCAATTCCTGAATGCAGTGCAATCCATCCAGCATGACGACCCATAACTTCAACAATTAATGCGCGGTGATGTGATTCGGCAGTGGTATGTAAACGGTCAATAGCTTCTACTGCAATATTTACGGAAGTATCAAATCCAAATGTGTAATCAGTATTATTTAAATCATTATCGATAGTCTTTGGCACGCCGATAACTTTTACGCCAAGTGCATCAAGCTTGGTAGCAACACCTAAGGTATCTTCGCCACCAATTGCAATAAGTGCATCGATTCCCATCTTTTCTAAATTTTCTTTAATGCGCTCTACACCATTTTCAATTTTAAATGGATTGGTGCGAGATGAACCAAGAATGGTTCCGCCACGTGGCAAAATTCCTCGGGTAGTTTGTAAATTCAGTTCCATGGTTAAACCTTCAAGCGGTCCACGCCAACCATCTCGAAAGCCCACGAATTCGTGGCCATACTCTTTAACACCTTTACGGACCACTGCTCTAATAACTGCATTTAAACCTGGGCAATCGCCGCCGCCAGTAAGCACACCAATACGCATGAAATAACTCCAAAATTAGAAAATTATTAAAATTAATTTTTAATGAGAATGGTCAACGTTGACGCATTCCAAAGTCTAGCCCTAAGTTGCGGCGAAACCAATCAAGCGCTGACGCGTACGCCCTTGCCAACCACCACAATTCCGCTATCGGTGACCGTAAATCTCTGGCGGTCTCGTTCCAAATCCACGCCAATTTGAGCACCATTTTCCACTACAACGCCTTTATCAATAATGGCCCGGCGAATTACTGCGCGATCACCGACTCGTACATTTGGCATTAAAACCGCATGGTCTACAAATGCTCCGCTACCTACAACTACATCGTATCCAGTGACGGTATGGCCTAAATGACCGCCCGCGATAATTGATCCAGCCGCAACTATTGAATCCTGCGCTAGTCCACCTTCAGAAAATTTAGCAGGTGGAAGGGATGGCGGATTGGTAAGTAATGGCCATTCTCGATTGTATAAATTAAAAATTGGATGCACTGAAACTAAATCCATGTGCGCATCAAAATAAGCATCTATTGAACCTACATCGCGCCAATAACCTTTATCACGCGGTGTTTCACCAGGTACCAAGTTATTTGCAAAATCGTAAACTTTGGCTTGGCCCTGCGCAGTCAACATCGGAATGATATTGCCACCTATATCGTGACGAGATTCCAAATTTTCTGAATCTAGAATCAAAGCTTCTTCCATTACATCTCTTTTAAAAATGTAATTTCCCATCGAAATCAATGTTAAATCCGGATGGCCAGGCATTGCCGGTGGATTCGCCGGCTTTTCATGGAATGCTTTTATAGTGATGCCATCTTCGGCTAATTCAATGCAACCAAATTCTGAAGCTTCACTTCTAGGTACCCGAATTGCTGCGATTGTGATTCCGGCATTGGTCTCACGATGTTGTTGGAACATTTGCATTGGATCCATACGGTAAACGTGATCTGCACCAAAAACTAAAACATCTTTCGGATTCTCATCATGAATCAAATTAAAATTTTGCAAAATCGCATCGGCGCTACCGGTATACCAACGCGGTCCTAAACGTTGTTGTGCCGGGACCGGAGTCACATAATTTCCTAATAATGTCGACATGCGCCATGTAGTTGTGATGTGGCGATCAAGTGAATGTGACTTGTATTGAGTCAGCACTGCAATTCGACGCATATCTGCATTTACTAAATTAGAAAGTACAAAATCGATTAACCGGTATGAGCCAGCAAATGGAACTGCTGGTTTGGCTCTATCAGCGGTAAGTGGCATTAATCTTTTACCTTCACCACCGGCAAGGACGATTCCGAGCGGATAATCACGGAATGTCATGTCTTAAGTCTAACTCGCTGGTCGGTGGCGCGATAGGGTATTTAAAAATAAGGTTTGGTCATGCATTCAACTTTTAGAGTCGGACTTGTTACAAAGGAATGGCCACCGCAGGTTTATGGTGGTGCTGGTGTCCATGTAGTCCAGCTATCGCAAGCTCTTCGAAACCAACCAAATATAGAAGTTGAAATTCATTGTTTTGGCGGTGCAAGAACTGACGCTATCGGTTATGACACTCCTGCAAGTTTTGAAAAATCAAATGCAGCACTACAAGCAATTGCAACTGATTTGGCAATTGCCGATAATTTGAAAAATGTAGACATAATTCATTCGCATACTTGGTATGCCAACTTCGCTGGATTTACCGCAAATTTGCTGCATGGCATACCGCATGTAGTGAGTGCACATTCTTTAGAGCCACTTCGCCCCTGGAAAGCAGAACAATTAGGAGGCGGATATCAAATTTCATCTTGGGTAGAACGAAGTGCTTATGAATCCGCTGATGCGATAATTGCAGTTTCAGATGGCATGCGCGCAGATGTGCTAACTGCATATCCAAATGTAGATCCTCAAAAAGTGGTAACCATAAGAAATGGTGTCGATGTAACTAAATTTGCACCAAACTTAAGTACACAAGTGCTCACTAAGCACGGAATTTCTGGTCGCTATGCAATTTTTGTTGGGCGAATAACTCGCCAGAAAGGTCTAGCCCATTTACTGCGTGCTTGGAAATCAGTATCACCTGAATATGGGCTGGTGCTTGCTGCTGGATCTCCTGATGAACCAGGTATCGGCGCTGAAGTTGAGCAATTAATAAAGGAATTGCAACAGAGTCGAAAAAATGTCTGGTGGATCAAAGAGATGGCGCCTCATGATGATTTAACCGCATTGCTAACTAATGCAGATCTATTTCTCTGCCCCTCAATATATGAACCTCTTGGAATTGTAAATCTAGAAGCGATGGGTTGCGAAACCGCAGTCCTTGCCTCAAAAGTGGGCGGTATTCCTGAAGTAGTTGCACATAATGAAACTGGACGCTTAGTCGATTATGACTCAAATAATCATGCGAAATTTGAAAGTGATTTCACTTCACAAATAGAAGATTTAATGAGTAATCCGCAACTTTTAAATCAAATGGGAAAGGCTGGCAGAATAAGAGCAGAGCAGTTTTTTGGTTGGGATGCAGTTGCAAAACAAACCATTGAACTTTATGCCTCTTTATTAAAGTAGACTAAGACTCCTTATGACTCGCAAAAATCTTGGCCAATTTATTTTGGTCGGTTTTCTTTGGGGAGTTCCGTATTTATTTATGCGAGTGGCTGTTCGCGAGTGGGACCCATCAGTCGTAGTTTTTGGTCGCGTGGTGATTGGCGCGGCAATACTTTTTCCTATCGCAATTAGCAGGGGCGTAATCAAAGAGACGATGCGAGGATTTAAGTGGATAGTTGTTTATGCGATTTTTGAAATGTGCGGTCCTTGGTACTTGATTACTCATGCGGAAACCAAGATCAATTCTGGTTTAGCAGGACTTTTGGTTGCCACCGTACCAATTTGGTCCACGATTTATTCATCCCTAGCTGGAGATAAATCTGTGTGGCACGCCAAAAGATTACTTGGCATCGTCATTGGATTTGTGGGTCTAATTTTAATTGTCGGAATTGAAACCATTTCTGGTAGCGCGGATGCCTTCAGCGTATTTCAAGTAGTGCTGGCTGCGATTTCATATTCAACCGCGATGGCAATTATTCTTAAAGGAATGCCAAATGGTGATGGCGTTGCAATCAATGCAATTGCCATGGCGCTTACTGCAATCGTCTTTGCGCCTTCGGCTCTGACAAATTTACCCGAAAAAATGCCATCTTTTAGCGCAACCGCTTCCCTTGTCGGTTTAGGAGTGCTCTGTACCGGTTGGGCATTTATGGTTTATTTCAAATTGATGAAAGAGATTGGTCAAGCCCGCGGTTCTTTAGTTACCTATTTGAATACCGCTTTCGCAGTATTACTTGGCGTATTAATTCTGGGCGAACCATTAACAATAGGAATTATTACGGGATTACCTCTGGTATTAGTTGGTTCTTATTTTGCTTCTAGAAAACCAGTTACTCCATAAATCCTAATCGTTCGAGCAATTTAGGATCTCGCTGCCACTCTTTGCTTACTCTTATATGAAGACCCAGAAAGCATTTAGTTCCAATTAATTCTTCAATTTCGGCACGAGCTTTAGTGCCAATATTCTTAAGTATCTCACCTTTATGTCCAAGCAAAATTCCACGTTGAGAATCTCTTTCTACATGAATCGTGGCATGAATGTCGTAAAAATCTTTATTACTTCGCTTTGACATTTCATCAATCGTAACGGTAATTGAATGAGGTAATTCTTCTCTAACACCTTGAATAGCAGCTTCACGAATATGTTCGCAAATTAACTTTTCCAAACTTTGGTCACTCTTTTGATCCTCTGGATAGAGTTTTGGACCTTCGGGTAAGTGTTTGGAGAGTAAATTAGAAAGCAAATCAATTTGTATTCCCTTTACAGCAGAAACCGGAATGATTTCAGCCCAATCGGCAAGCGCACCAACTTCTAATAATCGTGGTGGCAAGTTTTCTTTAGAGACCGTGTCAATTTTAGTTATTACTGCAATTTTGGTTGCCCGTGAATCTTTTAAAATTTGCAGAATATGATCGTCTCCGGCGCCAATTTTCTCATTTGCTGGGAAAGTCATGATTATTAAATCAACGTCTTCAAGGGATTCAGTCACAACTTCGTTTAATCGCGCACCTAATAAAGTGCGCGGTTTATGCATTCCTGGCGTATCAACAAGCACGGCTTGATAATCAGCTCCATTCACAATGCCACGAATCGCGTGTCTAGTGGTATTTGGATGGTGTGAAGTGATTGCAACTTTTTGACCCACCATTGAATTTATTAGGGTCGACTTACCGGTATTTGGTCTACCAACTATGGCTACAAATCCCGATTTCATTACGCTAATTATCGCATTAATTCCATTGCATCATTTACTCCAGTGCAGATCATTGCCGAACCATCACCGATTAATCGATGACAACCTTCTGAAAGCGGAGAATTAATAGGGCCAGGAATTGCCATTACAACTCTATTTAAGTGTGCGGCATCATGTGCGGTACGAAGCGCTCCGGAGCGAAATGCTGCCTCAACGACCATGGTGCCATCGGCGATTGCAGCGATAATTCGATTTCGATTTAAGAATCTAAACGGAAGTGCCGGAGTTCCTGGCATATATTCTGAAACTAATAAGCCACTCTCTTCAATCGCCGCAAATAACCGTGCATTTCCCGCCGGGTAAAGCACATTTAACCCTGATGCCAATACTGCAATGGTTTCTCCTTCGGCAATCAATGCACCCTTATGAGCTGCAGCATCGATTCCATAAGCACCGCCGCTAACCACCACCCATTCGCGATCCACAAAATTTGCGGCCATTTCCGAAGCCACTTTCTGTCCATAAGGAGTCGGATTTCTAGTACCAACTATGGCAATTGACTTACTTGTAAGCAGATCTTTATTTCCTTTAACCGTTAATGCAATCGGCGGTGCAGGTAATTCGAAGAATTTACTACCAGGGATAATTAATTCTAAACCATGTTTTAAAAGTGTCTCTAAAACTTGATGGCCATTAGTATTTAAAATGACTCGGGTATCTTCTTTATATTCATTTTCTTTGCAAAGTTCGATAACTTTCTCAGCACCCTTTTCTAAAACTTCTCTAGCCCAAAAATTAAGTCCACCCTCAATTGCTCCAAATAACTGAGCTCTAGCTACTAATTCGTTACTCAATTCCCTCTCGCAATCTGTAACTTTCAGTTACCTCTGTAAGCGTTGGTCTATCTACACCATTTAAATCGGCAATCGTCCAACTGGTTCTAATAATTTTGTGAAGTCCACGCGCAGTAATCTTCTCTTTATCTAATTCATCATGTAAAAAATTCATTGCTGCTCTAATAGGTTGATATTGCTGCCGAAGTGCACGTGGCGGGATTTCGGAATTTAAGCGCCATTTCTCATGTTTGAATCTATTAGCTGCGATTGCACGTGCCGCAATCACTCGATTTCTTATTTGCTGACTACTTTCATTCTGAGTTTCGGCAAGCTCAATGCGACTTACATTCTCTACATTTACTCTTAAATCGATGCGATCAAGCAGTGGTCCAGATAGTTTATTTAGATACCTGCGCACTTGAACTGACGTGCAGGTACATCCCAAACCTTTACCCGCAAATTTTCCACATGGACATGGGTTTGCTGCTAAAACTAAAATGAATTTAGCAGGGAAAGTTAAATTTCCAGTTGCTCGAGAGATGGTGATAGAACCATTTTCTAAAGGTTGTCTTAAAGAGTCCAATACTCCACTTGCGCATTCCGGAGCTTCATCTACAAACAAAACTCCGCGATGCGCCAAGCTACAAACTCCGGGCTTAATAACATGAGCCCCACCGCCCACCATCGCAATTCGAGTTGTGCTGTGATGAGGTGCAATAAAAGGAGCAGTTGTCGAAAGCACTGCTCGATTGCTATTAGTGATCGAATGAATTGCGCTAACTTCTAAAGTTTCTTCTTGGGTAAGTGGTGGCAAAATGGTTGGCAGTCGCTCTGCAATCATGGTCTTACCGACTCCAGGCGGACCAATCATCAAAAAATTATGTCCGCCGGCAGCGGAAATTTCAGCAGCCCGCCTTGCTGGTAACTGTCCTGCTACATCTGCAAAATCCAATTGCATTTCTATTTTTTCAACCACCAAATCCAATTCGCTTTGTTCGGTGAGTTCGCCAGTTTGTAGCCAATGCACTACCTCTTTTAAATTGGTAAATGCAAAAACTTCTAATTCTGGCAGTAATTTTGCTTCAGCAATATTGGCAGACGGAATTACGACTTTGCGCACCCCATTTCGATAAGCGCATATCAAAGATGGTAAAACGCCACGGGTATGTCGAAGCGAACCATCTAGAGATAACTCCCCAACGAATAAATAATCTTCTAAATTTCTCACGATATTTTGCGCGCCTAAAATTCCCATCGCAATTGGTAAATCAAAACTACTACCAGCTTTAGGTAACCAAGCTGGAAGCAGTGCAATTGTGACTTTTCGATTTGGCCAACTTTGTGAACTATTTACAATGGCAGCGCGTACTCGGTCCCTGGATTCTGAAAGTGCCGCATCAGGTAGACCCAGCAGATTAAATCCGGGCAAGCCATCTGCGATATCTACTTCTACAGTGACTAATTCTCCATTTAGCCCAGAGAGCGCAATTGCTTTAGTGGTGGCAAGACTCATAACACACCCGCCCGATAATCAATCGTTGGGCGCAATGATCGACTCAAAGTTATGGCAGCAACATCAACTTGGTATTCGCAACCAAAATGATTGTTAGTAACAAGCCAAGCCAGAGAAAGTTTCTGCAACCGGTGAGCTTTCGCTCTATCAATTGCTTCAAGCGGATGACCAAAGGCTAGAGAACTTCTAGTTTTAACTTCAATAAAATGAACTTTGCCAGCTGGACTTTTAGCGATTAAATCTAGTTCGCCACCTTTAGTACGCCAATTGCGATCTAGGATTGTAAAACCTAATTTAATTAAATATTCGGCAGCTGCAATTTCGCCGATTTTGCCGATAGTTTGTTTTTGATTCATGCGCAAAAAATAATTTTGCGCGCCTGTGGAGCGTTTATTTATTCCACAGGTTTATGCGGTAGTAAGCGCGCGATATTGGCATACGACTTTCTGTGGATATCGCTTACTCCTAATTTCTCCAGCGCATTGGTGTGCATGGCTGTTATGTATCCCTTATGTTTCGCTAACCCATAGCCAGGATAAAGCGAATCTAGTTCGACCATTATTCGATCGCGAGTAACTTTTGCAATTATTGATGCGGCGCTAATTGATGGCGCAACTTGATCACCTTTCCAAATTGCCAAAGATGGAGTAACCATTCCGCTAATTGCATAGCCGTCTGTTAAAACATAATTAGGTGCAGTACTCAATCCTTGTACTGCTCTTCGCATCCCATCCAAATTGGCAGCGTGTACTCCACGCTCATCAATCTCTGCTGGGTTTACTTTGATTACTGAAATTGAAAGCGCCTCTTCATGAATAATTGGAAAGAGTGCTTCTCGTTCCTTTTCAGTTAATTCTTTAGAGTCTTTTAGCGCCGCAATTTGAGGTGAGCCGATATTTTTTAAAATCACACTTGCAATCACCAAAGGTCCGGCACAAGCGCCACGACCTGCTTCGTCTACCCCAGCTATTGGCGATAGACCAGCTTCAATTAATGATTGCTCAATTAAATGCATTAACGCGCTCGATTAACTTCGCGTTTTTAAATGGCCAGATCACTGCAACCACTCGACCAACTATTTCTGGTTCTGGGACAAATCCTTTATTGATATCGTCTTGGTGATATCGGGAATCTGCAGAAGCTCCACGATGATCTCCCATCACCCAAACTTTTCCCTTAGGAAC
>CAXBPX010000016.1:0-17082 GCA_963977625.1 uncultured bacterium
GTAATAAATGCCCAAGTCTCTTTTGGATCCCAACCCCAGTAACGACCCCAAGCATGTTCTGCCCAAATTGCACCTGCAATAACTGCAAAAGTCCAAAGTGGAAATACGAATGCCACTAAACGGTATGCCAGCTGATCAAGTGTTTCTAAATCTGGTAATCGCTTAGCCCAAGGATTACGGCCACCGCGTTTTTCAATTGAATCTAGCCATAAATACATTCCAGAAATTACATTGGCAAGGAAGAAAACTCCACCAGAGATAATGGCGGCAGATACGTGAATAACTAACCAAGTTGATTTCAATGCTGGAACTAATGGCGCACTTGGTCGATACAAAACAGTGATTGCAGTTCCTAAAATTAAAAGTACCACAATTGAAATTGGTAGACCTAGCCAACGAAGATCATATTTGCGCAGAGTTAACAGATAAGCAACACAGAATGCCAGAGCTCCAGTAATTGAAAACTCGTACATATTGCTCCATGGAACTCGACTAGCAGAAATTCCTCTTGCCACGACACCACCAAAAAGCAGAACGGTGCCAAGAATCATCATGGATGTTGCAATTCGAGCAATCTTTTCAGTTTTTGTGAAATCTAAAGTTTTGGTAAGCAGATTACCTTCTGCTTTTTCGGCAGCTTCTGGATTTCTAACTGACATTGCAGTTTCATATGCATGCGCAAAAAAAGCCAACGTGTAAACGACCATACTTGAATAAACAAAGTAATTTGAGAGATATGCCCAATTCTTTGCGTTCACGATAACTCCTTCACTATTTTGGCAATTTCATTCTCAAGTCCCGGTGCCGCATTCTTTGCCAGCCCCGCAATTTCAAGCGTTTTGCCATTTCGACGAATCCAAATTCGTCGATGTCTTGTAAATAGCGAGGCTAATAATCCTAGAATTGCCAAAATTCCACCAATTAAAGAGATGCTCTTGCCGGGATCTCTCACAATATTTAAGTTCACCCAAGGCACATAGCCTTCAAATGTGAGCGAACCATCATTAAATTTGTAAGTTTCGCCTACTTTCAAAGATTCCAATCCGACTTCCACCATCTTCTCAGTGTTTAATCTATAGACCGATTGCGGAATTCCATTATCAATCTGTAAATCACCAACATAAGTTCCAATAAAAAGCCGCGGATCTAGCGCTTCAGGATAAGAACTAGTTGCTGGCTGGCCTTCTACCTCTTGCACTGTTGGAAAGAAAGAAGTCACAAAACCTAATTGAGGTTTGGTATCTGGAGCTTTAATGGCACCAATTGAAGAGAGATTTGCATCCTGCGGTAATAAAGGTACCGCTCCTTGGAAAACAATTTTTTCATTTGCATCCCTCACCGTCACCAAAGGTGAATAACCATTTGCTTGTAAGTAAACTGAAGTTGAGCCAAAATCTAGAGGTGAATTTACTTTAATGATTTTCCTTATTGGTTTGCTATCTATGCCATCTGCTACTGAAACATAAAGTGTGTAATCTTCTGGCATATTGGTTACCGGATTGTATTTAGCAACAAAATTATCTGCTTTGATGATAAAAGGTGGCAACGACTTATCTGAAAATAACTTGCCGTATGTTATTGAGTCATAGTTGGTAGGAATATTGGTAAATCGTTCTCCGATATTTACGATTGAATCACCTTTCATTCCAAAGAGAGATCCAATGCTTACACCAATTAAAATTAAAATTAAAGAAAGATGAAAGAGTACGTTTCCAAATTCTCGTAAGTACCCCTTTTCTGCACTTATCCAATCGCTTTCTTGCCGGATCCGGAAACGTTTTTCTTTTAAGTAATTCTGGGCTGCCGTAAAATCTCCCGGAAATTGTTGGAAATATTCCATCTTTTCTAATTTGCTTGGCGCTGCTGGCGGTTCTTTAAAAAGCGTCTTTGAATGTTCGATTACCCGTGGTATTACGCAACCTATAAGTGAGATAAAAAGTAATATATAAATAGAGCTAAACCATGGTGATCCATACACATCAAACATCCAAAGCTGGTCAAGAAATTTAGCCAATCCCGGGTTTGCTTGGAAGTAATCTTGAACTGGTATTGGGCCATTAGTTCTCTGTGGAATTAAAGAGCCTGGAATTGCTGCTAAACCAGTTAAAAGCAGCAAAATCAATGCCGTGCGCATGCTGGTTAATTGACGCCATAAATATCTGGCGCTACCTACAAACCCTAATTGAATTTCGCTCATCATAAGACTGGCTCAAATCCTGAAATTAAACTTCTGAGTGAGATCATCCATGCATCCCACGCACCAGTAAATTGCAAAATTCCTATAAAAATTAATAACACTCCGCCAATAAGTGAAACACGTTCACCATGTCTAGCTATAAATTTACGCATTCCTTGAGATTTATCAAAGAAGAGTCCGCTTAATAGAAATGGCGTTCCGAGTCCTAAACAATATCCAACTGCCAAAATTGAACCGCGCATAGCGCTTGCACTTTCGATTGCCAATGTTTGTACTGCAGCTAGCGCAGGACCTATGCATGGGGTCCAACCTAAACCAAACAAGAATCCCAGAATTGGCGCACTTAATAAGCCACTGTTTGCAATCTTTTTAACTTTAAATGAGCGCATTAAATTGATGCGCCCCATGAAAATTAATCCCATGATTATTGTAAATATCCCTAAAACTTTTGAAATCGATTTTGAATTGGCTGAAATATTGCTACCCAAACTTCCAAAAAGCGCGCCATAACTGACAAATAGCACCGTAAATCCAAATACAAAAAGTAACGACCCCGCAAATAACTTGCCCCGGTTTTTAGAGAATCCTGCTGCATAAGTTAAATAACCAGGTACTAATGGAATTACACATGGAGAGGCAAAGGAGATCAAACCGGCTAGGGCTGCAATCGGTAATGCCAAAATCAGATTACCTGACAGCAAATAGTTAACTAAATCAGTCTTCATTCAGTCTTCATTCTTTGTGTAACTTTTCAATCAAATTACTTAAAGAAGCCACGGTAACTTCGCCAGAAATTCGGGCGGCAACTCGCCCCTTTTTATCAATTAAAATGGTGCTTGGAATTGCATTTGCGTTTAAGGAATCTCTAAATTTTAAGAGTACTGAGTCGTCAACCAATGTGGGATAAGGCAATTGAAATCTATCTTGAAATGCTCGGGCAGCTACTTCGGAATCACGGGTTAAAATTCCTAAGAAAACGGTTCCTTTGTATTTATTAGCAAGCGCTGCCAAAGTAGGCGCTTCTGCTCTACATGGGGAACACCATGACGCCCAAACATTAATTACCACTATCCCGCCATGCGGTAATTCAAAATTCTCACCGTCTAAAGTGAGCCCTGAAAACGTAGGAGCAGTTTTTCGATTATTTTGATCTATAAATGTGACTGTGCCATTTCCGGCTACGTAACTCTTCGAAGCAACTTGGCTGCTATTGCTACAAGCAGTCAAAGCGAGCGCAATAATCAAAAGAGCTACAGATTTTTTCAAGGTAGTAAATGTTTCGCAGGTTCAGAGTAAGTTAAATTAGAAATCATGCCATCTGAATCAAAATGAATTGAAGTTACTGAAGCTAATGTGCAAATGCGTTTGCGCGGATCATGTAGAAAACGACGTCCTTCAATTGCACTTCGCAATATCCATATTGGCAATTGATGCGAGACCACAATGGCATCCTTACCATTTGCGGCATCACGTGCTGCAAAAACTGCAGCTAACATTCGATTTACTTGATCAACATATGGCTCGCCCCAAGATGGTTTCCATGGGTTCCATAACTTTGGCCATGCCGAAGGCTTGCGCAAAACACCATCTCCTACGCCAAATGGTTTACCTTCAAAAATATTTGCAGCTTCAATAAGTCGCTCATCTGTCTTGATATTTAACCCGTGCGCATCAGCCATTGGTTTAGCAGTCTGTTGTGCTCGCTCAAGTGGTGAAGCATGAATCGCACCAATATTTAATGGTTTTGACCACTCACCTAAAACTTTAGCCATCTCTTGACCACGCTTGGATAGAAACCACCCGCTCTGACGTCCGTAGAGAATCTTGTTGGGATTCTCTACCTCACCATGTCGAACCACATGCACAGAAGTCATAGGTAAAGCATAAAGCGTTTATGGTTAAGACATGGCCGCCAGAAGCGCAGCATTCTTTGACCTAGATAACACTATGGTGCGTGGTTCAACCCTGTATTTTCTCGGCCGTGCAATGTACCAACGCGGTTTCTTTACCAAAGCAGATATCTCAAAATTTGTGGTCGCAAATGTCAGATTTAGATTAACTGGAACTGAGAAACCAGAAGTAATTGCACGTTTCCAAAAAGCTGCTACAGATTTTATTGGTGGCCATGATGTAAATGAAATTTACACAATCGGTCAATCTGTTTATGATGAATTTGTTTCACCAGCATTAATTAATGGCACAATTGAAATCGCTAAGAAACATTTAAATGAAGGTACTGAAGTTTGGTTGGTGACTGCTGCTCCTGAAGATATGGCTAAGTTGATTGCAGATCGCTTAGGTTTTACTGGAGCGATTGGAACTAAAGTTGCAATTGAAAATGGAAAATATTTAGGCAAGCTTGATGGAAGTATTTTGCACGGAGTTGAAAAGGCACGAGCGGTACGAGAGTTGGCTGCATCGCGAGGATTCTCTTTAAATAATTGTCATGCCTATTCAGATAGCGCAAGTGATTTTCCATTATTGCAATCAGTCGGAACTCCACATGCCATCAATCCTGATGCTCGCCTTCGAATTAAAGCGCTGGCGGAAAAATGGGAGATCATAGATTTTCGTCGCTTTCGAAAGTTAAATCGTTGGTTAGGCCCAACTATTAGCCGCTTTGTCGCCCTTGGCGCCCTGCTTGCTCCTAGGTCGCGAGGAGATAAAAGAAGCGAGTAACATAGGCAGGTTATGTATCGCACCTTCGCTGATTACCTGCGCTCTCTTGATGATGCTGCGCTCGAGCGACTATTTTCATTAAGACCAGATTTAATCTCACCTACGCCACCTGATTATGCAGCTTTATCAGTGCGCGCAAATAGTGGACCAAGTATTGCCAGAGTAATTGATTCACTAAATGCCTTTGAAATACAGGTACTCGAAGCGCTTATGGTCTGCCCTGAGCCAATTAAGTTAAAAGAATTAGAGAAAATCACAGATACCGCTGCACGCTTTGCTTATAAAAAATTCGAAGATTTGGGTCTGGTTTATGAAGGAGTTATTCCAACACAAGTTCGGGAAGCTATTGGCCCCGAACCTGCCGGACTTGGACCACAATCACTTACAAAATTAGATTTAAAGAAATTAATTGATGCACCTGAATCTGCAAAGAAAGTGATGGATGCGCTCTGTTGGGGACCTCCGCGTGGCAGTGTTGGTGATATCAAAAATCCAGGGCCCGGAATTGCTTGGCTGTTACAACATCATTTTGTAGTGCCTCTTGATCAGCGACATGTTGTGATGCCAGCCGAAGTTGCAATTTATTTACGAGGTGGGAAAGTACATAAAGAGCTGGCATCGCATGCTCCTGAATTAAAAGGTAAAAAATATAACCAGAGCGACATTGATCGTGCTGCGATTGCAAATATTTCAAATGTGCTGCGCTGGTGCGAAGAAATCTTAAATTTTTGGGGCGAAACTGCACCAACTGCACTTCGCGCTGGCGGATTAGGTGTGCGTGATTTGAAAGATGCGGCACAACATTTAGGAGTGACTGAAGGCTGCGCAGCTTTTGTAGCCGAACTTTGTTATCTATCTGGATTAGTTGCAATTGATGCAGATGAAACTATTGCTCCTACCAACACTTTTGATATTTGGTTGACTCAAGATTTCGAAAGCAAATGGCGAAATTTGGTGTCGCTTTGGTTAATTACTTCACGAGTATCTGGTTTGGTTGGCAGAAGTGATCAAAAGTTTTCTGCATTAGGCCCCGAACTAGATCGTGTTAGTGCAGCAAATATTCGCAATCGAATCCTGGATGAGTTACGCATCAACATTGAACTCTCTCCCACCCCAGATACATTTATCGAACGTATGAAATGGCTAGCGCCACTTCGCCGAGGCTCGAATTTACGCGATGATTTAGTCAAATGGACCTTAGAAGAGTGTGAATGGCTCGGAATTACCGGACTGGGCGCGCTTTCTACTTTTGCAGCAGAACTTTTAGATGGAGATGAAGATTTAGGAGTAAATGCCGCGCTACCTACTCCGATTGATTACATCACGATTCAAAGTGACCAAACTGCAATTGCAACTGGTCCGCTACAACATGATTTGGCGGTCGAGTTAAGTCAAATGGCAGACATTGAAAGTCGCGGTGCAGCGACGGTTTATAGGTTTACTGAAAGTTCAATCCGCCGCGGATTAGATCATGGAAAATCAAGTACTGAAATTATTAAATTCTTAGCAAAGATTTCTAAAACTTCGCTGCCACAACCTCTTGAATATTTAATTACTGATACTGCACGTAAACATGGTCAATTAAGAGTTGGCGCAATTCACTGCTATTTAAGATGTGAAGATCCATCTCTGCTTACTGAAATCTTGGCAGATAAGAGAGTTGATGTGGAATTACGACAAATTGCACCAACAGTATTGGTGTCCGATTTTGATGTTGATGAAGTACTAACTGTGCTTAGAAATTGCGGCTATCTGCCTGCTGCCGAAAGTGCCCAAGGAATTTTGCTTACTTCACCACATAACAAACGTGTTAAGAATCGACCAAAACCTCCGCGCATAGTGGGCGAAATCGAACCACCAACACCTGAAGCAATCTCTGCCGCAATCAGAGCAATTAAAGTTGGCGAGCAATCAACTGCAAAGCAAACTCAACTCAGAAGCAATGGCGCGATTCCACGCACTAGCGCAAATGAAACTTTAGAAATTCTAAATAAAAATTTAAACAACACGCTGTCAATTGGTTATGCAGATAACAACGGTGGCGTATCACATCGAATAGTTGATCCGCAGCAAATTTCAAATGGGATGCTACTTGCTCGGGATCACGGCACTGGAGAGCTGCAAACCTTTAAAATCATACGAATTACTGGGGTGGCTCCGCTATGAAGCACGATGCTGGCAGAATTACCCCCATGTTGCAGGCGCTTGAAGCTCTTGTCAGATGCGAATCCCCATCTGAAGATTTAAACGCTTGTAAAAAAGTTATTGCATTGGCAAATGAAATTGCTACCAAAGAACTTGGCAAGCCAGCAGAAATTCTTGATGTTAATGGCCGACCTGTTTTCTGGTGGGGCGCAAAAAATCCAAAAGTAGTATTGCTGGCACATTTAGACACTGTTTGGCCGATTGGATCATTTAATCCAATCTGGCAAATAGATGGAGATGTGCTTAGAGGTCCGGGAACTTTCGATATGAAAGTGGGATTTATTCAAGCACTTTATGCCCTAAAAGGTATTGAAGGTGTTGAGAGTTCGGTTGCGTTAATTGCTACTACCGATGAAGAACTTGGCAGCCAAACTTCTCGGGATTTAATTAAAAAAGTTGCTAAAGATGCAGCTGCAGTTTTAGTTCTTGAAGCATCACTAGATGGCAAAGTTAAAACTGGGCGTAAAGGCACTGCTATGTACGAAGTTAAAGCAATTGGATTAGCTTCGCATGCAGGGTTAGATCCAGAAAAAGGAATTAATGCAACCATTGAAATCGCAGCACAGATTTTAAAATTAAAGGCGCTAGAAAATGTTGAACATGGGACCACCGTTGTTCCGACATTATTAAAAGGTGGCTCTACTTCAAATACGGTTCCGGCCGAAGCAACAATTGAAATTGATGCCCGCTCGTTTAGCCAAAGTGATTTAGAAAGAGTAGACCAGGCAATTAAATCTTTAACTGCAGAGACTACTGGTGCCAAAATTGAAGTCACTGGCGGCCTTAATAGACCAGTGCTCGAACCAGCTGCTTGCCAAGCGTTATATGAAATAGCGGAGCGAGTAGCTAATGAAATTGGCATGGCGCCACTTGGCAGCGCCCAAGTTGGTGGCGCAAGTGATGGCAATTTCGCAGCTGCGGCAGGTGCACGGGTATTAGATGGATTAGGTGCGGTAGGTGGCGGTGCACATGCGGCAAATGAATGGGCAAGTGTTAGTGCTATCGAAGAACGCACTAAATTCTTAAATGCATTTATCAAGGAGTTATTAAAGTGAGCGAAGGACCGCTAATTGTTCAGAGTGATAAAACTCTGCTCTTAGATGTCGATCACCCAAATTCGACCGAATGTCGTCGCGCAATTGCACCCTTTGCAGAGTTAGAGCGTTCGCCAGAACATATACATACCTATCGTCTTACAAATTTAGGTTTATGGAATGCGCGAGCTGCTGGTCACGATGCTGAAAATGTAATAGATACTTTAATTAAATATTCCAGATATGCAGTTCCGCACTCTCTGCTACTTGATGTAGCTGAGACCATGTCGCGTTATGGCCGACTTAGACTGGAATCTAATCCAATTCATGGATTGGTTTTAGTTACCACTGACAGCGCAGTTCTCGAAGAAGTAATCCGCGCAAAGAAGATAGCGCCACTTTTAGGTGCGCGCATCGACAAAGAAACAGTGGCGGTACATCCGTCACAACGTGGTGCTATCAAACAACACTTACTCAGGTTGGGTTGGCCAGCAGAAGATTTTGCTGGTTACGTTGATGGACAGGCGCATCCAATTGATTTGAATCAGGATGGTTGGAACATTCGTCAGTATCAAGAACATGCTGCTGAAGGTTTTTGGCACGGAGGTAGCGGCGTAGTGGTACTTCCTTGCGGAGCGGGTAAAACAATTGTCGGAGCTGCTGCGATGTCACATGCCAAAGCAACTACTTTAATTCTGGTTACTAATACCGTGGCGGCGCGTCAATGGCGCGATGAATTATTACGCCGCACCACTTTAAATGAAGATGAAATTGGCGAATATAGCGGTGCCAAAAAGGAAATTCGCCCAGTAACCATTGCAACTTACCAAGTGATGACCAAGAAAAAGAATGGCGTTTATGCACATTTAGATCTCTTTGATTCATATGACTGGGGTTTAATAATTTATGACGAAGTGCACTTACTTCCGGCACCGATCTTTAGATTTACCGCTGATATTCAATCTCGTCGTCGATTAGGTCTAACTGCAACGCTAGTTCGAGAAGATGGCATGGAAGGCGAAGTTTTCTCATTAATCGGACCAAAACGCTTTGATGTGCCTTGGAAAGAGATTGAATCGCAAGGTTATATCGCTCCTGCTGAATGTATTGAAATTAGAGCAACGCTCTCTGAAGCTGAGCGTCTATCTTATGCAACCGCAGAAGTCGAAGATAAATATCGGATGTGCGCAACTACTGCCACCAAAACTAAAGTCGTGCAAACTTTGGTTGAAAAACATGCGGATGATCAAGTTCTAGTGATTGGGCAATACATCACGCAAATTGATGAATTAAGTGAAAAACTTGGGGTTCCGGTTATTAAAGGTGAAACTCCAATTAAAGAAAGAGAAGAGCTGTTTGCCGCATTTCGTGCCGGTGAAATAAAGTGCTTGGTAGTTTCTAAAGTTGCTAACTTCTCCATAGATTTACCCGATGCCACCATCGCAATCCAAGTAAGTGGCGCATTTGGTAGTCGTCAAGAAGAAGCACAGCGTTTAGGACGTATTCTGCGACCTAAATCTGATGGTCGCGGTGCGCGTTTTTATTCAGTTGTTAGCAGAGATACTGTTGATCAAGATTTTGCACAGAATCGTCAACGTTTCTTAGCCGAACAAGGTTATAGTTACAAAATTATCGATGCTGACGATGTTTTTCAAGGAAAGTTTTAAATTCCTCTAATTCAACTCTGAAATGTGAAAAATATTTTCCATCTACATGAATGACCGGAATTAATTGACCATAAAGATCTTCCAGTTCCCTATTGTTATCGATAAGAATCTCTTCAACTTCAATATTTAACTGGTCCTTTTGTGAAACCAGCAAATTCACAACATTTTCGCATAAATGGCAGCCGGTACGACCATAGATGGTGACTAGTGACTGCTTCATGAACTTAATTCTATTTGGTAGGTTTTATGCGTGAAGCGCCGCTATTTGACCTCGATTTTCGTGGCAATTTTATTGGCGCCACTATTTTCACCACCCGCCACCGCTTTAGTTAATGAACGTGACTCCACTATTTGGGGTCATATTTTTGCCGGTCCAAGTTCAGTAAAAACTTATAACGCCACTACTTTTGCTGGCGCCAAACTTGATGCGAAATCCAAATTCGACGTTACCTATAACAACTTCCCAATTTGGGCTCAAAGTGAAATTCAAGCAGCAGTAGATGTTTGGGCAGCAAATTTCCAATCATCAGTGCCAATAAAAGTCGAGGCTACTTGGGGTCGTTCCCAAGTTTACGGATTGCTCGGAAGTGCCAGACCAGGAAATTACTTTAATAATTTTGTTAGCGCACCGGATCCAACTCTCTGGTATCCATCTGCACTTGCAAATGCATTAGCTGGTAGAGATTTAGATAAGAACAATCCAGAAATTGTGATTCAAGTGAATTCTGCGGCGGCTTGGAATACTAGAAATGATGGTCGACCAAGTGGTTCTGAATATGACCTGCAATCTGTATTTATTCACGAATTAGGTCATGGACTTGGTTTTCTCTCTGGAGATTCTTACGATCCATTCTTTGGTTATGGCGCTATAGAACAACCAACTCCTTACGATGCATATCTACAAGTTGAAGATGGTCGTCGTTTAAGCGACCTACCTTCACCAAGCCAAGAATTAGGAAAAGCACTTACCAGTTCTTTGGTTTGGTCTGGCGCAAAAGGAATTGCCGCAAATAATGGCATCAAACCGAAAATCTATACGCCAAGAAGATATGAAAGTGGTTCGTCTGTATCACATTTAGATGAAGCAACTTTTGCAGGCACCGGAGTTAATTCAGTAATGACTCCAAACTTGGATGCTGGAGAAATTTTCCGCGAACCTGGTTCGCTGCTACTAGCAATGATGGAAGATATGCGCACAAAACCACCTGCCGGTATCGCAGTTGGTATCCCAAGCCAAGTTCGTAACTTACAAGTTTTAGTTGGTGATTCCAGCGCAATTATTACCTTTGATCCACCAATAAATGTGCGAAGTGCTCAAGTTACCAACTATGCAATTAAAAATTTAAAAACTGGGCAAACTACGTATGCTAATTCCAGTCCTGTAAATGTATCTGGCCTTAAGAATGGAACTGCTTATTCATTTAGTGTATCTGCAGTAAACAATAATGGCGCATCAGAACCTCTTCCCACAGATTCAATAACACCGGTTGCCACTTGGAAGTCCGCGGTTATTGATAATGCTAGCGATGCTAAGTATTTGGTATCTAACACCCTTAATAACAAACCATTTATTGCTTACATAAGTAGCAAAACCGGAACACTTCGAATGGCTACTTATTCCGCTGGCGCATGGAAGAAAGTAGTCATCGACGGTATGGGTGGCGCGGCAGGTCGAACAAACCACAAAGTTGGTGGCCATTTATCAATGTGCACAACTGGTAGTGGCACTCGTCAAGTAATACATCTCTTTTATGGCGATATTGTCGATAATGATTTACGCCATGCCACAATCACCAGCAATTCGCTAGCTTTTGAAGTAGTTGATGGAAATGCGCCGACTATTCAATCTTATGAACAGTTAGAGCGTGTCAGAACAGGTAGCGATGTTTCCTATTCAAGCGCTTGTGTTGCTACTACCACCACTTTGCAAGTTTTTTATCGTGATGAAAGCCAAGGTGTATTACTCGGTGCCGTTAAGAAAGCTAACAAATGGAGTTATGAACTAATTGATGGCGATCGAAAAACTGATGGCCGTAGCACTGGTGATGTTGCTTTCCAACTTGATGCAATTTTAAGTGGCGCTACAACTTATTTAATTTACGACTCTGTTTTAGTGGTAAATCAGAAAAAAGAGGCTACTTCTGGTGAAATTCGACTTGCGATCCGCGATGGCGCTGAAGCGAATTCATGGACTTACCAAACTTTGGAATCACCAAGTGCTACTGCATCTGTGCTCGGTTACGACGTGGCGATTGCTAAAGTGGCTGGAAAAATAACCGGAGCCTGGTTTGCCGCAAGTGGCGCTACTTTGCCAAACCCAAGCCAGATTCGCACTCAAGTTCTGGATGGTGCTACTAATT
Source organism: uncultured bacterium (assembly GCA_963977625.1). Classification (GTDB taxonomy): domain Bacteria; phylum Actinomycetota; class Actinomycetes; order Nanopelagicales; family Nanopelagicaceae; genus ZLKRG08. The sequence continues at coordinate 12,143 of CAXBPX010000016.1, forward strand.
CATTTACTACTTTGAAATTTGGTGCTCCTAGTGCACCTTTAAATCTAAATGGCAGCACTTTGATTACTGCTTGCCAGAAACGTTTATGTGCAATCGACATTATTTCAAAGAAAGTCACGTTAATAAGTGGATGGCAAAGCGATGATCCAATACCAAGTGGTTGGGTTACGCTAAATGGTGTTCGTTATCTAGTTGCCGGAATAAATGGACAACTAGTTTCGCTAAAGTCTTAGTGAAACTTAGAAACTAAGAATTACTAAGAATTACTTAGCGTTACGACGTTGAATGCGTGTCTTCTTAAGAAGCTTCTTGTGCTTCTTCTTAGCCATACGCTTGCGTCGCTTTTTGATAACTGAACCCATGTGACTCCTTGTAGTGAGGGCGAAAGATTAGCGTGTTTAGGTCCGATATAGAAAACCGGCCGCAAGGACTATCGGTCCGTAGGTGCTATTTGCGGTAAAGCCATTTAATTGGGTGGCATTTACATAATTTGCCCCAACAATCAACCCCTTGCTATCAAAAGTTAAAACCAAAATTGCATTCTTCTTTTTCCAAGCTGGTAGTACTTTGATTGCACCGGTGGAAACAAATGCACCATAATTAAATTTTCCAATGCTGGCAGTTAATGCACTGCCCGTTGATGGGTAACGATCGGTCCAAGTTGGCTGAAAACTATTGTTAAATTTAGTGATTGCAGCGGCGGTATTTACATAACCACCTAATAACAAATTTGAAGTCGCGCTCTTCCATGCGCGCATGGATTTAACTTCTGAGCTACGTATTACGGTCGTGAATTTTCCATTCACAGATTTAGCCAGAAAACCATCGACTTTACCTTTGAGATTGGTATTTAATAATTTTTCGGAACTCTGCCCTACGGCCACCACGCTGCCATCTGGCATTTTGGAAATTGCATGTATCTGTGTTGCGTTCTTGCCTAGAAATGATGGCTTGCCATTCCAGGTAACCACAAAACCATTGTTACCTGGATTTGCGAAAGAAGTGCCCGCTACCGTTATTGAATTTGCATCAACATTGATTGCACTTGGAATGATGGCACTTGGCATCAGCATTGATTGAGTTTCTAAAAGCGCACCTGTGGCATCTAGTTTCCAGTAAATTAAATTAACGGCATCGCTCTTATTGCTACTAACTGGATCTGAAACGACGTTATCAGGATTTAATACCCCTGAGATCGGTGGCAAAGTGCCTACTATTGGATTGGAACTTGCACCAACTACATAGAAATTTCCGGAAACATCAGTGGTAGCTGCACTTACAAACGATTCAACACCTGCGGTTAATTCGATTGGTTGTCCATTTAAAAATTGAATAAAACCATTCTTTTCACGATTCCCAATTACCGCAATCTGTGTAGTAGATGAAATTACGTTTGATGCAGCCGGATCAACTTGTGCCAGTTGCACCATTGGTTTTGGAGCAATTGCCGCATTTGCACTTGGAATAATGGGAAGAAGCAGTGCTAATAAAAATGATAGCTTTTTCAACTTAACTCAATCGAGCGGTCACGTGCTGCTTTCATAGCCTTTGCAACCATCTCTTCTAAATCGCTAGCTGCAAATGATTGCAGCGCTGCATATGTTGTCCCGTTTGGACTAGTGACATTTTCTCGCAAAGTTTTAGCGCTTTTGCCAGAGGTTGCCAATAATTCAGCTGACCCGAGCAGAGTTTGCACTACCAATTCTGAAGCGACTGCTTCTGATAAACCTAAATCCATTGCACCTTTAGTCATCGCTTCTACGAAAGCAAAGAAATACGCTGGCCCAGATCCGCTGGTTGCAGTTACTGCATCTTGTAACTCTTCATTAACTTCAACTGCAATTCCGGCTGCGTTCAGCAAATCAGTTACAAATCGTTGTTGATGCTGGGTAACTCCTGCGCCTAGTGAATATCCAGCCGCACCTTTACCAACCAATGTAGGTGTATTTGGCATCACTCTTACTACTTGGCATTTGCCATTTAATCCGTTTGCAATCGTGGAAATTTTCTTTCCGGCCGCAAATGAGATTACCAAAGTACCCGCTTTTACTTTTTCTTTAATTTCGATTAAAACCCCATCAACATCCTGTGGCTTAGTTACCAATAGCAAAACATCGGTGTTTGATAAATCATCACCGGCTTTAATTGAGTACTTATCAACCAATTCTTCAGAACGTTCTTTTCGTTTTTCAATAATTTCAATCTGTCCTGGTGCGTGACCCGCTTTCAAGAGCGCAACAATCAAAGCTTCGCCCATTACTCCAGCACCAATTATTGAAATTCGCATGGTCTTAATTTAGCGACAATTAGCGATAGGCTCTCGCTCTATGTCTGAAGTTTCTGCTGGTTTCGCGCGTGATTGGGTGGAATTCTTCGACCCCGAAGATGACGAACAAATCTACAAGTGTGATTTAACTTGGCTTACCTCTAATTGGAGCTGCATCTACGGCAACGGCTGCAAAGGTGTCTTTGCGGATCAACCAGATTCTGGATGCTGCACTGAAGGTGCGATGTATACCGATGAAGCTGATGAAATGCGGGTTCTTGAAGCAGCTAAACGATTAACGCCAGATCTATGGCAATTTTATGCTGAAGCGCGTGATGAAAAAGGCAATTTAAATATCTCCGAAGTTGATGAAGATAACGAACGTAAAACTCGAACTGTAAATAATTCCTGTATCTTCTTAAATCGTAAAGGTGAATTTTCAACTTTCGGTTGTGTACTGCACCATTTAGCGGAAAAAGAAGGCTCTCACTTCTTAGATGTTAAGCCGGATGTCTGCTGGCAATTACCAATTCGTCGTTCATTTGAAGTACGCGAACACGGGGAACGAGAATTAAACGTGACTGTGATTGGCGAATACGAAAGATTAGTTTGGGGCGATGGCGGTGCAGATTTTGATTGGTACTGCACCAGCAATACCGAAGCACATGTTGGAAAGCAGCCGGTTTATCTTTCTAATGCAGGTGAATTAGCTGCGCTTATGGGAGAGCACAATTACCACATCCTTAAGGAAATATGCGATGTGCGCATGGCGGGAATTGCGGAAGCTAAAAAGAAGCAACTGCCGCTATTTGTAATTCAGCATCCAGCTTCAGTGTCATACAAATAACTTTAGCCGCAAATTTACGAGGAACCTCCGTCTAATATCTGAAGTAATTAGGCACGGTCAGCAAACGCAGTGGTGTAACCGTTTATTGCTGGCTGACCACCAAGATGGCAATATAGAACTCGAGAACCTTTAGGGAAATAACCCTCTTTAACTAAATCAATTAGCGCAGCAATTGATTTACCTTCATAAACTGGATCGGTAATCATTCCCTCAAGGCTTGCCGTTAATCGAATAGCTTTTATGGTGTGATCACTTGCAACTCCGTAAATTCCATCATGCCAACGATCAAGTAGGACAATCTCTGAATCATCTAATTCGCGGCCTAATTCAATTAATTTGGCAGTTCGAGATGCGATCCGCTTAATCTGATCCCAAGTTTGTTGCACTGTCGCTGAAGCATCTATACCGATTACATCTTGCGCACGATTTGAATGCGCAAAGCCCGCAATCATTCCACCTTGGCTAGAGCCAGTAACAGAACAAACAATGGTTTTATCAAACTTAAAACCAAGTTCTTTTTCTTGATCTTCAACTTCAAAGGCCCAACCAGCAAAACCATGTCCACCTAATTCGTGATCACTTGCACCTGCTGGAATTGCATATGGCTTTCCGCCACGATCAATTACATCTTGAATTGCTTTTTCCCAAGATGCGCGAAACCCGATATCAAATCCAGCTGGATCTAATCGAACTTCAGCGCCCATGACGCGCGATAATAAAATGTTTCCAGTTTGTTCGTAATTAACTTCGTTCCATTCCACCCAATGCTCTTGTACCAAAACGGCTTTTAATCCTAAATGCGCAGCAACCGCGGCCACTTGTCGGGTGTGATTAGATTGCACACCGCCGATTGAAACTAAAGTGTCGCAACCTTTGGCAAGTGCATCTGCTGCTAAATATTCGAGTTTACGAGTTTTATTGCCGCCATAGGCAAGTCCCGAATTAACATCCTCGCGCTTCGCCCAAATCTCAACATCTCCGCCTAAATACTCAGTTAATCGATCCAATCTGTGAATTGGTGACTTTCCAAATAGCAGATTTACCTTTGGGAAATTTTCTAATGCAGCTCTAGACATTGTGCGAGTCTATAGAGCGTCGCCGGTACCGACTAATCTTGGGCTATGGCAAAAGATAAACGAGCTAAACAAGATCCGTTTCGCTGTGGCGAATGTGGTTGGACCAGCACTAAATGGGTTGGTCGTTGCGGAGAATGCCAAGCATGGGGTTCCGTTGAAGAAGTAGGTGCACCCAAGAAATTATCTTTAGTAGCTGGCCATGTCACTCAACCTGCAACTCCAATTGGTGAAGTTGATTTAGCAACTGCTACTGCGCGCCCCACAAAAATTGAAGAGTTAGATCGAGTTTTAGGCGGCGGAATTGTCCCTGGCGCTGCGATTTTATTGGCTGGAGAACCTGGCGTCGGAAAATCAACGCTACTTCTTACTGTAGCCGCGCAAGTTGCTACCAACGGCGTGCATACTCTTTATATTTCTGGCGAAGAGAGCGCATCCCAAGTTCGCTTACGCGCCGAAAGAATTGGCGCAGTTAATCCAAATTTATGGTTAGCCGCCGAAACTGATTTATCTGCAGTAATTGCGCATATTGATTCCGTCGGCCCACAACTTTTAATTATTGATTCGATTCAAACAATTGGTTCGACAACAGTTGAAGGTGCACCCGGTGGCGTAACTCAAGTTCGCGAAGTTGCTGCAGCTTTAATTCGAATCTGCAAAGAACGCGATATTGCGTTGCTATTGGTTGGCCACGTAACCAAAGATGGTTCAATTGCGGGCCCAAGATTGCTCGAAAGATCGGAAGAGCACACGT
>CAXBPX010000017.1:0-16657 GCA_963977625.1 uncultured bacterium
TAATCTGACCTTCATCACCTGCGCCTTCAACGATAGTGGTTTCGTCTTTAGAAATTACAACTTTGCGAGCGCGACCTAGAAGTTCGATACCCGCAGCATCAAGCTTTAGACCTACTTCTTCAGAGATTACGGTGGCGCCAGTCAAAATTGCGATGTCTTGCAACATCGCCTTGCGACGATCACCAAATCCTGGTGCTTTAACTGCCGCAGAACGGAAATTTCCGCGAATCTTGTTAACCACAAGTGTTGCGAGCGCTTCTGCTTCAACATCTTCAGCAATGATTGCAAGAGGCTTACCGGTCTGCATTACTTTCTCAAGAATTGGCAACATATCTTTGATATTTGAAATCTTTGAGTTAGCAATCATTACATACGCATCTTCAAGCACTGCTTCCATGCGATCTGTATCAGTTACGAAGTATGGTGAGATGTATCCTTTATCAAAGCGCATACCTTCAGTTAATTCGAGTTCAAGACCAAAAGTATTTGACTCTTCAACTGTGATTACGCCTTCTTTGCCAACTTTATCCATCGCTTCAGCGATCATTTCACCGATAGTGGAATCAGCTGCAGAGATTGATGCAGTTGCGGCAATCTGCTCTTTGGTTTCGACATTCTTGGCCATCTTTAATAATTCATCAGTTACTGCCGTAACTGCCTTTTCGATGCCGCGTTTAATTCCCATTGGGTTTGATCCCGCAGCTACGTTACGTAAACCTTCACGAACTAGTGCTTGCGCCAGAACAGTTGCGGTAGTGGTGCCATCACCGGCAACATCATCAGTCTTCTTAGCAACTTCCTTTACAAGTTCTGCGCCAACTTTTTCATAAGGATCTTCTAATTCGATCTCTTTTGCGATTGAAACGCCATCGTTAGTGATTGTTGGTGCGCCCCACTTCTTCTCAAGGACTACGTTACGTCCGCGAGGCCCGAGGGTTACCTTCACTGCATCAGCTAATACATTCATTCCGCGCTCAAGACCGCGGCGTGCCTCTTCATTAAAGGCAATCTGTTTTGCCATTGCTCTTCTCCTTTGAGTGTTTCTATCTTTTCCTGTGTACATCAATCAAAATCGCCCGAATTATCACTCTCGGGTCCCGAGTGCTAAGACGTAGGGTAATTGAAGGTCGATTTACGCTCAAATCCGGCAAATAAAAGGCCACAATCGGGCAAATGAGCGCAAATTTAGGCGTGTGCAGGGGTAATCTTTTGTCCGAGCGCCGAGGAGATTCGACTCCGGGTGCGTCGATTGGAGATGGTACATATGGCAGAGACATATAAAGGTGACGCTTACTGCGTAAAGTGCAAAGAGAAGCGTGAATTCGAAGGAACCGTAAAGGTTTCTGACTCTGGTCGTCGCATGGCACAGGGCATCTGCCCAGTTTGCGGCACCAAAGTAAACCGCATTCTTGGTAAGGCACAGTAAGCAAGTAAGCAAAAGTAGTTAAACCCGTCTCGGTAAACGAGGCGGGTTTTTCTTTTAATTGAAAGGTTGTTACTTTACCCATTATGGCTGATAGCAGTTTCGATATCGTTTCTAAAATTGATCGCGCCGAATTGGATAATGCGATTAACCAGGCTTCTCGCGAGCTAGATACCCGTTTCGATTTCAAAGGCACCGGCACCAAGCTTGAAATTGCTGGTGATGTTATAAAAATTGAATCCGAAACTGAAGAGCGCGCCAAAGCTGCGCTAGAAGTATTAAAAGAGAAGATGATCAAACGAAATGTTTCGCTAAAGCATTTGGATCCATCTGAACCGCAACAATCAGGCAAACTCACCAAAATTAATTGCCCGCTTAAAGAAGGCATCTCTACTGAAAATGCCAAGAAAGTTGCTAAGTTGATTAAAGATGAGGGTCCAAAAACTGTAAAGACCCAAATCCAAGGAGACGAACTTCGGGTATCAAGTAAATCTCGAGATGACTTACAGTCAGTAATTGCTCTTGTAAAAAATGCTACATTGGATTTTGCAGTTCAATTTGTAAACTATCGATAAGCAATTAATTGAATAAATATAAAATCGGCCTAACTTTTGGCATTTTGGCACATGTGCTGTGGGGGCTCTTTCCGCTTTATTGGCCACTACTAAAACCGGCCACTGCGCTAGAAATTGTTTCGCACCGCGCAACTTGGACTTCCGTTTTTTGTATTTTTATTCTGGCTTTCCAAAAACAGTTACGCCACATGTTTACATTAATGTTCACCAAAAAGATTTTCATAAGATTAGTAATTGCATCTGCACTAATCTCAGTAAATTGGTTGGTGTACATCTGGGCCACTAATCATGGACATGTTGTAGAAGCAGCACTGGGTTATTACATAAATCCCCTGTTTATTATTGCTTTTGGCGTAGTTTTACTAAAAGAAGAGCTGCGCAAACTGCAGTGGGTCGCGGTGGGACTTGGCGCTATCGGTGTACTCGTATTAACTATCGATTATGGTCGATTACCTTGGATTGCACTTACTTTGGCGACTTCTTGGGGATCTTACGGACTGATAAAAAAACGCTTAAACCTCGGCGCGCTAGAAGGTTTAGCTATCGAAACCTTAATTTCATTTATTCCTTACGCAGGCTTTTTGATTTATCTAGCCTCACAAGGAACGGGTCAATGGGGTCAAAAACCAAGTTTGACGATTCTTTTAACTGCAGCTGGTGCAGTGACCGCAATTCCGTTGCTTTTATTTAATGGAGCTGCAACTCGCTTACCTTATTCAACTTTAGGATTGTTACAGTACATAACTCCAACTTTGCAATTTTCAATTGGAGTTTGGATAAATCACGAATCCATGCCTACTGCACGTTGGATTGGTTTTATTATTATTTGGTTTGCTCTGTTTGCACTTGCAACAGATTTAGTTAAACAGACTAAATCCCCATCAGCTTAACTGCGGCTAAAGCAACTCCGGCTACAATTACCCAAGCAATTAGACCCATCATCATCGGTTTTGGTCCAATCTTACGAATATTGTTCCATTTAACATTGGCACCAAGTGCAACTAAACCAGCACCGAGTAACCATTTGGATAACAACACAATATCTTCTGTAATTCTGGTTGGCAGCTCAACTGTATTGTGAAAGATTGATACCGCAATAAAACCCAATACAAAGAATGGAATTAGTGGCACTTTTTCGCTCTGTTCTGCAGCTTTATTAATGCTTCTTAAATACTTTCGATGTCTCATGGAAAGTATTAACACAATAGGTGCAAGTAAACAGACGCGTGCAAGTTTGACCACAATCGCGGCGGCAATCGCATCTTGATTCCAGACCGATGCAGTTGCAATTACCTGCCCGACATCATGAACTGCCGCGCCAGCCCAGGCGCCGAAAGTTGCAGTGGACAGGTTTAATAAATGCCCTAAAAATGGCAGTGTCACAATAGATAAAGTGCCGCATAAAGAGATCAATGCAATTGCGTAAGAAGTCTCTTCTTGAGTTGCTCTGGTTTGTGGTCTTATCGCTGCAACTGCAGTAGCGCCACATACTCCAAAACCAACTCCGATTAAAAGTCCCAAATCTCCGGACATACCAAATAATTTTGATAAAAATAAAATGCCAAAGATCGTGAAAGTTACAACTACCAGAACAGTGATTACACCTTTGATGCCAATTTTTTCCAGAGCAGCCACACTCAGCTGAAATCCCAGTAGCGCGACACCAATTCGCATTATTTGTTTGCTCGCAATTTTGGTTCCGGATTCTGCCCAAGTTGGCCACACTGCTAGATTAGAAACTAGAAATCCAAAAAGCACGGATAAAGCTAATGGGCTAATTGCCGGTTGTAACTTATTGATTTCAAAAGCAATTGCCACCAATGTTGCAATCAGTGCAAATCCTGGAATTGTCTTGGTTAGAGTAATTTTGAGCTCCAAGCATCAATTTCTGAATTTACCGAGTCAGTGATCTCAAATTCAGTGTCTTCGGAGATTTCAAATGGATTCTTTCTATTTTTTCCAGGCAATCTACCGCCAGCGCTTTCAATTCTTTTTGATAAATCTTCCATGCGATTATCACCATCAACTGTTAACGCTTCGGCTTTTATTGCGATTACAAAATGTGAAATATCTTGAGGTAAATGAGCGACTTTATTATCAAACATATCTGGGACATCCGCTGCTAACTTTGGTCCTACCAGTGCACCGGTAAGAGATTCCACTAAAACTGCTAATGCATATCCTTTTACTCCGCCCAATGGAGCTAACATGCCATTTAATGCAACTTTGGCATCAATTGTTGGTTGACCTGATTGATCAAAAGCCCAACCAGGTTCGAGCGCTTCATTTTTCTGAGCTTTTGCTGCGATTTTTCCACGAGCCACCGCGCTGGTCGCTAAATCAATAATTGTTGGTGGTTTGCCTGGAACGCCGGCGGCAATTGGCGATGTCGAAAGTAACGGTTTATTACCGCCCCAAGGTGGCATCACTGCTGGGCCATTGCTAAAAACTATTCCGACCAGATTTTTATTTAACATTGGCCATACGTAAAGTCCAAGTGCACCACAATGATTTGATTTTCCAATTCCGACAGCTGCAATTCCTTGATCATGCGCTAAATTTGCCGCAACTTCCGCTGCTTTCTTTACTTGCCAATGTCCCATTCCAGATTCACCATCAAAAATACGTAGTGATGGCAAATTAGTAATCTCTTTTAGCTTGGCATTTGAATTAATTCCACCAGAAGTTAGTCGTTCTAAATAGAATGGTAGTCGCATTAATCCGTGACTTCCGATTCCCCATACATCACTTGCCACAATACAACTTGCAGTTACGACGGCTGCTTCACTTTCCATCCCAGTTGCTTCTAACAATCTCGAAGCCTGATCCACTGCGGATTTATATTTTAATTTTGCCATCAAATTTTTCCAACCGAATGGGTAGCTTTCTTTCCATCTAAGACTAATTCAATATTGTCAACCAAGATTTTATTGATCGCTAGTTGGGATTCTTTGGTGATTCCAGCAATATGCGGGGTTAAAATTATATTTTCTAAATTCTCTAACTCACCGATAGTTGGTGGTTCACTCACGCGCACATCAAGTGCGGCACCGGCAATTTGTTTATCTTTTAGCGCATTTTTTAGATCGGTCTCATTTACCAATTCGCCACGTCCAACATTTATCAATAATGCAGTCGGCTTCATTTTGGCAAAAAACTCTTTATTTACAGAACCCACAGTTTCAGCGGTGGCTGGCATATGCACACTGATCACATCAGATTGGCTAATAACTTCATCCAAACTAGCCATCTGGATCTCTTGATTTCCCTGAAAAAATGGGTCATATCCAAGTACTTTGCAATTAAATCCCTTGAGTAAATGGGCGGTGGCTCGACCGGTAGCACCGCATCCAAGTAAGCCCCAAGTTTTTCCGGTGATTTCAATACCCGCAGTTCTATTCCAACTTCCGGCTTTGGTTATTTTGTCTTGTGTTGCAATATTTCTACTAAGCGATAGGGCTAAGCTCAATGTTAGTTCGGCTACCGCCACTGCATTAGCACCAAGTCCAGCAACTACCACTACTCCGGCATTATCTGCTGCCGCAATATCTATGTTATCTAAACCCACACCTGCTCGAGCAATTACTTTTAATTTAGGCGCTGCCGCAATAATCTCTGCGGTTACTTTTGTACGATTGCGAACCACTAAAGCTTCGGCATCTTTGATTGCTTCGATTAATTTACTTCGATCTTCCCAAAGATTTGGATCTTGATGTATGGAACGCCGTTTCGATAATTCTTCGAACGGCGCTCCCCACACATCCTCTGAAATTAAAATCACGCGCTGATATATAGCTTTGTGAAAGTAAATTCGCGGTGGCCAGTAACTTCGGCGGCACACAAACGACCATTTACAGTTTTGTAAATTACGTCCATCATCATGTCGCCAGCTTTGGTTAGATCATATTCATATCGCAACAAACCAGAGACATCTAAATCAATATGCTCTCTCATGCTTGCCGCAGTCTTTTTGTTGGCAGTTAATTTCAATACCGGAACGATTGGATTTCCAATTACATTTCCTTGGCCGGTTGGGAAAAGGTGAATCACCGCTCCGCCAGCTGCCATCAAAGTTACACACTCTGCCGCCGCAGATGATGAGTTCATGAAGTACAGACCTTTTTTATTTGGATCTGGTTGTTCGGCATAATCCAAAACTCCAACAACTGGAACTGAACCAGTTTTTGCAATGTTTCCAAGCGCTTTCTCTTCAATAGTGGTTAATCCACCAGCGATATTGCCTTGAGTTGGCTGTGAACCAAGCAGATTAGCGCCGGTTGCTTCAATGACTTCAATATATTTATCGTAAGTATTCTGAAAAGCAGTGCGGCAAGCATCATCAATGCAACGATCTGCAATTAAATGTTCGCCACCAGTTAGTTCTGATGTTTCACCAAAAAATACGGTGCCACCAGCTTCTACCCAACGATCTACTGCTTGCGAAGTTGTTGGGCATGAACCAAGTCCAGAAGTGGTATCTGACTCGCCACATTTAATTGACATAATCATTTCGCCAATTTCAGCTGGTTCACGTTCTAGACCAGATGCATCTTGCAAAAACATTGCAGCCATACGTGAAGCTTCAGTAATTGTTTGCAAATCGCCTTTGCCTTCAATTGAAAAAGCGGCAACGGGCTTGCCAGATTTTGCAATGCCTTCGGCAACTCGATTGGTCCACTTTGGTTCGATGCCAATCACAATTACGGCAGCCACATTTGCATTCATTCCAGTGCCAATTAATGTTTTAAAAGTTAACTCTAAATCTTGTCCAAATTGCAATCTGCCAAATGCATGTGGCAACGCAAGTGTTCCGGGAATAACTTTTGCAACTGCTTCTGCGGCAGCATTTGATAAGTCATCAAGTGGCAAGATAATTACGTGATTGCGGATACCGATGGTGCCGTTTGGACGGCGGTATCCCATTAAGCGCGGCTTGCTTCCCATCGATAACTCCTCATGTTGTGTGTGTGAATGTAATCGCCTTTTTTAATCGCAGCTGACGCTAAGCCAACTTTGATTCCGTATTTGATGATTGCTCCGCCTTCAGGGATATCTGTCAATGCAAATTTATGTCCCAACGGAATCGCATGGTTTAGAACTTCGGTATATGCAGTTCCTTCTTTAACTGAAAGTCCCTGCAAGGTTCCAGGTTCTAGATCATCCATCGCAACTGCAACGTTATCGCCGTCATGATGAAGTAAGAACTGTGGAGGTGTAGCCATGTGAGCTCCTCACTTTAGGTTAGAAAATGGTCCAGTGGTCTGACCTCTGGCGGCAGTCTAGATGGAATTTGCGCCTAATTTCAAGCCTTGCCTCCCAATTTTTTACCTAGTGGTCTAACCTTTAGCCATGACGCTTCGTTACGGGATTATCGGCGCTGGCAGCATGGGGCGCGAGCATATTGAGAACATCAAAATCATGGGTGGCGCCACGATTACCGCGATTGCCGATCCTGAAGCCAAATCCATCGAGCAAGCAAGTGCCGTTGCTGGCAGCTCTCCAAAGCAATTTAAAGATCATCGTGCGCTACTTGATTCGGGATTGGTAGATGCAGTTGTAATTGCAACTCCAAACGATACGCATGTGAACGTTCTACAAGATGCGCTTGCTTCAGACTTAGCAGTATTTATTGAAAAGCCACTAGCAACCACGGTTGAAGATTGCAAAAAAATAATTGAATGGGAAGCTAAACGAAGTGCATTGACTTGGATGGGCCTTGAGTATCGATTTATGCCACCTGTTAATGAAGTTATCCAACGCACAAAAGCTGGCGCAGTCGGCAAAGTACACCAAGTAGCAATTCGCGAACACCGCGAACCTTTTTATCCAAAAGTTGGTAATTGGAATCGTTTTGCCAAAAGAACGGGTGGCACCTTAGTTGAAAAATGTTGCCACTACTTTAATTTGATGGATTTAATTATCGGAAGCCAACCAATCAGAGTTTTTGCATCTGGCGGTCAAAGCGTTAATCACTTAGATGAAAAATATGATGGACAACAGGCAGATATGTTAGATAACGCGTACGTGATTCTTGAATATGCCGGTGGCGTTCGAGCCATGTTAGATCTTTGTATGTTTGCCGAAGGTTCATATGATAAAGAAATACTCACCGTAGTTGGTGATGAAGGAAAGTTAGAATCATTTTTACCTTCACTTAATGTTCGCTACTCTAAACGAGAAGATTGGGGTCGCCGCTCTGGTTGGGGAATTGGAGAAGGCACCGGTCGCGGTAGCGAAGTTAAACAAGTTTTTGATTTAAATGTTAAATATTTAGGTCATCATTACGGCGCTTCTTATATCGAACATGTGAAGTTTCGTGATGCAATTATTAATAAAACTCCTGCCGAAGTAACCCTAAAAGATGGCGCTACCAGCGTAATTACTGGCTTAGCTGCTCATAAGAGCATCGCCGAAAGTCGTCCGGTAACTCTCGCGGAGATGTCTTAATTACCAACTGCTCCAAGGTTTGGCATATTCATCCACTATTGCTGCCAATTCTTTAAGTCGTGGAATAGAAATATCTTGCAGCGCCTTTGGAATATCTGGTGCACCAACGATATCTGCCCAAACCGCTCGGCCAGCCAGAAAACCGCTAGCGCCACCTTTGCAACATGCTTTTACGGCTGCTGCAAAATTTGGTTGTTTAACTCCGTTTGAAAGCACTACCCAAGGTCCTTGAATAGCTTCGGAAATTAATGAAGCATTTCTTTCAATCTGATTGAGGTCTGCTTCACCATGAAAAGGAACTTCCGCTTTATACAGATCAGGTTTCCACGTACGTGCTTCTGTTGCCGCTTCGATGATTTGTGCCTCTCTATCGAAGGGCACTTCTGAATTTTTTGGAGCTTTCACAATAATTTCGATAATTGAAGGTAAATCAACTTTGTCACAATAAGCTTTAAATTGATTCACTAAATCTAATCTTGCTTGAGGACTTTCATCTTTACGCCAAAGAACTAAAAATTTTAACCCAGCAGCGCCAATTGCTTTCATTCTGACTGGATCCACTTGAGAATCAACGGCAGTATCTGTTGCTGCGCCTCCGGCAGGTCCAATTAAAAGATCAGCTGCAGCAATTAGCCCTGCAGTCGGAGCCATTGCATTTTGATCAACAATGGCATCAATGCCAAATTCTTGGTCAACCAGTAGCGCTGATGCATGTGGAGTTAATTCTCTGGCCACATCCACTTTAAATTGGGTTAATTGCGAATCTGGAACTGGTGCTGATTGATGCGCTGCAAACATGCCGCGCAACGCTTCGCGTTGATCAACTGCCACCATTGCTAGAGCACCAGAGGATCGAGCTAATTTCGATAAATCGCGCATTATTTAGCTCCTTCTAAGTGCTTATTTAATTCATCCTTAGTGGGGATTGCAGATTGACCGTCTAATCCTCGGCAAGATAAGGCTGCGACTAAATTTGCGCGCATCAAAGATTCTGCCAGAGTGCGACCTTCGATTAGTTGCGCTATGAGTGCGCCATGAAATACATCTCCAGCACCTAAAGTACTAATTATTTCACTCTTAAATGCTGCGCTTTCTGCAAAACCTAATTCGCTTGAAAAACCCATAGCGCCTTTTGACCCCATAGTTGCAACTACCAAATTTTGCCCGCTTTGCGCATCTTTCATAATTGCAGCTTTCAAATCTAAATCTGGATAACGCAGTTTCATTTGATTATCGTTTGGCGCAAATAAATCAACTTTAGAAACATCAAAATCTTTCACACCATAACCAGCATCAAATGAAATTTTGGCAGCTTGGCCTCTGCTAATTCCTAGATCATTTAAAAGATTAATTCCAACATGATCAACATGAATCCATTTGGAATTAGCTGCCAAACTTTTAGCGTTTTCGTTTGGTTTTATTTGGGTAACAGGTTGACGAGTTGAAATTGCGCGGGTGCTTTCGCTTTTGGATGCCACAATTACGCTTCCTGCAGTAGGTCCTTTTTGAATTGATACACCCGACGTATTTACGCCTTCTTTTTTAAAAATATCCAAAACTGTTTGCCCATCTTGATCATCACCAATAGTTCCAACAATTGCAGTTTTGATTCCTAATCTTGAAAGTGCAACTGCAGAAACTGCAGCCGGACCACCACCTGATCTAACAATTTGTTCGGCTAAAACTCTTTCATCTGCATTTGGATACTTGTCTACAAGCGCCACCGTATCCATAGTGATTACACCTACGCAGGTAACTTCAATCAATTTCGATCTTTCGCACCGGCAAGTGCCGTCTGTCTAGCTCCGGCAATATGAGCATGAGTTAATTTCGCAGCTAATTCGCCATTTCCAGCTTCTAAAGCATCCAAAATTGCTAAATGTTCGCGCGCTGAAACTTCAATGCGCCCAGGTAAACGCAGCGTAGTTTCCATAGATTTACCCATAACTTCTTGAAGTACATGCAAAGTTTGATTTATAAATCTATTCTCGGCAATGCCCACGATTGTTAAGTGAAATCTGGCATCTAAGAATTTCAATTTTTCGTAGTCAACCTCTTGGCTATCTGCAATTGCCGCCATCTGATTAAGCGTTGCGCGCAACGTTCTAATATCTTCCTTGGTTGCTTTAGCTGCGGCCCATTTAGCAGCTGGAACTTCTAAAACTTCACGAGCATCATAAAGTTCATTTAAATCATGTTCGCGTGAGAAAACTGAAGCGCGAAGTTCTTGAGCAACTAATGGTTCTTCAACAAATGTACCTTGGCCATGTTTGATAGCTACGAAGCCTCTGGCTTGCAATATGTGTAGAGCTTCACGAAGTGAGGGACGGCTTACTTCAAGCAGTTCAGACAATTGACGCTCGGGAGGAAGGCGATCACCTGGATTCAATTTTGAAACATTTATCAATTCCAATAATTGATCAGCAATGCGTGCTGCTCTTTGATTAACTGCAGTACTCATCCTTTTACCGCTCCGGCCGTTAATCCTGATTGGAACTGTTTCTGCATCAATAGATACATAATCACCATTGGAATAGATGCCACCATGATGGCGGTAAAGAGCATTGAGTAACTGGTAGCAAACTCACCACGGAAGTCAATTAAAGTAAGTGGCAAAGTTTTCTTACTCTGCTCATTTATCAACATCAATGGATATAACAGATCATTCCAGCAAATCACAAAGAGAAAAATTGCGGTTGCGCCGACAGCTGGTCTGGCAAGCGGCAGCGCAATTGATCGATAAACCCGCCAGTGGCCAGCACCATCTATGCTGGCTACTTCAAACATCTCTTTTGGTAAATCTTTCAAAAATGCCGTCAAAATAAAGATCGAAAGCGGCAAATTAAGCGCAATATTCACCAAAATTAAACCAATAAGTGAATTGGTCAGATTTAGCTTCACAAATAATGCATATATCGGCACGATATTTACTTGGCCCGGAATCGCTAAACCAAGTGAAAATAAGAAGAAAAGCACTTTGCCAGTAATCGTAAACATGCGAGAAATTGAATATGCAGCCAGACTTGCAAAAAGTAGGGTGAAGAATACAGATCCCAGTGAAACAATCACTGAATTCTTGAAAGGTGTAGCGACATTTCCAGTATCAAAGAGCGCTTTAAAGTTATTTAAATTAAAGACTTTTGGTAGCGCTAGTGGTTTTGAGTAAATTTCAAAATCAGATTTAAAAGTTCCTAGCACCACAATCGAAGTTGGGACAATCACGGCTACCGCAAAGATGACCAACAATATGCGTCGTGAAATATTATAAATCATTATTTCACTCCGTAATCAATTTTTAGAGTACGACGTTGTAACCAAGTAATCAACAAAATCATAATTACTAAAAATATGGTCTGTGCTGAGGCATATCCAAACTTGTAACCAATAAATGCCAAATTAAAAATATTGGTGACTAAAACATCAGATGAATTAAGTGGACCACCTTGTGTCATTGAATAAACCAAATCAAATGCTCTAAATGATTGAATTGTCGTATAAGCCACCACGACTGCCGTTGTCGGAAGCGCCATTGGCCAAGTCACGCTCTTAAATTGTTGCCAACGAGTCGCACCATCTACATCTGCAGCTTCGTAAAGTTCTTGCGGAATTTGTTGCAAACCAGCTACGTAAATAACCACCATTTGTCCGGTATGAAACCAAACTTGAGTAATGGCTATAGCCAAAAGTGAATATCTGGTGTCCCCCAGCCAATTTATCGCTAGTGAATCTAAGCCCACGCCTTTTAGCGCAGCATTAATGAATCCATAATTTGGGTTGTATAGAAAAGTCCACATTAAACCAACTGAGACCGAAGAGAGAATAGTTGGGAAAAAGAAGAGCGTTCTAAAGAAGATGTTAGATTTCGAATTTTTCGCTAAAAAGAGCGCAAAAAGTAGAGAAAAACCGGTTTGGAAAATCACTACAAACAATGAGAATTTAATGTTATTTACAAAGATCTTTCTAAAAAGAATATCTTGCGTCAACATATAGGTGAAATTTCTGGCACCTATGAATTCAGGAGTGGTTACGCCATCCCAACGCGTCACCGAATAAAGCAGATTTTGAATTGCTGGATAAAGGTAAAGAAAGCTATACACCGCCAGTGCCGGCACGGCCATAATTATTAAAGTCGGATTTGTGCGATTTCTATTTTTTTGGGATTTATAAGCAGGCGAAGCACCGCTTTTACCAAATTTGGTAAAAGCGGTGCTTGCCTTAGTTAGATTGCTAATTAAGCGCCCAAGTTAGATTTAATTGTCTTTGAGGAGTCAGCTAATGTCTTCGCGACATCTGCGCCACCACCAATTGCAATCAAAGCATCTTCCATTGGGTTACGTACACCATTTACGTTTCCGAATAAGAATCGTGGAGCAAGAAGCAACTTCTTGCCCATAATGTCAGAGACGTTAAGTAGATCTACGTTTGCTGAGTAATCAACGTTAATGATTGATACATGCTGTGAAGTACCAACTGCATAAATCTGTGCCATCGCAGGAGTTGCGAGCCATGAAATAAATGAGTTCGCAATCTTCTGGTCAGTACTTGAAGACTTTGCATTAACGCTCAAGATAAAGGTGTTATTTGTAATACCTTCATAAAGAGGCTTGCCGTCAGTTGTAATCATGCCAAACATCTTGATCTTGCCTGACATTGCTGGGTTTAGCTTGGTAACAGTGCTGATACCAAATGAACCAGTTGGATAGATGGCTGCTTTACCTGCTGCAAAGTCTGCAGGAGCTGCAGTGTCATTGTAGCCAGATACGTTTGCTGGGAAGCAACCGGCATCATTCATTTGCTTGTACTTGTTAGCAATTGACTTGAACCAATCTGTCTGCAGATCTTCTTTTCCAGTATCAATTGCAGCTACGTGTGCTGCCATAGTTGCATAGTTTGAATCTGCATTCATCAAGAAGGCATTCAGAATCTGACCTGCGTTACCGCGGGTAGCTGCTGGCCATGCAAAAGGAATGATTCCTGCTGCTTTTGCAGTCTTGCAGAATGCAAGTGTCTGTGACCAAGTTGTTGGAACTTTCCAGCCATTCTTGGCAAACATTTCTGCGTTATACAAAGGATTGTTAAATAGTGACTGATATGGAAGCCCATAAACTTTGCCACCAACAGTTGCAGGAGTTAGCGCGCTTTGAATTACGTTCTGCTTCATGTAGCGCTGTCCTACGAATTCCTTTAGCAATCCAGCTTTTGCAAATTGATCAAATTGACCGCCGCGGCTAGTTACGAAAACTGCTGCTTTCTTATTTGCACTGATCTTTGCATATGCCAAGTTGGTGTAATCAACTGAGCTCATAATTACTTGGTTGATATATGTACCTGGGTGAGCCAATTGGAATTTATCGATAATTTCCTGGAAGACTGCTTTATCTTCTGGACGCCAGTGGTGGAACTCGATGGTTCCTTTTGGTGCAGATAGTGCAGCAACTGGTGTTCCGTAGTTAGCACCAAGGCGAACCTTCTGCCAAACTAATTTGTTTCCAACTGACTTACATACTAATGAATCAGTTGAAGTACCGGTGCTGATTCCTTCTGCGCTGCAAGTTTTACCAAGTGATGGCGTATCTGCAGCCTTTGCTAATGTAATTGGTGAAATCACCAACGCTGTTACCAACGCGGCGACAACTCCATTACGGATTGTCATTTTCTTCATTGATATTCCTTTTCTGGACATGGTTACCATTCGGTGAGGGGGATCCCTAAGATTTGCGCCATTCGGCGAATACCAGGTCGCACATCTACCCATGAAATGACTAGATGATGCGGATATCCGCCGGTGACTATTCCATTCACTAGAAGTGCTGCATCAGGTTCGGTTACGACTGTTGCAGTATTTCCTTGAAAGCGATTGGGAGCAGGGATCGATTCCCCTCGGCTCACAACCATTCTTAGACCAGTTTTGTTTGCTGGGTCTAAATCCCGATCAATTCGAAACAGCGTAACTGCTCCGGTTTTAAGCGGGAAATCTCCGGCGACGCCAAGTTTGCGATTGCAATGAATCGACTGCGTCGCATTTTCTGGATCTGCTGCCAATTTAGTAGCTGCAGAGCCACAGTGCCATAAACGTATTAGATTTTTGCTGGCATCAAGATCAACAATATCCACCAAGTAATTTTGATCTGAGCCTAGAGCTTCACAAACCAACATAGTAACTGCGCCTAAAACATCGCGTTCGCAGGTCGTGACGGTGCCGCGATCTGAAATTCTGCCAAGTGATGAACAGATGCATGCGCCTAAATCAGTTGGAAATTCGGGCCAACATCTGACAGCGATTGCATCAAGTGCTTCATCTTGCTGCCATTGCTCTAACGCAACTTCGACACCAGCAACTTTGGTGGCTTCTGCAACATTCACATTTGAAAGTGAAGGTTGTGCAGCTACGGCATTTGCGTGGGCTAACTCTCTAGCGCTTTGACTGACTGCATCAATTTTTTCAAATGCACTTTTAATTGGAATTTGTGCAACTGTTAATCCAAAAATATCTTTTAATTGTTGTGGATTAAAATTGCATGGAGTGAAACCATTTGGCGCATCCCCAATCGCACCAATTTTCTTCTTAGCTAAAATTGAGAGCGCATGTTGAACTACTTCATTAGAAGCCATTGCCAAATCTCTTTTAGCAATTGGGGTATCTGCAGATGGCAATTGGCCTGCGAGCGCTGCTGCTAAGGATTGTTTGACTGCCGGTTCGTCAAAATTTCCATGCAGGTGTCGAAGGGTTTGACCATTTTCTAAAAGTGCATGCGCTGCCAAATTAATTCCGCACATCGAATTTAATTTAAGTCGCTCACCATTTTCACCTGGCTCACGCATTGACCAACCCAGAATTGGACCCGGCACTTTTGAAAGTAGTTCTACCGCCGGAGAGGCATCACTAAAAGATGCAGTTAAGAGAATGTATAAATCCGCAGTAGGGATCTCCGCTGCTGCAACATCTTCGGGTGTCATTACTAATTGCTCTGGTCCGACCACTTTAACTCCCAATTCTTGGAGTAGTGATCTTGCGCCTTGAAAATTACGCTCAGCATAAGCGAGGTCAAAGGTAGGTCTAGCTAACGCCAAAAGCGCTACAGACTTCATCAGACCCCCAGTGGTTTGACCTCTTGGCGCAGTCTGCCTGTTGCCCCTTGCTTAGTCAATGACTAACAGCGAGCCTAGTTAAAGATGTTATTGAAAGGTTACTTGGAAAGGCGTAACACGGCTGGGCGATTACGACCGGCCACAACTAACGCTGGCCAATTTGGATCAACAGAGAGAATCTCTACGCCAGACTCTTTTGCCAAAATCGTATCTTCAGCTTTCCAACCATTTCCAGTTGGATTCCATGCAATCGGCTGATTAGACCTAATCAATTGCTGACTATTTTGATTTGCTGGCCAATCGCGAGCTGCAAACCCAGTCGGACCGCCTTGATGATGTTTCTGCCACTCTAATTCTTCAAAACCAAATTCTGGATAAGCCTTGATTGCAGCATGAATTGGTTCTGAAAATCTTGCACCAACTTTTGTTGCATCAAAAAGTGCAGCTTCAACAAGCAAGATATTTTTATAGCTATCGAAGTTTTCTTCAAATGATGCAATTCTAGTGACTGAAGCAATCATTCCTTTTCGTCGAGCGCATATTGAAGCTACTACTCGATTTCCAATTTTGGCATCAGTTGGAAGTGGATGGCGAAAATTACGAACTCTTGATTCGCCTGCTACTCCAATGAAAACTAATTCCAAGTTACTTTGCCATAATGCATTTGCAATTCTGGCAGTGACATCTATTTCTCGATCATTTACTTGGGTTAATTTAATTGCGTTGCCTAAAGCAACTGCCGAATCTTTGCACACTTCTTGAAATTTAGAGACTTCAGATTCACTTAACGATTGTCTTAATTTTTCAATTTCACTACCTAAATCAATTCGTGAATTCCCAGGTTGATCAGCGCCAATTCTATCTCCTGTTGGAAGCTTGGAATCTCTGCTTTCCCACCAATCAATAGTAATTACTTCAATTTCAGGAGGAAACTCTTCTACAATCAATCTAGGTGCTTCGATTTCGTTTGTTACAGCAATTGTCTTTTCTTTTGTAATAATCAGATCAAAACATGCTAAATCCAGCGTTAGTGGAACATGCACTCGCCCACCAATTGCCCAAGCGAGATTTGGATTTCTACGTAAAACAATGCTTTCTAGGCCATATTTATCAGCTAGGCTCC
>CAXBPX010000018.1:0-16614 GCA_963977625.1 uncultured bacterium
ATATCGTCTTGGTGATATCGGGAATCTGCAGAAGCTCCACGATGATCTCCCATCACCCAAACTTTTCCCTTAGGAACGGTGACATTAAATTTCATATCACTTGGCTCATTACCTGCAAATATGTAAGGTTCGTTGGTCTCTTTGCCATTTACTAATAATTTACCTTTAGCAGAACAACATTGAACATTATCGCCGCCCACACCGATTACCCGCTTTACTAAAAATTGCTTAGCGGGATTAGGCAGAATTCCTACCGCCACCAGTATTTCTCGAGCTTTATGAACGTACTTATTTCCATCTTGATTATTCCAAGTCGGCAACCAATTAGCAGGGTCATGGAAAACTACGACATCGCCACGATGAATTTCGCGAGATAAGAAGGGAACTTTATTAACTGCAACTCGATCTTTAACTTGCAGGGTATTTTCCATTGATCCCGAAGGAATGTAGAAAAACTGCACCAAAAAAGTTTTAATTATTAATGAGACAATTACCGCAACTACTAGGAGTGCGGGAATTTCGCGAAGGAAAGACCCCTTGCGAAACAATTACTTAGCTTCTTCTGCGGTTTCTTCTGAAGTCTCAGCAGCTGTTTCCACAACCTCTGAAGTCGCAACTTCAGCTGGAACCTCTGCCACAGCAACGTTTTCATTCGCTTCGGAAACTACCTCTTCGACCGCTGCAACTTCTTCGATAATTTCAGGAGCTAAATCAGGAGTTGAGGTGATGCCATCGCCATATCCTTCAACGCCATCGCGCTTTTCACGAATCTTGGCAGCCTTACCGCGAAGATCGCGTAGGTAGTAAAGCTTGGCACGGCGAACATCGCCTTTTTTGATTAATTCAATTTTTTCGATAACTGGTGTGTGCACTGGGAAAGTACGCTCTACTCCGACACCATAAGAAACTTTACGAATGGTAAATGTTTCGCGAATTCCATCACCTTGGCGACGAATTACGATTCCTTGGAATACCTGAAGACGTGACTTGTTACCTTCGATAACGCGGACGTGAATCTTTAATTCATCTCCGGCGCGAAACTGCGGGATATCTTTGCGAAGGCTCGCAGCATCTAATGCATCTAGTACGTTCATTTCTACTCCTGGTTAATCCTGTTTCCTTATTACCTTTTACCTAATTACCTAATTACCTACCTATGAGCTCAAACCAGCTAACTAATCAGCGGCGAGCGCAGGGGTTAATCTTGCCATAGGGTCGAAATTGCCCCAAATCGAGTTATGCGAGCAATTTAGCGCTCAAAATTCGGTGCAAATATGGCCCTGCTGCAATCGTCAGCTCACCATGTATTGAAAGTTTGGCTCCTGCTTCTGTGGCGATTAGCTCTGCCGCATCGCGATCCCATGGGTGTAGCCCCATCTCGTAATATCCATCAACTAAGCCAGCGGCCACATGACAAATATCTATCGCGGCTGATCCATTTCTTCGGATATCTCTAACATTTAAAATCAAATCTGTAAATTGTTTAACTTGAATCTCACGTAACTCACTTCGGTAATGAAACCCCGTAGAAATCAGCGCTTTATCTAATTCAACTGGATCATTTGCATTTATAGCTTTACCGTTTAAGTGTGCACCCGCACCACGAATTGCGGTGTAAAGCGAATTAATAGTTGGCGCATAAACCACCCCAACTGCTATTCCTTGGGTGTCTCGGATTGCAATACTTACTGACCAGCCATGCATGTTATAAAAATAATTTACGGTGCCATCAATCGGATCAATCACCCAGGTATATCCAGATTTACTAGGACGATTAGCACCTTCTTCGCCAATTATTCCGTCATCTGGGCGTGCTTTAAGGATTGCATCAACTATCAATTTTTCTGACTGCTTATCCATCTGGGTGACGATGTCGATATCCGATGTTTTAGTGTCCACGGATAATTCAGTTGGACGATTTAGCAAGAGCGCCCCTGCATCTTTAGCAATAGAAATCGCAAGTTTCAAGAGCTCTTCCATGTGCTTGATGCTACTAGGCTTTCACCTGTGTTAGCTAATTATCAGGAAATTTTTAGAATAGCTGGCGCATTTAGATTTTCACTTGCTGGCTTTGTCGCCAGAATTCATCTATCCATGGATCGGTTAGCACTTCTTTTTATCGTGGTACATAAAACTGGTTCGTATGGATTAGCAGGTTTGATGGTTGCTACCGCATCGATAGTAATCACTATTGCGCAACCTTATTGGGCACGAGCCGCTGATAAACATGGTCAAGGCCGAGTTTTATATGTAAACACAATTCTAAGATTTGTCTCCTTCACGATTTTTATTCTATTGGTGCAATTTGATTTTCCAATTTGGACTTGGTTTTTATCGATTGTCATCGCTGAATCAAATACCATTAATGCTGGAAGTTTGGTCCGAAGACGTTGGGTAAATGTGTTACCTAACCCGCACTTAAAAACCACTGCTTACTCTTTCGAAGCATTGGTTGACGAAATAATTTTTGTTTTTGGCCCACTACTAGCAACTTTCCTTGCTACTTATGTTTCGCCAATCTCCTGCCTATTGGCATCAATGGCATTTGTGGTAATTGGTCAACCAGCATTAGCTAAATTAAGAGATTCAGAGCCGAAAGTTTTAAAGAATAAAGAAAGCTCAAGTTCGCCCAATATTTTAAAGCGCAAAAGTGCGCAAGCAATTATTTTGCCAATATTTTTTGTAGGTGGCTATTTTGGATCAGTTGGCATAGTTGTAGTTGCTTTTGCTAACAAAATGGGTACGCCAGAAATTTCCGGAGTACTGCTGGCAATTTGGGCGCTTGGCAGCGCTATTTCTGCGTTGTTAAACGGAATCTTTGGGATGCGCTTTTTACCAGCGCGGACATTTATTTACTCTCTTTTATTTATGCTGTTAATGTCGATGGGGCTTTTGTTTGCTGAATCCACGATATTTCTTGGTGTCACATTATTTTTAAATGGAATTGGAATCTCACCATTACTTGTAAATGCTTTTGCAACCATGGAACAAGAGGTTTCTGAAGATGAATTAACCGAAGCTATGACCTGGGTAACGACCGGAACTCCAACCGGGGGCGCGATTGGAAGCGCGATTGCAGGACAAGTTATTGATAATTTCGGTGTAAGTCAGGGATTTTTTATTCCGGTAATTACTCTATTTTTGGCAAACTTGGCATTGCTTCCTTACATTCGTGAATGGCATCGGCTACGCTCCCGCCCATGAGCGAACTTCGAGTAACTGGAAGAAGCGAAGATGGAACCCATCTGCTACTTACCGACTCTGAAGACACCGAATTCACTTTGCGGATCTCTGATAATTTAAAGGCCACTATTAATCAACCTCGTTTGGCCTCTGTTCAAACTGACGAACAACCAACAGTCAGTATCAAAGAATTGCAAGCGCGCCTGAGAGCTGGGGCTGCAATAGATGATTTAGCACGCGAAGTTGGCTGGAGTTTTGAAAAAGTAGAACGTTTTGCTGGACCCATCCTGCAAGAGCGCGCTTACATATTATCCGTTGCATATCAATTAGTAATTAAGAATGCTGGCTCAAGAGATGCCCAAACTTTTATAGAAGTAGTTACTTCCAGACTTTATGCAAATGGTGTTTCCGCAGAATCACTTGAATGGAACACGCATCGCAGAGACGATGGACAGTGGGTAATTAGATTGACTTATCCCACCACCAATAATTTCGGTAATGGGCATGGTGAAGCCGTGTGGTTCTTCGATTTGCGCAAACGATTGATGCTTTCAGAAGATGAAGGCGCTTCATGGATCATGGGCGAATCGGTGCCAGCTTCAACGCTTCGCACGCCTCAACCAGAAATCAACCATGGAATGGTTTATCCAAATTCAAATCCAACTGTGCAAATAAATACTGCACCAACTCCTCGTCTTTCAGTCATAAGAGAGAATGAAGATGTCGAAGATGGAGTCAAGAAGAGAGCTTCAGTTCCTTCGTGGGATGAAATTATGTTCGGAACCAAAAAGAAAGATTCCGAAGACTAAAGGCTCACTAGCTGAAGTGGCACATTAGTTTCCACCTGAGTTAATCCCCCATGGTGACCAACCATTGCCGATTCCAATTTCTCTCTACTCGGATCAATTAATACGGCATCAGTATTAACTATCGCAACTAAATCTCCGATTCGTTCTGCAAATTTCTCTGGCATAGGTAATCCAAACAGACCAGTTGCAATTGCTGCTTCTTTGGTAAAGATGGTCGCTATTTCTTTTAATTCACTTTGCCATAAGTTAGCAATTTCAGTTGAAATTTCCGGGCGAGCTAAATAAATATGTCTCGCTCTAGGTTCGCCTGCAATTGCGGATAATTCCGTATTAAGCAGATTATCGCGACCAATTACTATTTTTTCTCCAACATTTAACATGCCATGATCGCCAGTAATCCAAAGTCGAGTACCTTTTGGCAGATTATTTTTTAGTTGTAAAACTAAATTGTCGATCATTTTTAGTGAATCAATCCATTTTTGTGATCCATAGCCAGCAACATGGCCAGCGACATCTAAATCGTTTACATAAAGGTAGACAAATGATGGACTTTGCTTAAGTGCAGCTGCAGTTTCCGTTACTAAATCTGGATAAAGATTGGCGCCTCGATAATTTGCTCCTCGAAATACCGCACGAGTAAAACCAGTGCCTTCGTAACGTTTAGCTGCCACATGTGTAACGTTGATTCCGTTTCTGGCACCTATTTCGAATAGCGTTTCATGAGGTTGCCAAATGACCGGATCTACTCTTTCATCCCATTTAAGTGCGTTCAATAATCGATCTGTATTTGGAACTCTGACTGTGTAACCTAACATGCCATGTTCATTTGGCATCACTCCCGTAAGCAATGTGGCAAGTGAAGTGGAAGTTGTTGAAGGAAATGCAGTAGTGATATCACCAAAACTCTTTCCCGCCATAATATTTGGCATTACTTCAGGAAAATCATCCATCGCATGTGCGCCAAAACCGTCAATTAAGAAAAGTACTTCTCGACCATTTGGAGATACACCTAAACGAGATTCATATTGCGAAAGACCTAAACCAGCAAAAATCGCTGGCGTTACTTCGCTCAATTTCATGGATTTATTCTTTCATTAAAAAGGCTCTAAACTTCCAATGTGAAGTTCTCTCCCGAAGTGGAAAAGGCACTTAAATCTGGCGCGCCAATAGTTGCCCTTGAATCAACCATTATCAGCCATGGTTTGCCTCGCCCAACCAATCTGGAAGTGGCACAAGATGTAGAGAGCATCGTGCGCGAAAATGGTGCAACGCCTGCAACTATTGCGCTAATTGATGGGATAGCACATATTGGATTAACGCAAGAGCAACTGATTGCCATCGCTAATCGTGATGATGTCATCAAAGCATCTACGAGAGACTTAGCAATTGCCGAAGCTAAAAAATTATCTGCTGCTACTACCGTAGCTGCGACCGCACATTTAGCTGCAAAAGCAGGAATAAAAGTTTTTGCAACCGGTGGCTTAGGTGGCGTACACCGTGGCGCAAATGAATCTTTCGATGAATCCGCTGATTTAACTGCGCTTTCGCAATTGGATATGACTGTAGTTTGTGCTGGCGTGAAATCTATTTTGGATGTAGCTGCAACCTTAGAACGTCTTGAAACATATGCGATTGGTGTAGTTGGCTACAAAACAAAACGCTTTCCTGGCTTTTACTTAACTGACTCTGGTTTTGAATTGGAATATCAAGTTGATTCTCCGGCTGAAATCGCAACTATTATCAAAGCTCGAAATAACATGGGCACGGCGAAAAATGCTTTGATCGTCGCCAATCCAGTTATCAATCAGATGGATAAAGTGCTACACGATCGATTGCTTGCTGGCGGATTGCAAGCTGCAGCCACCAACAATATTCATGGCAAAGAGACTACGCCGTTCTTATTAGAGTACTTCCACACCGAATCAAAAGGTGAGTCACTTCGAGTCAACATTGATATCATCAAAGGAAATAGCGCACTCGCTGCGCAGATTGCAGTGGCATTGTGAAAAAAATACTCTGCATTGGCGATGTGGCGTTAGATGTAATTGCCCAACTTAAAGAGCAAATTAATTATGGAAACGATACCGCTAGCAGAATCTCAACGCATCCGGGTGGCCAAGCTGCAAATGTGGCAACTTGGATTACTCGCACCAACAACATCGCTCATTTAGTAGCAAGAGTTGGTAACGACCCAGTTGGGTTTGCGCTTATCAGCGATTTAGATAAGTACGGTGTTCAACATAAGGGGCTAATGAATTCTGGTCGCCCATCTGGTGTAGTTGTGATTCTGGTGGATTCCAATGGTGAACGAACCATGTTTCCGGATAATGGAGCCAATGCAGATTTAGAAGTAAGTGATCTTCCAAATCTAGATGATATTGATGGCGTTTTTCTCTCTGGCTATGCGCTACTAGATTTTCGCTCTAGAGATGCATCACTTGCTATGGTGCGCAAATTTCACGAACGAAAAATTCCAATCTTCTTTGACCCAACCACAACTGGCGCTATGAAAGCGGTGCCTAAATCTGAAGTACTTGAATGGGTTGGAATGTGTGATGGTATTTTGTTAAACAACGAAGAAGCACGTTATTTAGGTGAATCAACAGACATTGAAGAAGCGGAAGCAAATTTACAAAAAATAGTGCCTTTAGTGGTGATTAAACTTGGTTCGCGAGGTGCCACTGGAATTTATAAAGATCAATTTGCAAAAGTTCCCGCGGTCACAACAAATGTGGTTGATACCACTGGAGCTGGTGATTCCTTTGCTGCGGGATTTATTCCAAAGTGGCTCGCTACTGGTAATTTGGAAGAAGCACTTTCTGCAGGTACTGCCCTCGCCGCAAAATGTGTGGCGACAGTTGGCGCGCGCCCTCCCTTAAATTAAATTTATATTTGGCAGAATTTCGCACTATGGCTGCGAAGACACCAACGAAAAAAGCCGGCAAAAGCGCTGGTCCAAAACCAGGAGAAGTACCTGGCAGGATTGTAGATATCGATGTCTCATCAGAGATGTCGGATTCATTTTTGGAATATGCATACTCGGTAATTTATTCGCGAGCACTTCCTGATGCCCGTGATGGATTAAAACCAGTACATCGCCGCATTCTGCATCAAATGTCTGAAATGGGACTTCGCCCTGATCGCGGACATGTAAAAAGTGCCCGTGTAGTTGGTGAAGTAATGGGTAAATTGCATCCACATGGAGATGGCGCAATTTATGATGCTTTAGTTCGCATGGCGCAAAACTTTTCCATGCGCCTGCCACTAATTGATGGCCATGGAAATTTTGGTTCATTAGATGCCGGACCGGCTGCGATGCGTTACACCGAAGCGCGCCTAGCAACTCCAGCACTTGCAATGGTTGCAGAAGCAGATGAAAACACCGTTGACTTTGGTCCTAATTACGATGGACAACTTGCTGAGCCATTGGTGCTTCCAGCTTCATTTCCAAACCTTTTAGTAAATGGTGCCACCGGTATCGCCGTTGGTATGGCTACCAATATGGCTCCCCATAATTTATTAGAGGTTGTAGCTGCTACTAAATATCTAATTGAAAATCCAAAAGCGACTACCAAGCAATTAATGAAATTTATACCTGGTCCAGATTTTCCAACTGGTGGCGAATTAGTAGAGATTGCAGGAATTACTGAAGCATATGATTCCGGCAAAGGTGCGTTTAAGATTCGGGCTGCGGTTGAAATTGGCAAAGTGACTTCAAGAAAACAAGGAATTGTCGTTAAAGAATTACCTTTCAACGTAGGCCCCGAAAAAATAGTAGAAAAAATTGCCGAAGTCGTGAAAAATAAAAAAATTCAAGGCATCAGCGATATTGTTGACTTATCAGATGGTAAGACTGGCACTAACGTAGTCATTGAATTGAAGAACGGTTACGAGCCAGATGAAATTCTTGAGAAACTTTACAAACTCACTCCGATGGAACAGCAATTCTCAATAAATGCCGTCGCATTAGTTAATGGCAAACCCCAACAACTTGGTCTAAAACAACTCCTACAAGTATTTATCGAACACCGTATTGAAGTTGTTACTAGACGTTCAGAATTCCGCAAATCTAAAGCGGAGGCGCGATTACTACTCGTAGATGGACTCCTAAAGGCGATAATCGACATCGATAAAGTAATCAAAATTATTCGAGGTTCGGAAGATGCTACTGCGGCTAAAGATGCATTAATTAAGAACTTCAAATTGAAGGACGAACAGGCTGTCTATATTTTAGATATGCCTTTGCGTCGTCTTACCAAAATGAGCAAACTTGAACTTGACACAGAACAGAAGGAATTGAAAAAAACTATTTCAGAGTTAAGTGCCCTGCTTAAAAGTGATGAAGCAATCCGTGCCAAAGTTGCTGAAGAGGTTACTGAAGTTGGTAAGAATTTCGGCACTCCGCGCCGCACCAAAATTTCTGCATAACTAAAAGCGACCTCCTGATGAGGTATCAGTAGATAAGCGCTGTGATAAGTAGATTGGTAGTACTGAAATCACGATCAGTGTCGCCGCTACCACATTTACAATTGGAGCTTGATTTGGTCGGAATAAGTTATTAAAAATCCAAACTGGCAAAGTTTGAATGCCGGGCCCAGCTGTAAAGGTAGTTACTACAATCTCATCGAATGAGAGTCCAAATGCCAATAATCCACCGGCAAAAAGGGCCGAAGAGATATTGGGTAAAGTAATTAATCTAAAAGTGGTGAAGCCATTTGCCCCGAGATCCATTGATGCTTCTTGCAGAGAGGTTCCCAGCCTTTTTAATCTAGCAATCGCGTTGTTATAAACAATCACAATGCAAAAAGTGGCATGACCAACAATAATTGTGAAGGCGCTGGTGCCAATGCCTAATGTTTGGGTAAAAGCATTATTAAGGGCCAAACCTGTGATGATTCCTGGCAGCGATATTGGTAATACCACCAGCAAAGAAATAGCTTCCCTACCAAAAAAATCATATCGTGCTACCGCGAAAGCAAGCGCGGTACCAAGAATTAGCGCAATTAAAGTGGCAGAGATTCCTGCAATGATTGACCAACCAAGCGCTTCCCTTACACCTGTATTAGCAATTGCTTTATTCCACCAATTCAAAGTTAAATCTCTTGGCGGCCAACTAAAAGTTTTCGAAGCATTAAAAGAATTTAAAACTACAATAATTAGTGGCACATATATAAATGCCAATCCAATGCCCATAAAAGTCATCAATAGATGGCGAGCCTTAGTTGAAAGCATCATAGGCTACTTAACGCTCCGCTCTTTCTAATTAACCAGAGATATCCGCCCATAATTGCAATTGGGACTGCGCTGATAGTTGCTGCAAAAGGTAAATTTAAACTGAAATTTTGGTAGACCACATTTCCCAACATCTGTATTTTCCCGCCAATAATCTGTGCAGTTATGTAATCTCCTAAACTCAAAGAAAATGTAAACATAGATCCCGCAATAATGCTTGGAAAGATAAGAGGCAAAATCACTTTCTTAAAAGTGGCAAAATTTCTAGCGCCTAGATCACTGGATGCCTCAATCAAAGTATTTGGCAATCGATCTAGCCCACTATAAATCGGCAAAATCATGTACGGTAACCAAAGATAAGTTAGTCCCACAATTATCGAAACTAAGCCAAAGCCTGGTGAATGAATGCCAATTGGCCCAAGTAACCAATTTATAACTCCGGTTCCAGGCTCGAACATGGTTCGCCATGAATATATTTTTACTAAATACGATGCCCAAAGTGGAGTCAAAATTAAAGCTACTAATATTTTTTTAGTTCTTGGTGTAGAAACTTTTGAAATGTAAAAAGCCATTGGAACCGCAAGGATTATGCAATTAATTGTTACTGCCAAGGCTACAAATAAAGTTCTAAGGGCTACATTTCGATAGGCAGGATCAGTAAATAGTTCCTGAAAATTACCTAAATTAAATTTTTGTACTACATCGCCAGTGAAAGTATTTATCGTGAAAAATGAGGTAATTAAGAGAGCAGAAATTGCACCGAGGTACGCCACGACCAACCACGCGATTGGTCCTGAAAGCAGCGCGGCTAATCTAACTTTTTCATGGCGATGTAGCCAGTTGATTAATTTCATGATCTCAATAATTTAGATTTAATTTCGATTCTTAAGAGTAAAGGGTGAGGTCACATAATGCATGACCCCACCCAATCACTTGCAAATTATCCGTTACGCAAACTTGACCAAGCCTTAACCCATTCGGAGTAAGGAACGCACTTGACGTCTTTACGACCGTCTAAGCACTTCTCAGTTGCAGTGTTCCAGTAATAGACATCTTTCCAATATGCATCATCATTCGCATGGTATGTTGCACAGTGGTTCTTATCTGCAGTTAAATCGCAAGATTTAGCATTAGATGGTGCTTCGCCAAACCATTCAGCAACACCTGCATTAGCTGCAGGAGAGATGATGTGGTTTAGCCATAAATAAGCACAATTTGGATGTTTAGCTTTTGATGCAACCATCCAAGTATCTGACCAACCAGTTGCACCTTCTGAAGGCTTAATGCCTTCAACTTTTGTGCCTTCACCTTGAGCAAGATTGATATTCACCTGCCATGTAGTACCTAGTACGGTAGCTCCTGATTTAAGTGATGCGACATGCTTTAGATAATCGCCCCAATATTCACCAATCAATGGCTTTTGCGCTTTAAGTAACTCAACTGAAGCATCGAATTGCTTTTGATCAAGTGCGTATGGATAGGTAATACCAAGATCCGGCTGAGTCTTCATCAAATAAAGCGCAGCATCTGCAATATAAATTGGTGAATCGTAAGCAGTAATTTTTCCCTTGTATGGAGAGTTGGCATCAAACACCGCTCCCCACGAAGTTGGAGCTGGCTTTACGATATCCGTACGGTATGCAAGAAGATTTGCACCACGTCCATGAGGAACACCGTATGGGACGCCATCGATTGAGTTCCATGGTTGTAACTTCAAGTTATCAAATACATCTGCATAATTTGGAATTAGATCTGTATTAACAGGAGCTACATCTCCACCATAAATTAAGCGAAGTGAGGCATCACCAGATGCAGAAACAACGTCATATTCACCTGATTGCATCAATGAAACCATCTCATCTGAGGTGCTTCCGACTTTATAGTTGACTTTGCAACCAGTTTCTTTTTCAAAACCAGTTACCCAATCCACTTTTGGATCAGTCGAACCATTCTCAACGTAACCGGCCCATGCCACTACGTTTACAGCGCCCTCGCCCGCGCCTAGAGATTTCATCATGTCTACTTTTGGTACACCGCTACTCTCATTTGAGTTGCCGCCACATGCAGTCAGCACTAAAGCTGCTGCCGACATGATTGCGAGATTCTTAAACAGACGCTTTTGCACCTGTATCTCCCCCTTTTTATCCGTGAGCAACCATTGATCACGGCCAACATCAAACTATCTAATTAGTTCGAAGTTCTTTGGTTGAAGACCAACTCAAAGTAATTTGGTCCCCAATTTCTAGCCCACTCAACGAAGTTGTTTGAGTGGAAATTAACTCACCAGCACTAGTTGTTACCAAGTACTTGGTCATCGCACCACTAAAAATTATGTCCTTTAGTTCACCAGTAATGGCTCGATCTGCATCGGGAATTTTGCCATCTTTGCTTATAGCTAAATATTCTGGACGGATATTAAAACTAGAATTACCTAAATTAGCTTTTAATGCCATCTGACTTGATACTTTATTGGTTTGACCTACGAACTCAGAGACAAACGAAGAAGCTGGCTTTTCATAAATTTCTCTAGGAGTTCCAATTTGCACGATTTTGCCTTCATTAAAAACTGCTATTTTGTCAGACATGGTAAGAGCTTCTTCTTGATCATGAGTTACAAAAATAAAAGTAATGCCGACGAGTCTCTGAATTTCCTTTAACTCTAATTGCATTTGCTCGCGCAATTTAAGATCCAATGCGCCTAATGGTTCGTCAAGTAAAAGAACTTTAGGTTTATTGATTAATGCTCTTGCCAACGCAACTCTTTGACGTTGACCACCTGACAGTTGCGATGGTTTGCGATCGCCATATCCACTCAACCTAACTTGCGCTAATGCTTGTTCGGTTTCGGATTTACGTTGCGCTAAAGGAACTTTCTTGATTCGCAATCCATATTCAATATTTTCACTAACCGTGAAATGTGGAAATAATGCATAATCTTGAAATACCGTATTAACGGCTCTTTCATATGGCGGTAGCGCGCTAACTTCGATGCCATCAAGTTTTATCGAACCTGAGTCTGGTTTTTCAAAACCCGCAATCATTCGTAGCACTGTGGTTTTTCCAGAACCTGATGGGCCAAGTAAAGTTAAAAACTCCCCATCTAAGATTTCTAAGGAGACTTGATCGACCGCTTTGACCTCACCGAAACTCTTGGAGAGTCCGGCAATTGAGATCATCGAGCGACGTTGCATAGCGAGAGTATTCCAACTCCAGCCTTATTTGTCAGCGATTATGCGTCAATTCGGTCGCGGTCAATATCTGCAGTCGAAATAAAGTCCTTACGAGGACCAACCTCATTGCCCATTAAGAGCTCAAACATCTTTTCCGCGGCCGCGCCATCTTTAATAGTCACGCGGCGTAAGGTGCGGTGGTCTGGATCCATGGTGGTTTCGCGTAATTGATCCGCATCCATTTCACCAAGTCCTTTGTAACGCTGAATCGGTTCTTTCCAACGTTTACCTTGTTTCTTTAAATCTGCAGTTACTTTCTTCATTTCATCATCGCTGTAGGTGTAGAGAATTTCGCCTTTTTTGCCGCCGCCGCCAATTACTTCAATCCTATGAAGTGGTGGCATTGCAGCGAATACTCGACCTGAATCAATCAATGGGCGCATGTATCGATAAAGCAGAGTAAGTAGCAAACAACGAATATGAGAGCCGTCGACATCCGCATCTGACATCATGATGATTCGGCCATATCGCGCTTCATCTAATTCGAATGATTTTCCTGAACCTGCTCCGATTACTTGAATTATTGATGCGCACTCTTTGTCATCAAGCATTTGCGCAAGTGAAGCTTTCTGTACATTTAAAATTTTTCCACGTAATGGCAAAATTGCTTGAAACTCTGAATTGCGCGCTGCTTTGGTGGTACCCAAAGCAGAATCACCTTCGACTAGGAAAAGTTCCGTGCGATTTACATCTTCAGATCGACAATCTGCAAGTTTGGTTGGCAGCGAAGAAGATTCCAGGGCATTTTTTCGTCTTTGTAGTTCTTTGTGGCTTCGAGTTGCGATGCGGGTTCGAGATGCGGCCACGATTTTTTCTAGCACTAATTTGCCATTTGCTTTATCAATTCGTTTTGAAGTTGAGAAGTAAGCTTTTAACCCATCTGCAACTACATTTCCTACGATTTTGATTGCGGCATTGGTACCTAGTACTTCCTTGGTCTGGCCTTCAAATTGTGGTTCAGTCATGCGCACTGTAATTACGGCGGTCAATCCTTCTTGCACATCATCCTTAATTACATCTGCTTCGTTCTTCTTCAAAATTCCGGCGGCTCTTGCCGCTTCGTTGATTACTTTGGTAATTGAGCGTTCAAATCCTTGAACATGGGTGCCACCTTTTGGTGTGGCAATTATGTTTACAAATGAGCGCATTGTGGTTTCGTAACCATTGCCCCACTTAAGCGCTAAATCCACACCCATTTCGCGCTGTACATCAGTAGAAACCATATGTCCTTGATCATCAAGTACCGGAACGGTTTCTTCGTATTCACCTTTGCCATCAATTCGAATTACATCGCCAACCGGATCATCCGGCTGTAAGAAATTGCAATATTCCGAAATACCACCTTTATGGAAGAAAGTTTCTGACTTTCCGCTTTTGGTTCTCTTGTCATTAACGACAAGAGTTAGCCCTGGAACTAAATATGAAGTTTGGCGTGCACGTGCATAAATATCTTCTAAATCTAACTCTGCATCTTTCATAAAAATCTGACGATCCGGCCAGTACTTAACTCGGGTGCCGGTAATTTTGGATGAAATTTTTCCAATAACTCTTAAACCGGATTGCGCAGTAAACGCAGCTTTTGGTCCATCACCATCAAATATGCCGGCATTGCCACGTTGAAATGACATCCAATGTATTTTGCCGCCGCGATCTACTTCGACATCTAAACGTGATGAGAGCGCATTAACTACGGATGCACCAACACCATGTAAACCACCAGATGCTGCATATGAACCACTGCCAAATTTTCCGCCCGCATGAAGTTTGGTCATTACAACTTCAACACCAGTCAAACCGGTCTTTGGTTCTTTATCTACTGGAATACCGCGACCATCATCGTGTACTTCAACGGAACCATCGGCTGCTAAATTAATATCAATCTTTTTGCAATATCCTGCGAGAGATTCATCAACGGCGTTATCAATAATTTCCCATAAGCAATGCATCAAGCCACGTGAATCTGTAGAGCCGATATACATGCCAGGGCGTTTACGAACGGCTTCGAGTCCTTCGAGAACCGCTAAATCTTTCGCGGTATAGGAGTTCTCTACGCTTTCTTGATTATCCGCCACGACCGCGAAAAATAGCGAACTATTTGCAATAAGGGGTCTAAGCGCGCCGAGATCGGCTCAAATAGTGGGAATTTCCAACTTATCGGTGATTTAACCCATAGATTTAACAAATATTTTCGCTAATTGTCGCACCTGGGAATAAAAATTATGCTTTCATAGTTCCCACTAGCAAGAACTAATCGGAGAGGAAAGACCATGACAGATCAAGTTTTGCTTGAGCAGACCCCGCTACGCGCTGTGGATCGCTGCGATCGTTGTGGCGCACAAGCATATGTCCGTGCAACTCTTCTAAGTGGTGGCGAACTTCTATTTTGTGGTCACCACGGAAAAGAATATGCAGAGAAGCTAAAGAGCGTAGCTGCAAATATTCAAGATGAAACTTCTAAAATCAATTAATCGCTTCTAAAGTAACTTCGCCAAGCCCAGTAATTTCAACGCAATACTTCCCTGTTTGCATTGCAATTCCCTGAGTTGCCGAACCACTAAAAATTATGGAACCTGCCGGAAGAGTTACTCCAGTTTCGGCTAACTTAATTGAGGCATTAACCACTGCTTGCCAAGGATTTCCTGCAACATTGCTAGCTGGCACCCGCTCTTGTTCTTTTCCATCCACACTTATTGCAATTTCTGCAGGTAAAAATTCAAAATTATCATTCTTAACCCAATTGCCAATGACGTAAGCGCCAGCACAAGCATTATCAGCAATGGCATCATCAATGAATGGATCAATTGCTCCATATCGGCAATCAAATATTTCAATTCCGGGAGCTAATTCCGAAATATAACCACTAGCCTCAGTTAACGAAATTTCACTAGAAAGTTCACGCCCCAATTTA
The DNA here is from genome assembly GCA_963977625.1 of uncultured bacterium. Lineage (GTDB taxonomy): Bacteria > Actinomycetota > Actinomycetes > Nanopelagicales > Nanopelagicaceae > ZLKRG08. The sequence continues at coordinate 15,363 of CAXBPX010000018.1, forward strand.
AATACAATTTCCGCTTCAACCACGGGGGCGATGTGATCGACGATTTTTATCTTATTTTTAACTTCCATCGCATCAGTTAGAAAACCAATAATAGGTTGATATTGCTTTTCGGAATCAGCACTCTTTAAAAGCGCGCCACCTAATTTGATTCCTTTCAGAGTTTCACCATTTGCTAAACGGTTTTCTAATTGACGCTTTCGAATTTCATGTGCGCGTAATTTCCAAGTTCCGACCGGAATTACAGCCCTTCTGGTCTGACGTGCCATCTCAAGCATCTGTACAACTAAAGTCACATAATTAGCATGAGACTTATCGCAATAAGGCTTATCTTGGGAAAGTCCACAACCGCAGAGCTTTGGATCGCTGCTCTCAGATAATTTAGTCTCGGTCTCATCTACTACTTCAAAAGCACCGGTTACTTTTATAGAACCACTCTTCGGATTTTGAAAGATTGATTGACCAACCATAATTAATCTAAATAATCGCGAAGTACTTGGCTACGTGATGGGTGGCGTAACTTAGACATGGTCTTTGATTCGATCTGACGGATACGTTCGCGGGTAACTCCGTAAACCTTTCCGATCTCATCTAGTGTCTTTGGCTGACCATCAGTTAGACCAAAGCGCATCGCGACTACACCGGCTTCACGCTCTGACAAAGTATCCATAACTTTATGAAGTTCTTCCTGAAGTAAGGTAAATCCAACTGCATCAGCTGGAACAATCGCTTCGGAGTCTTCAATCAAATCACCAAACTCTGAATCGCCTTCTTCGCCAAGTGGGGTGTGAAGTGAAATCGGTTCGCGACCATACTTCTGAACTTCAACAACTTTTTCTGGAGTCATATCAAGTTCTTTAGCTAACTCTTCTGGGGTCGGTTCGCGTCCAAGATCTTGCAACATCTGACGCTGCACACGAGCCAGTTTGTTAATGACTTCAACCATGTGCACCGGAATACGGATGGTACGAGCTTGATCTGCCATTGCGCGAGTAATCGCCTGACGAATCCACCAAGTTGCATAGGTCGAGAACTTGTAACCCTTTGTGTAATCAAACTTCTCAACTGCACGGATCAAACCAAGGTTTCCTTCTTGAATTAGATCAAGAAATAACATGCCGCGTCCGGTATAACGCTTAGCAAGAGATACCACCAGACGAAGGTTTGCCTCTAATAAGTGATTCTTGGCCCGGCGACCATCTTCTGCGATCCATTCCAATTCGCGCTTTAATTTCTTATCTAACTTCTTTTCATT
>CAXBPX010000019.1:0-16391 GCA_963977625.1 uncultured bacterium
AGCTACGGGGCTAAATGCTCGTGGCGAACTACCGAAATCAACTGTGGTGGCAACAGTGATGAGCAATTTAGGTTTCTTCAAAGCCATGGAAGCTGCCGGAATTAATGTGGAAGTTACTAGCGTTGGCGATCGCTATGTTCTAGAGAAGATGTTAGATGCAGATTTAACTTTAGGCGGCGAACAATCCGGCCATGTTATTTATCGTAAATTTGCAAATACCGGTGATGGAATTTTGACGGCACTGATGTTATTGCAAGAACTAAAACGCGCTAACAAGTCGCTAAAAGAGGCTGCTGCAATTTTGCAGAAATATCCGCAAGTTTTAATAAATGTTAAAGATGTTGCGAAGGAAAAATTATCTGAATCTCAAGCTATCAAATCGGCGGTAGAAAAAAGTGAAGCAGAATTAGCTGGTGCAGGTCGCGTACTTTTACGTGCATCCGGCACCGAAGCGCTGGTTCGCGTGATGGTTGAAGCCTCCACTGATACTCTTGCCTCTAGCGTTGCAACGCATTTGGCAGAGATAGTTAAACGAGAACTGGGGTCATAAAGTGTGCGGAATTGTGGGATACACGGGGCCACAATCTGCAGTCACACCATTAATTGAAGGCCTTCGCCGTTTGGAATATCGCGGTTATGACTCTGCCGGTATCGCGCTCGGAACTTCCGATAAATTATTTGTAGAGAAAAAAGCTGGCAAACTTTCAAATTTAGAAGGCGCTTTGAGTCAAGTTCCGACTGTGCATTCCGGAATCGGTCACACCAGATGGGCAACACATGGAGGCCCAACAGATCGCAATGCCCATCCGCATTTGGATAACGAAGGCAAATTAGCGGTAATTCATAATGGCATTATTGAAAATTATTCAGAGTTAAAAGCAGAACTTGAAAAACATGGCCACAAATTTCAATCTGATACCGACACCGAATCAGTAGCACATTTACTAAGTGATTTACGAAAAGCACATAATGGTGATTTAACTACTGCCATGCGTGAAGCTGTTAAACAGTTGCGCGGTTCATTTACCTTGCTTGCAGTGCATGCTGATAAACCAGATTTAATTGTCGGAGTTCGCCGAAATTCTCCTTTAGTGGTTGGCCTGGGCGATGGAGAAAACTTCATGGCATCAGATGTGGCCGCCTTTATTGAATACACCAAGCGAGCAGTGGAATTAGGCCAGGATGAAGTGGTCACGATTACCCCAACTTCAATTTCGATAATTGATTTAGCTGGAAATGAAATCAAGCCTCGCGAATATGCAATTACTTGGGATGCAGAAGCGGCACAAAAAGGCGGCTTTGCGCACTTCATGTTGAAAGAGATTTTCGAACAACCTAAAGCAGTTGCTGATACTTTAATTGGCCGCTTAGTTGACGGTCAGATTTCTCTTGATGAATTAAAACTAAGTGCATCTGAATTAAAGAATTTACAGAAGATTGTGGTTTTGGCATGCGGTACTGCTTATCACGCAGGACTTATATCTAAATATGCAATTGAGAAATGGGCCAATATCCCAGTTGAAGTTGAACTGGCATCAGAATTTCGTTATCGCGATCCGATAGTAGATAAAAACACTTTAGTAATTGCAATTTCTCAATCTGGCGAAACGATGGATACATTGATGGCGTTACGACATGCTAAAGAACGTGGCGCACGGGTATTAGCAGTATGCAATACCAATAGCTCCACAATTCCACGTGAATCAGATGCAGTTATTTACACTCATGCCGGGCCAGAAATTGCAGTAGCTTCTACCAAAGCGCTACTCACCCAGATTGTGGCGACCTACTTAATTGGCTTGCATTTAGGTCAAGTGCGCGGAGTATTAAATGGTAATTCGGTTTCTGATATTTATAATGAAATGCTAGAACTTCCGGCAAAACTAGAACAGATTTTAGAAACCGTAGAACCACTTCGTGAATTAACTAGAAAATTTGCAGACAAGAACACGGTGCTATTTTTGGGACGCCACGTTGGATTTCCAGTTGCACTTGAAGGTGCGCTTAAATTAAAAGAGTTGGCATACATTCACGCAGAAGGCTTTGCCGGCGGCGAATTAAAACATGGACCAATCGCGCTAATTGAAGATGGCACCCCAGTAATTGCGATTGTGCCCAACACTCATGAGCATGGGCTAGATGAAAAAATGCTTTCAAATATTCAAGAAGTTTGCGCGCGCGGAGCTAAAGTAATTGCGATTGCTGCCGAAGGAATTGAGATACCTGGCGCCACCCACGTCATTCGTATTCCGGATTCACCTCAATTATTACAACCAGTTTTGGCAACCGTACCTTTACAAGTTTTTGCTTATGAAATGGCATGTGCACGTGGCACAGATGTGGATCAGCCAAGAAATCTAGCTAAATCTGTCACGGTCGAATAAGTGGACCTGCGCCGTAAGCAATTTAATCGCGCCTTGAAATGGGCGGGTCTACTTTTTATTGGCTTTCTTGCAGTTACGCAGCAAGTAATTACCAATGGTCCATTGATTCACTTAGATGCCAAAATTTTCAATGCTGATAGGCCAGCGCTTACCTCTTTAGAGCGATTAATTTTGATGCGCATTGATAATTTAGGATTACGTGGCGTCACCGCAACCATTCTCTTAATAACGGCATTTTTTATTGCACGTAGATTTAAATCTTGGCGCCCACTTAATCTTTCGATTCTGGCAGTACTCACACTTAATTTAGTGGTGGGTTTAGCAAAGCTAGGTGTAGGTCGAACTAAGCCAAGGCTCAACGTTGATTTAGTTTATGCCGGCGGGCTTTCTTATCCATCTGGCCATGCTTCAAATGCAATATTAACTTGGGGAGTACTTGCCTACATTCTCTATCGTTATTCACATCCCGATGCTTGGCACCCACATGCAATGGGTTTATTAGCAGGCGCAATTTCACTTGGTGTTTGCATAGTTTCAGCTTTTAGAAATACCCATTGGTTAAGCGATTTATTAGGCGGCTTATTTATTGGTGGCGCGCTGTTGGTTATGGTTATCGCTGTAGATAGATTCGTCCCATCGCAGAAACAGACCCGATAATGATTGATGGCATTGGCATTGATGTAGTGGATATTTCGCGCTTTGAAGAATCTCTTTTAAGAACCCCTGGTTTGAAAGATCGTTTATTCACTGAAGGCGAAAAGAGCAAAGGAGTAGCCTCGCTAGCAGCTCGCTTTGCAGCTAAAGAGGCTTTAGCGAAAGCTTTACATGTCCCTACGGGATTAAATTGGCACGACTGCGAAGTAGTTAATCTAGAAAATGGGCGACCAGTATTTTTATTTCGTAATCAAATTGCCGATTTAATTGATGGCGCCGATGTGCATTTAACTTTATCTCATGATGCTGGGATAGCTTCAGCTATGGTGGTTATTGAAAGATGAGAGAGATTCTCATTGATTTAAATGCGCTTAAAGCGAATTTAAAACTGATCAAACAACAAGCAGGCGTACCAGTTATGGCGATCGTGAAAGCCGATGCATACGGGCATGGATTGATTCCTTGCGCGAAAGCTGCAAGTGAAGCTGGCGCAGATTATTTAGGAGTTGCGCTCTTAGAAGAAGCATTTTTAATTAGAGAAGCCGGCATTAAAACTCCAGTTCTAGCTTGGTTAACTCCGCCAGGACTCGATTATGAAAAAGCGGTGGCTCAAAATATTGAAATTGGAGTTTCATCTCTTGCGACTTTTGATGAAGTAAATTCCATTCCCGCTGCCAAAATTCATTTAAAGGTAGAGACCGGTATGGGTCGAAATGGTTTCTCTGATGAATGGCCAGAGCTTCTTAATCGTGACTTGAGCAAAGTAGTTGGCGTCATGACTCATTTTGCTCGCGCAGACGAACCCAGCCAATTACAAAATCAAATGCAAATCGATAATTTTGAATCGAAAATTACTGAATTAAATCAAAAGGGAATTAAACCAATTCGCCATATTTTTAATACTGCCGCCACGTTATCTAATCAGGATTCTAAATTTGATTTAGTAAGAGTTGGCCTTGCCATGTATGGCGCATCACCACTTGATAAAAATCAAGATTTAAAACCAATTATGAAAGTCAGAGCAAAATTAGTCACAGTAAAGAAATTACCTGCAGGCCACCCAGTTGGATACGGCGCAACTGCAATTACAGAAAAAGAAACCAATATTGGGATTGTCGGAATGGGATACGCAGATGGAATTCCTCGAAATGCCAAAGGCGCTGGCGTAACTTTCAACGGTAAAAGTGCGCCGCTAATTGGCCGAGTTTCAATGGATCAATTTGCCGTTGATTTAGGAGCAGAAACCAACGCGAAAGCTGGAGACTGGGTCACGGTAATTGGTGAAAATTTTGATGTTTATGACTGGGCTAAAGCCTGTCAGACCATCACATACGAGATAACAACCAGAATAAGTGGCAGAATTACGCGTACCTACCTGGAAAGTTAACCTTCAAAAAGGTGAACTATCTTTACAACGACGTAAAGGAAGATAAATGCGTACCAAAATTTTCGGTGCAATCTCAATACTATTTTCAATATTTTTAGTTTCAATTCCTGCAGCAACTGCGGCGCCACTTTGCGACGGTAAAGTGCCGGTTAATTCATGTGTAGGCGTGACTTCAGATGGCGCTCCCTATGCGATGCAAGTTCCTGCTAATTTCAATGGCACCGTTTTGATTTATTCACATGGTTACCGACCAAATGTAAATGTTATTGACGGAATTCCAGGTTATGGTGGATATAAAGTAAATAACACTCCTGAAACGGCACCAGGTCAAGGCGCTCGAGACTTAACCGTTACCAATTACTTACTTTCTAAAGGTTATGCATTAACTGGTTCCGGATTTGCAAGACAAGGTTGGAATGCAGACTCTGCGCTTGCAACCAATAAAGAACTTATTAGTACTTTTAAGACTAAATTTCCAACTACCAAAAAAGTTATGGCTTGGGGTCAATCTTTAGGCGGCATTATTACTCAGCTGATGCAAGAGAAATACCCTGAATTAGTAAATGTTTCAGCACCACTTTGTGTAGCTGACAATATAAATGCAGAGCTAAAGATGGCAGGAGATTTCTTGTGGGGCTTTAAAGTGCTCTTTGATCCATCAATTAAAGCTGGTGGCTACTCTGCAGGCACAGCTGGATATGCAGAATCGATGCAAGATTTAGTTAAAGTCTTTACGGTCTTGGCTAAATTGCAAGCAAAGATCACCACAAATGATTGGCCAGATACTGCAAGTGATTTAGGAAAATCATTAGCTGCAGATGGCGTTTCGGCACGTTCGGCACTTTTGATGCTTGGCTTAATGTCTGGTGTCCCAGCACAATCTGCACACTTTGATGGTTCTTCTGGACCAAAGGGGCCAAATGAATTGACATTCGCATTTGGTGTTAGCCCAGCACTTGCAGTGCTTGAAAATGGCGCAAATGCAGCTGCACTTGCAGTACTTGCGACCCATGATTTAGAACTTCAAACTGGCGGCAAAGTCTTTGATAACACTAAGACTGACTACTCAGCTCGAGTTACCGGATCTTCAATTACCTATGCAGCTGCGTTAGGTGGAGAAACTGGAATTGCGAAATTACTCAAAGCAATTGCAGCAGCACCTAGATCAACTGCAGATAGCGCTGCGGTTGCTAAATTAAATGCGTTATCAATGACTACTGGCAAAGTAAATGTCCCAACCATCATTATGACGGGTGTTAATGATCCAGTTACTCCAGCAGGTGCTGCAAAACGTTTGGCAAATCTTTACGCACAGCAATATGCAGCAGAAAAGGCAGCCGCGTTTAAGAAAGTTAATACCACTGGATATGTTGCGCCACCAATTAAGCAATTAGTAATTTGGAGCACCAGCCCAACAAGCTGGACTAAATTTGATAGCAATGGTCTACCAATTTCTACCACTGCTGCAGCACCAGGAACAAATCACTGCAACTTTACTAATAGTCAATATTTGGCAGTAGTTACCAACATGATTTCTGCTAATAACACTGGACGCATTGTGAAGAATGGTGCACTTAATACCTTAATTCGAAAAGCAGGCAATCTAAGTATTGGAGATGCTTCCTACGTTGATTTGTTGAAGTTCTATACCGACAACTAATCATTAATTCTCCACTATTCTTAGCAGGTGCAAATTGCAACTGCGGAAGAGATGCAGAACTTGGGTCGTGTGATCGGCCAGAAGTTAAATATTGGTGATGTGCTCGCGCTTATCGGCCCACTTGGGGCCGGTAAGACCGAGCTAGCAAAAGGAATCGCTGCCGCCTTTGGAATTTCAGAGGTAACTTCGCCAACGTTTGTGATTGCGCGAAGCTATAAATCCAATCCGCCATTGATTCATATGGATGCCTATCGCTTATTAGCAGGTGCCAATCCACTTCTGGAATTAGAAGATTTAGATTTAAACGCGGAGAGTGCGATCACCATTATTGAATGGGGTGGAGAATTGGTGGAGCGAATTTCTAATGAATATCTAGAAATTCACATCAATAGAGATGCTGAAGTCAGAGAAGTTAGCTTTATTGGCCATGGTGCAAGATGGCAGAACTTTTCGATATGAAAATTACTTTAGCAATTGATACTGCGACTTCGCGGACCCAGTTTGCGCTGCTTAACGGAAGCGAAGTGCTTTGGCAAGAAACAGAAGATGGTGCGACAACGCATGGTGATGTGTTGAGTAAATTCGGTGCACGGGCGGCTAAAGAAAATATAAATCAAGTCATAGTAGGTATGGGACCTGGTCCTTTTACTGGACTGCGCACCGGAATTGTTTTTGCTCAGAGTTTTGCTTTTGCTAGAAACTTACCGATTCACGGTGTTTGCTCATTAGATGCAATTGCATTTGGTATAAATTTGCCAGAGTTTATTGTGGCTACCGATGCACGGCGTAAAGAGTTATATTGGGCAAAGTATGTGGGCGGTAAACGAATTGGTGATCCATTAGTAAGTGCGCCAAGTGAAATTCCAAATCTGCCTATTTTTGGTGAAGGTGCTCTTAAATATAAATTGACGGAAGATTTAGTTCATCTTTATCCAAATTTAATTGCGTTTCCAGATTTGGCTCAAGTAAATGAGCCAATGTATTTACGCCATCCAGATGCAGTGCCTATGCAAGCACCAAAAGCGGAGCAACCATGATTAGTTATCGCGAAGCTACCGCACTTGATATCCCAGTCTTGGTATCTCTAGATAGAGAATATTTTGCACATACTGCTTGGCCAGCCGAACAATTCCGTGGCGAAATTGGAAAGTCGACTAGATTCTTTTTAGTTGCCGAAAAAGATCAAAAGATTATTGCTTACGCCGGAGCTTTTTTACCAAATGCTGGTGGCGAAGGTGACATCATGACTATTGCCGTTAAACCTGAATTTAGAAGGTTAGGGATAGCAAAAGAGTTGATTGCACGCCTGGAATCATGGGCAAAGGCGCGTGGTGCCATCGCAATGATGTTAGAAGTTGATGTTTCTAATAGCGATGCCATCTCACTTTATGCGAATTTAGGCTATGAAGCATTGAATATCCGCAAGAATTACTATGGATATGGCCTGGATGCGCAGATTATGAGGCGTGGGTTATGAGTTTAGTTATCGGAATTGAAACTTCTTGCGACGAAACTGCGATTGGAATTGTTCGAGATCGAAAATTACTGGCAAATGTAATCTCTTCAAGTATGGATGAACATGCGCGATTTGGCGGAGTGGTTCCAGAAATAGCTAGCCGCGCACATCTAGAAGCTTTTCTAAATGTATTACGTCAGGCACTTCAGGATGCAAATGTGAAGTTAGCTGATGTTGATGCCATCGCAGTTACAGAAGGTCCAGGATTAATAGGAGCTTTGTTAGTTGGTGTTGCTGGCGCGACAGGTCTTGCGAGCGCACTTGATAAACCGCTTTATGGCGTCAATCATTTATCTTCACATATCGCAGTTGATTACTTAACTCATGATGAAGAAATTGAACCAACTATTGCGTTGTTAGTCAGTGGTGGTCACTCATCTATTTTGCAAGTAAATGACATCACCAAAGATGTGATCAAACTTGGTGCCACCATGGATGATGCCGCTGGTGAAGCTTTTGACAAAATTGCACGAATTATGAATTTAGGTTTTCCAGGTGGCCCTGCAATTGATAAAGAGGCAGCACATGGAAAAATCAATATAGATTTTCCCCGTGGATTAACCACCGCCGAAGATTGGCGCACCCGTCCATATCATTTTTCATTCTCGGGTCTTAAAACTGCAGTTGCCCGATTTTTGGAACAAACTCCAAACTATGTACGAGCGGATGTAGCAGCATCTTTTCAAGAAGCAGTTGTTGATGTATTGCTGCAAAAATCATTGCGCGCTTGCAAAGATTCTGGAATCGATCGATTGGTAATAGCAGGTGGTGTGGCCGCCAATTCTCGATTGCGCCAAGTGGCCGGTGAGCGCGCGATGAAAGCTGGGGTCCGGCTGCATATTCCAAACCCAGGGCTCTGTACCGATAACGGAGCGATGGTGGCTAGCCTTGGCTCGCTGATGGTTTCGGGCGGGATCGCTGCCAAAGGGGCTCTAGCGGACTCCGCTTTGGCGTTTTGAGCGTGTTTTACTATTCTTTAGCACTGTAAGCCCGCGAGTGCTAACCGTGGGATTCGGCTAAATAGTAAAAGAGATCAATACCAATAAGGAGCAATCAATGGGCATCAAGCCACTTGAAGATCGCATCGTTGTTAAGCCAGCAACTGCTGAACAGACAACTGCATCAGGTCTAGTAATTCCAGATACTGCAAAAGAGAAGCCACAGGAAGGCACAGTTATCGCTGTAGGCCCTGGCCGTTTTGATGATGGTGTTCGCGTGCCAATGGATGTGAAAGTCGGAGATGTTGTTCTTTACAGCAAGTACGGCGGAACCGAAGTTAAAGTAGGTGCAGATGATCTTCTAGTTCTTTCTGCGCGCGATATTTTAGCTATTGTTGAAAAGTAAGCCGATAAATGGCCGGTAAACAATTACATTTTGATGAAGTTGCTCGTCGCGCTATGGAGCGCGGAGTCAACATTCTTGCTGATACCGTAAAGGTAACACTTGGACCTAAGGGTCGAAACGTAGTTATCTCTAAATCTTTTGGTGCACCAACTATTACAAATGATGGCGTCACCATCGCTAAAGAGATCGAACTTTCTGATCCAGCTGAAAACATGGGCGCCCAGTTAGTTAAAGAAGTTGCGACCAAGACCAATGATGTTGCTGGTGATGGAACCACAACTGCAACAGTGCTTGCGCAAGCGATGGTCAAAGAAGGACTTCGTAATTTAGCTGCAGGTGCACAACCGATGGATCTAAAGCAAGGTATTGAAGCGGCAGTGGCAAAAGTTTCTGAAACTCTTCGCGCGCATGCCACACCAATTAGCGGCAAAGAACAGATTGCAAACGTCGCAACCATCTCTGCACAAGATCGCGCAATTGGCGAACTTATTGCAGAAGCCATGGAAAAAGTTGGCAAAGATGGCGTGATCACTGTCGAAGAATCTTCAACTACTGCACTAGAACTTGATTTCACCGAAGGTATGCAGTTCGACAAGGGCTTTATCTCGCCATATTTCGTAACTGATACCGATCGCATGGAAGCAGTACTCGATGATCCATATATTCTGATCACTGCGGGCAAAATCTCAGCGCTCGCAGAGTTATTGCCAATTCTGGAAAAAGTAGCGCAAGCGTCAAAACCGCTATTAATCATTGCCGAAGATGTCGAAGGTGAAGCACTTTCAACTCTGGTAGTTAACAAGATGCGTGGCGTATTTACCTCAGCTGCAGTTAAAGCACCTGGCTTTGGCGATCGTCGCAAGGCGATGCTTGAAGATATGGCAATTCTTACCGGTGCAACTGTGGTTACTACCGATATCGGAATGAAACTTGATCAAGTTGGACTAGAAGTTTTAGGCCGCGCACGTCGCGTAGTTCTTGATAAGGACAACACCACAATCGTTGATGGCGCTGGCGACAAGAAGCGCGTACAAGATCGTATCTCTGAACTTCGTAAAGAGATCGATATTACTGATTCAGATTGGGATCGCACCAAACTACAAGAACGTCTTGCAAAACTTGCTGGTGGCGTTTGCGTAATCAAGGTTGGCGCACATACTGAAGTTGAATTAAAAGAGAAGAAACATCGTCTCGAAGATGCAATTTCAGCAACTCGTGCAGCTGTTGAAGAAGGAATCGTTGTTGGTGGCGGTGCAGCACTTGTGCATGCAGTTGATTCACTTGAAGGCGATCTTGGCTTCACTGGTGATAAAGCGGTTGGTGTTCGTTTAGTTCGCAAAGCAGCTGACGAACCACTTCGTTGGATTGCAGAGAATGCAGGTCTTGAAGGTTATGTGGTGGTATCTAAAGTGCGCGCAATGAAGCCAAACGAAGGCTACAACGCGGCAACTGATGTATATGGCGACTTAACTAAAGATGGCGTTATTGACCCAGTGAAAGTAACTCGTTCCGCACTTGCAAATGCTGCTTCAATCGCAGCAATGTTCATTACAACTGAAGCAGTTGTTTTCGAAAGCAAGGAAGAAGAAGTTGCAGATTCAGGCCATGGACATAAGCACGGCCCAGGCGGTCACACTCACTAACAAATTGTGAGAAATCCTCGCGTTTTCGCGGGGATTTCTTGCTTTTATTGGCAAAAGATAAGATTGCGAATTATTGAAAGGGGCAGTGATGAGCGAATTTGAAAAAGTCGCAATGCTCGGACTGACCTACGACGATGTCCTCTTATTGCCTGGCCCTTCTGAAGTAGTCCCTTCCGAAGTTGAAACCGGAACTTGGCTAACTAGAAAAATAAAACTTTCAATTCCATTGGTCTCATCTGCCATGGATACGGTTACTGAATCTCAGATGGCAATTGCGCTAGCTAAAGCTGGTGGTATCGGCATCATTCACCGAAATCTTTCGATTGAAGATCAAGTAACACATGTAAAACTTGCTAAGAATGTGGGATTAGCTGGCGCTGCAGTTGGCGTTGGCGATGATGGTTTTAAGCGCGCACAAGCTTTGATTGATGCAGGTGTGGATGTAGTGGTCGTAGATACTGCTCACGGACATCATCGCGCGGTTTTAGATTCAATTGAAAGAGTAAAAAAGTTTTCATCAGATACTCAAGTTATCGGCGGCAATATCGCAACCCGTTCAGGTGCACAGGCGTTAATTAATGCTGGTGCAGATGGTGTCAAAGTTGGAGTTGGCCCTGGATCTATTTGTACTACCCGTGTAGTTGCAGGTGTCGGTGTTCCGCAAATAACTGCAATTATGGAAGCAAATAAAGCTTGTAGCAAAGCTGGAGTTCCGCTAATTGCCGATGGCGGTCTGCAATATTCTGGCGATATCGTCAAAGCAATTGTGGCGGGCGCAAATACGGTAATGCTGGGATCACTATTTGCAGGTTGTGATGAATCGCCCTCTGAATTAGTTGAAATTGATGGCGTTAAATTTAAGGTTTATCGCGGCATGGGCTCACTTGGTGCGATGCAATCGCGCGGCGAACAGAAGTCTTACTCGAAAGATCGCTACATGCAGGATGATGTTTTATCAGAAGATAAATTAGTTCCAGAAGGAATTGAAGGAAAGATTAGATATCGCGGTCCAGTTACTTCTGTAATTCATCAATTAGTTGGTGGACTTCGAAGTGGAATGGGTTATGCCGGTGCGCCAGATATTGAAAACTTGCGCCGCGAAGGTCAATTAATTCGAATTACTGCAGCTGGCTTAAAAGAGAGCCATCCGCATGATGTCGCTGAAATAAAGGATGCTCCGAATTATGCAAAATAGCATTGAAATCGCTCCTGGCAAACGCGCCCGAGTTGCATATTCTTTTGATGATATTGCAGTGGTTCCAAGTCGTCGTACTCGTGATCCAAAAGATGTATCAACTGAATGGCAGATTGATGCATATAAATTTGAAATACCAATGATGGCAGCCCCAATGGATTCCGTAGTTTCTCCAGAAACGGCAATAGAAATTGGGCGTTTAGGTGGGTTAGGCGTACTTAATTTAGAAGGGCTCTGGACTAGATACGAAGATCCAAGAGTTCCGCTTGGCGAAATCGCATCAATGCCTGAAAAAAATGCCACCAAACGTATGCAAGAAATTTATGCTGCGCCAATTCGTCCAGAATTAATTAAAGAGCGAATTCAACAAATTCGTGATGCAGGTGTAACAGTTGCAGCATCACTTTCTCCGCAACGCACTGCCGAACTTCATAAAGCGGTAATTGCAGCTGGCGTTGATATTTTCGTAATTCGCGGCACTACAGTTTCGGCAGAACATGTTGGTTCCGGAGAAGCGCTTAACTTAAAGAAATTTATTTACGAATTAGATACTCCGGTAATAGTGGGTGGTGTTGCAAATGGCACCGCAGCGCTGCACTTAATGCGCGCTGGTGCAGCTGGTGTATTAGTAGGTTTTGGTGGCGGTGCAGCACACACCACTAGAAAAGTTTTAGGTGTGCAAGTACCAATGGCCTCTGCAGTATCTGAAGTTGCTGCAGCCAGACGCGAATATTTAGATGAATCTGGCGGACGTTATGTTCATGTAATTGCAGATGGTTCCGTTGGTCGTTCTGGAGATATCGCTAAAGCCATTGCCTGTGGCGCTGATGCAGTCATGATGGGTTCACCGCTTGCAAAAGCAACGCAAGCTCCTGGACTTGGATGGCACTGGGGATCAGAAGCGCATCATCAAGAATTACCACGCGGTGAACGCGTAGCGGTTGGCACGGTAGGTTCGCTTGCAGAGATTTTAATTGGCCCATCACATTCTGCTGATGGATCAATGAATATGTTTGGTGCGCTGCGTCGTGCAATGGCAACTTGCGGTTATTCGAATCTAAAAGAATTCCAGCGCGTTGAGGTTTTGATTGCACGTGCCTAATAATGCAAGTGAAAAATCTGGAGTCTTAGTTGTTGATTTTGGAGCACAATACGCGCAATTAATCGCCCGAAGAGTTCGCGAAGTCAGCATTTACTCGGAAATTGTGCCTTCGCATGTGACTGCGGCAGAGATCAAAGCTAAAAATCCAGAAGCCATTATTCTCTCAGGTGGACCAGCTTCAGTTTATGCAGAGAATGCACCAACTTTTGATGGTGAAATTCTTAAATTAGGAATTCCAGTTTTTGGAATTTGCTACGGCTTTCAAGCTATGGCTAACGCTCTTGGAGGCGTGGTCACTAAAACTGGAAAATCTGAATTTGGTCGCACAAAATTAAGCGCTAAAGAATCCAAGTTATTTAAAGAGATTCCCTTAAATCAGTTAGTGTGGATGAGCCATGGTGATGCAGTCACCCAAACTCCAAACGGATTTTCGATCTCTGCCACTACCGAAAATACTCCGGTAGCTGCTTTTGAAAATGAAAGCGGTCAATTAGCAGGAGTGCAATTTCATCCAGAGGTATTGCACTCTGAATATGGACAAGCAATTCTGCACAATTGGTTGATCAATATCGCTAAATGCAATCCAACTTGGACTACCCAAAATATTGCAGAAGCAGAGATTGCCAAAGCTAAAGAAATAATTGGCGACAAACGTGTAATTTGTGGATTATCTGGTGGCGTAGATTCTGCAGTAGCAGCTGCGATTATCCAACGAGCAGTGGGCAATCAACTTACCTGTGTCTTTGTTGATCATGGTTTGCTACGAAGTGGTGAAGCAGAACAAGTTGAAAAAGATTTCGTGGCAGCAACCGGAGTCGAACTAGTAGTGGTAGATGCCAAAACTCAATTCTTATCTGCACTTTCAGGAGTTACTGACCCAGAAGAGAAGCGCAAGATTATCGGCCGAGAATTTATCCGCTCATTTGAAAAAGCTGCTCGCGAAATTGCGGCAAATGGCGAAGCGGAATTTTTAGTGCAGGGAACGCTCTATCCAGACGTGGTCGAATCTGGTGGCGGTACCGGAACTTCAAATATTAAATCGCATCACAACGTAGGCGGATTGCCAGATGATTTGAAATTTAAATTGGTCGAACCATTACGTTCATTATTTAAAGACGAAGTTCGTCAGGTTGGTTTACAACTTGGACTTCCAGAAGAGATTATTTGGCGGCAACCATTTCCAGGACCAGGCCTTGGCGTTCGAATTATCGGAGAAGTTAACGAAGAGAATTTAGCGATTCTTCGCAAGGCAGATTTAATTGTCCGCGAAGAATTAAAGGCAGCCGGCCAGGATCGCAGTATCTGGCAGTGCCCAGTGGTTTTACTTGCAGATGTAAGAAGCGTAGGCGTCCAAGGCGATGGCCGAACTTATGGACATCCAATAGTTTTGCGCCCCGTATCCAGCGAAGATGCAATGACTGCAGATTGGTCAAGATTGCCATATGAATTACTTGAGAAAATTTCTACTCGTATTACCAACGAAGTTCGTGAAGTAAATCGTGTAGTTTTAGACGTGACCAGTAAGCCACCCGGCACAATCGAATGGGAATAAGTAGGAATCATGAAAAAGTTAGCTATCTTCTCTGCAACTGCTTTCGCAATATCGACTGTGGCATTTATAGCTCCACCTGCGCAAGCTGCAGTTAAATGCGCCAAAGTAGAGATTGCACAGAGCACACCAAAAAAGTTGCCGCAACCTTTGAAGGCACAATCACCGCTACCTAAAAAACTTACTTTCACCACCAATTGCGGTGTAATCGAAGTGGCTTTAAATCCAAAAGCGCCAATAACCATTACCTCTTTGGCAGCGCTTGCAAAGGGTAAGTATTTCGATAGCACTTTCTGCCATAGATTAACTACGGAAGGTTTATTTGTGTTGCAATGTGGCGATCCCACATTTACTGGTGGCGGATCCCCAACTGGTTGGACTGGATATGCAGATGAGAATTTACCTAAAGATGCCGCAAATAATTACCCAGAAGGAATTGTGGCGATGGCCAACTCCGGACCTAAAACAAATGGTTCACAGATGTTCTTTGTTTATAAGAACACCCAATTGCCACCTGCATACACAATTTGGGGAAAAATCACTAAAGGTTTAGATATCGTTAAATTTATCGCCAGCAAGAAAGCAATTAAACAAGGCGCAGATAGTAAGTGGTATTACGCACCTGATGGATATCCTTACGAAACTTTGAAAATTATTTCGGTAAAAGTCTCTTAAAATCAATCAGTATTAACAATTTTAAAAGCTTCGGCTATTCGTCCTACCGGTAACCCGCCAACGCCTGCATTGCGTTCGCCCCATTCGCGAACCATTTTCCCTAGTTCGGGATTATGTGCAGTCTGAGAAACGTGTGCATTTAGCGCTGCGATTTTTTTATCAAAAGTATCAGTGATATCCACCCAATAATCAGGTGAGTGGTGGGCATAAACCCAGACCTCTTTTACACGCCAAGGTTCAAGACCTTCTTCATTTTTCAAATCCATAAATGCAAATGGGTTTCGGGCATCTGGATAAACTGCTTGAATCGCAGCTTCACCAGCAGCTAAATGGTCAGGATGGCTCGCTCCGATACGATCCCAATTTCGTTCTGGACTTTGAATCATCATTCGATCTGGTTTATGAATTCTGATTTGACGAACAATATCTTTGCGAAGTCCAATGGTTGGCTCTAAATGTCCATCGCGATAATTTAAGTAAATTACATCTTTTACGCCAAGCACTTTTGCGGCATCGCGTTGTTCGCGTTGGCGAGTGGCTGCCATCTCTGCTTGTGGAACGCCAGATTCTTCGCCACCTTGATCACCGTTGGTGCAACAGACATAGGTAATTTCAATTCCTTTTGCAGCTAACTTTGCAACGGTGCCGCCGACTCCAAAGTCAGCGTCATCTGGATGCGCATTTACAACAAGTATGCGCGAAATCTCTTTGTCATCACGTGGTTCCACGGGGGTAGTCTCCCACGACTTATAGAATCCGCTTCTCATGTCAGATGACCCACTACTTAAAGCACTAAATCCGCAGCAAGCAGCAGCGGTAATCCATAGTGGCACTCCATTGTTAGTAGTAGCTGGTGCAGGTTCTGGAAAGACTCGAGTTTTAACGCGCCGAATCGCGTTCTTGATGGCGCGTAGAAATATCAGACCATTTGAAATTTTGGCAATTACCTTTACCAATAAGGCCGCCGGTGAAATGAAAGAGCGTGTAGCTGAATTAGTTGGACCTGTTGCTAGATCAATGTGGGTTTCTACTTTTCACTCTGCTTGCGTTCGAATCTTGAGAGTAGAAGCTCATCGACTTGGATATTCAAATAACTTCACAATTTACGATAGCGCAGATTCTCAAAGGTTGATTGCGCTAGTTTGTAAAGATTTAAATTTAGATCCAAAACGTTACCCACCACGACAATTTGCCGCCACTATTTCTAATGCTAAAAATGAATTATTGGGCCCAGCTGATTATCTAAATTCCACCAGCAATCAATACGAGCAAATCTGTGCTG
>CAXBPX010000020.1:0-15605 GCA_963977625.1 uncultured bacterium
TGATGGTTCCATCGCTTATGCGGAAAATCCTCCAAAGAAATACCAAGATATTTATCCAATTAATTTTGATCAGGATTATCAAGGAATTCTCAATGAATCGCTACGAATTTTACGACTTTGGATTTCTAAAGGCGTAAAAATTTTCCGAGTGGATAACCCACACACTAAGCCAGTACATTTTTGGCAGGAATTATTAACCATTATTTACAAAGAGCACCCAGAAGTAATTTTCTTAGCTGAAGCTTTCACAAAACCTGCCATGATGCATGCCTTAGGTAAAGCTGGATTTCAACAGTCATACACATATTTCACTTGGCGCACTAGCAAAGAAGAATTGACTAATTACGGTAATGAAGTTGCGCACTGGACAAGCGCATTCTTCCGTCCAAATTTTTGGGTGAATACTCCTGATATTTTGCCTTATCACCTTCAAAACGGAAATCCAGCGATGTTTGCACTCCGTGCAGTTCTAGCTGCAACTTTAACTCCATCTTGGGGTATGTATGCCGGTTATGAACTTTATGAATCAAAGCCATTAGCTGAAGGCAAAGAAGAATATTGGGATTCTGAAAAATATCAGATCAAAAACCGAGATTGGGAAGGTGCTGCTAAGAAAGGCTTAACTCTGGCACCATTTATTTCACAGTTAAATAAAATCCGCAAAGAGAATATTGCATTACAAAGATTAAGAAATTTACAGTTTCACCACACTGAAAGTGGCGCCATCATTGCCTATTCAAAACGAGAAGGCGAGAACTTAATCTTAGTTGTTGTAAATTTAGATCCCACTTACGCTCAAGAAACCACGGTTCATTGGAATATGCAGGCATTAGGTATTAATCAAGAACAATTCAAAGTCACTGATTTACTTGATGGGACTGTTCACCACTGGTCTGCACATACATTTATTCGACTACAACCAAGTCGTCCAGTTGGAAAAGTTGCCCATATCGTCAAAGTAGAGCTCAAATGACCTCTTTCTTAAACCCACATTCATCAATTGGAGAAATGGATTTACACCTTTTCAATGAAGGCCGTCATGAAAAGCTATGGGAAACTCTCGGCGCACAAGTAAAAAGAGATGAAAAAGGAAATTTAATTGGTACTGCATTTAGCGTTTGGGCGCCGAATGCATCTGCAGTTTCATTAATACATGACCATAACTTTTGGGATAAAACTACAAATCCAATGGTCAAAATTGGTAACTCCGGAATCTGGGAGACTTTCTTGCCAGATGTTGGGCCAGGTTTAAAATATAAATTTGCAATTTGTAGTTCGTGGGGTCAGTGGGTTGATCATGCAGACCCAATGGCACGCCAATGCGAATTACCGCCGAGCACTGCTTCGATAGTCAATGAAACTAATTACTCTTGGAATGACCACAAATGGATGCAAAATCGTAAATCATTTGAATCTTGGCGCTCCCCTGTTGCAGTTTATGAAGTGCATTTAGGTTCTTGGAAAGTTGGACTTTCATACAAAGAATTAGCAGTTGAATTAATTGATTACGTAACCGAACATGGATTTACCCATATTGAGTTTCTGCCAGTAACTGAACATCCTTATGCACCTTCTTGGGGTTATCAAGTAACTGGTTTTTTTGCGCCAACTTCCAGATTTGGAACTCCGGATGAATTTAGATATTTGGTTGATAAATTACATGAAGCTGGGATCGGAGTAATTCTTGATTGGGTTCCGGCGCACTTTCCTAAAGATGAATGGGCTTTAGCTAAGTTTGATGGCACTGCACTTTACGAACATGCGGATCCACGTCAGGGAGAGCATCCGGATTGGGGCACGCTGGTATTTAATTTTGGTCGCAATGAAGTTCGCAATTTCCTAGTGGCTAGCGCACTTTATTGGCTAGATGAATTCCATATTGATGGATTGCGTGTGGATGCAGTTGCATCAATGTTGTATTTAGATTATTCGCGTAAAGAAGGCGAATGGGTACCAAATCAATTTGGTGGACGTGAAAATTTAGAAGCAGTGCAATTCTTGCAAGAAGCTACCTCTACTGCTTACAAACATCATCCTGGCATCATGATGATTGCCGAAGAATCTACAGCTTGGCCAGGTGTCACTAAAGATACTGGATTTGGCGGTTTGGGTTTTGGTTATAAGTGGAACATGGGTTGGATGCATGACACTTTGCAATATTTATCTCACGAACCGATTCATCGTATGTATCACCATAATGAAATTACATTTTCAATTCTCTATGCGTGGAGTGAAAACTTCATGTTGCCACTTTCCCATGATGAAGTTGTGCATGGAAAAGGTTCACTGGTCAATAAGTTCTCCGGAGATCGCTGGCAGAAATTAGCGCAATTACGCGCGCTGTACGGATACATGTGGTCACATCCAGGTAAAAAGCTTTTGTTCATGGGATCTGAATTTGCTCAAAATGATGAGTGGAGCGCCACGGACGGGTTGCAATGGTATTTAACTCAATTTGACGAACATAAAGGTGTTCAAAAAGTAATTGCAGATATAAATCAAAAATACAAAGCAACACAAGCGCTTTGGCAGCGTGATAATTTTGCTGAAGGTTTCCAATGGTTAGTCGGAGACGATGGTGCGGCAAACGTAATTGCGTATGCCCGTTGGTCTGATGATGGCAAACCATTGATATCGGTTACTAATTGGTCACCAGTTCCACATGAGCGTTATCGAATGTTTATTCCAAAACCTGGCAAGTATCGTGAAGTTTTAAATACCGATGATCTGAAATATGGTGGCTCTGGCGTAACAAATATGGAAGTTGTTGTTGGAGATGATTGCCACGGTACTTTGCGAATCCCGCCACTTGCCACTATTTGGTTGGAACTGGCTTAAATACTCTAGTAAATAACCCCACAGAAATAACCAAAATCGCTGGAATCGTTAGCGCGATTTGCAAACCTGAAATTTGAGCTACAAACGCAATTAGCTGTTTAAGTATCCAAGAGAGCATTACGTTAACTGCACTTACTTGTCCAATAACGATACTTGATGGCAAATTTATTCGGGCATTTGCGATGTTTAGAAAAGATGGACCTATAAAGGAAGAACCTAATCCTGCTAGTGAAAATGTAATGATTAAACCGGTTAGACCAAAGATATGGATTCCCCAAATACCGATCAAAAATGAAGTGCCAGCCAAAATTCCGCCAAATCTAACTAAACGCGTAATTTTGAAGCGATTTCGTAATGGAGTAATTGAAACTCTGCCAATAATCATAAATAGAGTAAAAAATAGAAATGGCAGCGGTGCCCAAGTGGCAGAAATTCCGCCATTTTCTTTGGCAAAAATTGCAGACCAGTCTCCGATTGCGAATTCCAACATGATTCCAAAAATCAGTCCGAAATTAATCATCCAATCAAAATTGAATTTCCGTAAGTCATTTAAAATCGATTTACTCACCTGATCATGCTTATTAGCTGGAACTAAAGTATCTTGACGCGTAATTATCACGATTAATGAAGAGAGAAAGCAGACTATTTGCAAGATAGTAATATGCAAAGGAAGTGCAACTTTGCCGATTAAATACATAGATAGTAATGTCGATAAAAGCGATCCAGCTGACCAATAACCTGCCGCAGAAACAATTAGATTCTTACCGCCTCGATCTTGGTCGTAAAATGCTTGGGCATTATTTGCAATATGCAGTGTAGAAATAGAAAAACCAACCAAAATATTTATTATCAAGAATGCTTGAAGATTTGTTACATGGACAACCGCAATGTATGAAACACTTAAAATTGTTTGGCCAACTATGAGCATACGTTTGCCACCAAAATGGTCTACCAAATGTCCGATAGTTAGCAGCGCCAAGAGTGAACCAAAAGCAGCCATACTTAGCAACGAACCAAATAGTCCGTTGTTTACACCTAAATTTGCTTTGAGTTCTGGGAATCTTGGCACCCACCCCATAATTCCTACGCCAAAAAAGAAGAAAAGCGCTTTAGTTAAAGCTACATCACGTTTTATCAAAATAAGGCACTCGCTAGATCTTTACGCGCCTGGATCAATCGAGGATCTGCTGGATCTACCAATCCGAATAGATTTATCAAATGCTCCTTTGCCCGATTTTTATCTTCATCTGATAACTGTTTGACGCAATTTAGTAAGCGATTAAAAGCGGATTCTAATTGGCCATTAGCAATTTCTAAATCTGCACAAATAATCTGAGCTTCGACATCTAAGGGATTTTTAGCTGCACTTTCTAATGCTGATTTGGCATCAACGCCTTGAGTGCGTTTGAGTAATTGCATTTGAGCTAAGCCTGATTTAGCCATGGCATCAGTTGGTTTACGCGCAACTAATTTTTCATAGGCGACGATAGCGCCAGCTAAATCTCCCTGTTGCAGAGCAGCCATTGCTTCATCTTCCTCAGGTTCAGTTCGCTCCACTGGAGCTTCTCCAATACCTTGTTCGGCTGCAATAGATAAAACTTTATCTAGCACCATTCGTAATTGCGCTTCTGGATAAGGATTTTCAAAGAGCGGCATTACTTGTTCTTTGACGATTGCGATTGCATAAGGCACTACTCGGGTCTGTAAAGCTTGGGCTACTTGCGGTTCCTTTTCGATTTCGACCGTAGCTAATTGCCAAGATTCGTTATCGTCTTTATTTAATTTTCCAAGCAATGCCAATGTTTCACGAGATTCAGGAAACCGTTCAGACCAACAGAGAATCACTACCGCTTTGCTATTAGATAACGGCATCAATTGATTCGGTAAATTTTCCGCAGTTGCCACAATTCCTGGCAAAGTTTGATTAACCTTTGATTCAGCAGGTTTTTTTAAAGTACTTAAATCAAAAGCACTACCAAAGTTAGGTTGCTTCACTCTGACTCCACTCCTGAATCCATTCTTAGCGGCAAGATCTCATTTATATAGGCTTTTGCGGCAGCTTCCAAACCGACATCAAATCCAGCCTTTTCCGTCATATACCAACGGTTTTCTAGAATTTCATGAAACATCTGTGCTTTCTCAACTCGCCCTTGCAATTCATTTGGAATTAAATCTAGAATTTTAAAGAAGACACTATCAAGCCACTCTTTGGCCATTTCATCTTTACTGGTTTTAATTGGTTGGCGCGCATACCAACGATCAAAAGAGGCCAAGATTCGTTTTGCTTGCAACTCTTGGGCATCAAGGCCAAAGCGATTCTTTAATTTTGCCGTGTGGTAACCCGCTGCTACCAACCTTGGTTGGAAAGAGAGCATATGTGCTTCGTTATCTAATGAGACTTGCACCTCTTCAACTGCAAATCCAAGGTCATGAAGTTCGCGCATTGCTCGTTCGACAGCATGGCGATCATTTGGATCTAATTTCTTTGGATCTTTAAGTGCAGACCATAGTCTGCGATATCTTCGTTGCACCGCTTCGGATGCTCGGATGGGATCCATGCCTGCATAAAGAACGCCAGAAAGTTGCAAATCTTCTAGTTCTGCAGCGACATTGAAAAATGCAATTTCTAAATCATGTTCGCGTTGGCCATCTGAAAGTTTAGTCTGAAACTCTCCGGTTTCAGCATCTACTAAATATGCTGCAAAACTTTCGGCGTCTCTTCGAAAAAGCGTATTTGATAAGGAACAATCTCCCCACCAAAAGCCAAGTAGATGCAATTGCACTAATAGATACGCCAATGCGTTGGCCATATTGTTTATGTCATGCTCTGAGACTGATTGAGAAAGCACCACTCGATACGGAAGTGAATAAGGTAAGAAACGTGTGGCTATCGCACACGGCAACTCTTCACCATTCTTATCAGTACGACCTTCGATAACCGCAATTGGTTCTACGCTTGGCGCACCAAGTCTTTTTAATTCAATCAGCGCTTTATATTCGCGTTTAGCAAACTCAACTACCGTTTCTTTAACCGCGTAAATCTCTGAATTTGGATCAACTTCGTCCGCTCTTACTAAACGAACCACGTGACGCGAGATGCCGCGTTTTTCGGTCAGAATGGGGTCTTCGGGCCACTGCTCTAATGGTTCTTCCCAAGGTAGGCCAATTACTGCGCCAATCTCCTCGCCTAGACCCGTAATACGCAGTGACATGAGGCTATTCTCTCGTAGATTGGTAAGTAAATTAAACTATTCGCATGGCTATTACTAAGCGCTTACGTAAAACTTCAGCAAAATCACCCAAATCAACTGAGAACTTCGGCACACCTGGTGCTCCAATTGAAAAAAGTTCACCTTTTTACTTTGGATTCTTAGCAACTTCAGGTGCGCTAACTGCCTTTGTTTTACTGCGATCTTTAGCAGCTGCTAGTCAAATTTTCGTACTACTTATTATCTCTATCTTCTTAGCAATGGGACTTAATCCAGCCGTAGAATTTTTCCGTAAACGAGGTTTGAGTCGTGGTGCTTCGGTATCTGCAATCCTGGGATTGGTACTTGTTTTTGTAATTATTTTAGCGTTCTTGGTAATTCCACCAGTGGTGCGTCAATCAACAAGTTTGATTGAAAACGCGCCAATGTTGCTAGATAATTTGAAAAATAATTCATTTATCAATGACATTAATAAACATTATGGAATTATCGATTCGCTAACCAAAAAAGTTAATTCAATTACTAGTGATGGCACACTTTTGATTTCAGCATTTGGAGGCATTGTCGGTGTCGGAAAGACATTTATT
This sequence comes from uncultured bacterium, assembly GCA_963977625.1. GTDB lineage: Bacteria > Actinomycetota > Actinomycetes > Nanopelagicales > Nanopelagicaceae > ZLKRG08. The sequence continues at coordinate 6,635 of CAXBPX010000020.1, forward strand.
TCTGGGATTTTCACGGCACTAACTATTTTAGTTTTGACAATGTATTTCACGATTTCACTTCCAGAAGTCATCAGTCAAGCGCTTCGACTTGCGCCAGCATCTCGTCGCCCAAGAATTAGAGCGTTAACTGATGGCATTGTCTCAAGAATTGGTGCCTTCGTAGGAAGTCAGATTTCAGTTGCTTTCATCGCTGGTGTGGTCATGGCGATTTTCTGCGCCGTATTTGGGCTACCTTCACCAGTAGCACTGGGAATGTTAGTTTTCATCTGCGGAATGATTCCATTAGTAGGACATTTTATTGGTTCGTCAATTCTTACAGTAGTAGGTCTAACTCAATCTGTAGCTTCAGGAATTGCAATTTTAGTTATTTATTTGATTTATCAGCAGATTGAAAATTATGTGTTAATGCCAAAAATCATGCAGAAGTCACTTTCTATACCTGGTTTAGTAACCATTGTCAGTGCACTAATTGGCGCTTCATTGTTAGGTTTAGTAGGCGGTATCTTGGCCGTGCCGATTGCCGCATCTATTTTGCTAATTCTTGAAGAAGTTGTTTATCCAAAAGCTGATCAAGCTTAAATTTCTACCGGCAACGGAAATTTTTCTGGCGCGACTTTCTTAACAATTTCATTATGCACAAATTGCACTGCAGGTTCGCCAAGCCATAAATGTTTCATATTTACACCTTCAATAATCTCAATTTGAGGTATTGCTGCAAATTTTAGTTTTGCTGCTACTGGTGATAAATATTCATCGTGTTCTGGTACTAAAGCAAGTACCGGCCGACCATCTTCAGCCCAAAATTTAAGTTCTTCTACATCGGTATACATCATTGGTGGGCTAAGCAGAATAATTCCTTTGAGCCGCGAATCGCGCGCATATTTCAAAGTTAATTCAGTGCCAAATGACCAACCGACTACCCAAAGATTTTCTAGTTTTAATTTATCAAGACAAAACTTAACCATCGCTTCTACATCATATTTTTCTGACTTTGTTTGATCGTAAGTGCCGGTACTGGTGCCTTGTTCACTACTTGTGCCCCTAGTATTAAATCTAACGATGGTTAAATCAGCTAAGGCTGGCAATCTATTAGCCGCTTTCTTGTAGACATGTGAATCCATCATTCCGCCACCAGTTGGGTTTGGATGGCACAATAAAAGCGCACCCCTGGATGGATTCAATGGTGTGGCGACTTCAACCACCAGTTCTATGCCATCTTCGGTAATTACCTTGGTTAATTCGCGCTTAGAGGGCAAAACTGTGCTTGGTCTCAATGTTTCAGCCATAGCGTAAATTCTAATGCTCGTTACCATTTCCTCATGACCCACTTCGAATCACTTAACCCTCAAAATGGCGAAGTTATTGCGACTCATGAAATCTACACAAAAGAAGCGGTAAATCGCGCTGTTACTGGGGCAACTGAAAGTTTCAAAAGTTGGGGGCAATTAACTCCATCAAAACGTAAACGAGTTTTACTCAAGTGGAAAAGTGAATTGGTTTCAAAAGCTGAAGATTTTGCGCAATTAATTTCGCTTGAAACTGGTAAACCAATTGGTGATGCACGTTTAGAGGTATCAATTGCAATTTCACATCTTTCTTGGGCGGCAAAGCGAGCTGGCTACTACTTAAAACCTCAGGGTCGTAAAACTGGTTTATTGCTCTTTAACTTTGAAGCAGAAGTGCAACGAGTTCCCTTTGGTGTTGTTGGTGTGATTGGACCTTGGAACTATCCATTGTTTACTCCGATGGGTTCGATTGCTTATGCGTTAGCTGCCGGTAACACTGTAGTTTTCAAACCAAGTGAATTTACTCCTGGCGTTGGGGTATTACTTTCCGAAACTTTTGAAAAAGCATGCTCAATACCTAATGTATTAAAAACCATAACCGGTTTGGGTGAAACTGGTAAATTTTTATGCGAATCAGCAATTGGCAAATTAGCTTTCACGGGTTCAACTAAAACTGCAAAATTGGTTGCAGAAACATGTTCCAGAAATATGGTTCCGGTACTACTTGAATGTGGCGGTAAAGATCCAGTCTTGGTAGATAAAGATGCAAATTTAAAGTTGGCAGCTGAATACACTGTCTGGTCTGCCATGGCTAATGCGGGCCAATCTTGTATTGGCGCAGAGCGCGTTTACGTTCATGAAAAAGTAGCGGAAAATTTCCAAAATGAAGTCTTAAATATTGTAAGAGATTTAGAACCTGGCAAGAGTTATGGACCAGCAACGATGCCAAAGCAGTTGGACATCATTAAACGCCATATCCAAGATGCCACAAATGCAGGCGCCAAGATGCTTTACGGTGATATTCACTCTGTAAACGAACGCATTGTTAATCCGGTAGTGATGGCAGAAGTTCCAGAAAATTGCAGTGCGATGACCGAAGAAACTTTTGGGCCTACTATTGCAATTAATAAAGTCCAAGATATGAATGAAGCCGTCACCCTATCTAACGCCAGTGAATATGGCCTAGGAGCATCCGTATTTTCAAAACGCAGTGGTTATGCCATCGCTAAGCAATTGGAATGTGGCATGGTTGCTATAAATTCCTCATTTACTTTTGCTGCAGTTCCATCTGTGCCATTTGGAGGTGCAAAACAAAGCGGATATGGACGCATTCATGGTCCCGAAGGTTTATATGAATTTACTTTTGCAAGAACTTTTGTCAGGCCAAGATTTGAAATTCCTTTACGCGCAACTTCATTTAAACGCACTAAAGGGCAAGAAAAGATTATTGCTACTTTGAGTAGATGGTTTAGTTAAGATTTAAATTAATATTTAGGTGCATTGCGTGTGCGCTGAGTGTTTGGTTTGCGGTTCGCGCGATTGTTCCAACAAGCTTTGTGCCAATGGCGACGTGAATCTTCATCGCCTTCGATCCAAGCAACTATATGTGGCGTGGCCATCGGAATCATTTGATCACATCCAGGGCAACGATAAGGTTTATTAGAACTCGAACCTGTTAGTTGCCTGACAACATAAATTCCATCATGATGTTCTTCGATTATCTGATTAGAAGTTGCTGGGTCGCGTTCTTCCGCCTTTGGACGACGATTCTTTGGGTAGTTTCTACGCGGACTCACTTGAGTATTTTCGCATTTCACAGCCAGTTGTGGCATCGTGGCGCCATGTCGGTCGTCACGGTTCATGGCTTAACTAAGCAATACGATGAAATAAATGCAGTGGCCGGCGTTGATTTAACCATTAATCAAGGTGAGATTTTCTCTCTGCTTGGCCCAAATGGTGCTGGAAAAACCACCACCGTTGAAATTCTCGAAGGATTTCGTGCCAGATCATCTGGCGATGTGAGCGTGCTTGGCGTAGATCCAAACCATGGTGATAGCCATTGGCGAAATCGTTTAGGCATCGTGCATCAAAATAGTCAAGATGCTGGCGATTTAAATGTGGCTGAAACAGTTCAACACTTTGCTAAGTATTACCAGAATCCAAGAAGAGCAGAAGAGGTAATCGCAGCAGTAGGACTTGATGAAAAGCGCAACTCGCTGATTCGAAATCTATCTGGAGGTCAACGCCGACGTCTGGATGTTGCGCTTGGAATTATCGGCAGTCCAGAACTGCTCTTTCTTGATGAACCGACTACTGGTTTTGATCCAGAAGCTCGTCGTCAATTTTGGGATTTGATTCGTTCACTGCAAAGTTCCGGCACCACAATTTTATTAACTACTCATTATTTAGATGAAGCCGAAGCGCTGGCAGATCGCGTTGCAGTGATTAACCGAGGCAAAATAGTTGAAGTTGCTACTCCAACTACACTTGGTAATCGGCATAACGCACTTGCCACTATCAAATGGCGCGATGGCGAGACCGAAACTAATAAGCCAACTGAATTTGTAAAAGAGCTTTCTGCCAAATACCAAGGCGAAGTTCCAGAGCTGCAAGTTATCCGTCCATCACTTGAAGATATCTACCTAAAGATGATTGGCGAATAATGAATACTCTGAAATTAGGCATCCATCGCGGTTTTCTTGAAATCAAACAATTTATGCGCCAACGCGAATCTGTAGTTTTTACCATTTTCTTCCCCTTAATTCTTATGGTGATTTTTGGTTCAGTCTTTAAAGACACCATCGCGCCCGGCGTTAAATTCAGTCAATATTTCGTGGCTGGAATGATCGCTTCAGGCATGGTTAATAGCGGTTTTCAGCAGTTGGCAATCATGATTCCTATGGAACGAGATGCAGGAGGATTGAAGCGACTACGTGGCACTCCAATGCCAATTGCTTCATACTTCATTGGTAAATCAATTCTAGTTTTGGCGTCCATGATTGTGCAAACAATCTTTTTAGTAGCAGGTGGTGTTGCTTTCTTTGGTTTGAAACTTCCGGCAACTTCTGAAAAATGGTGGTTATTTATACTGCTATTAATTCTGGGCAGCGCGAATTCCACTGCACTTGGTATTGCATTCTCTGTAGTTCCTAAATCAGGTCGCGGCGCATCAGCAGTAGTTTCACCAGTAGTGATTGTCTTGCAATTCTTTAGTGGTGTCTTCTTTATATTTACTCAGCTACCGCACTGGATGCAGCAAGTTGCGGCGTTATTTCCACTTAAGTGGTTAACTCAAGGTATGCGCGAAGTATTTTTACCAGATACTTTTGCAGCGCAAGAAGTAGCTAAAAGCTGGGAAACTGGGCGTGGAATATCAATTAACTTAATCTGGTTGGTATTAGGTGTGGCGCTAGCTATAAAGACATTTAGATGGGATCGCGATTGAAAAAGCTGCTAGTTGGACTAATTGCAATCTCACTATTAAGTGGGACGGCTAATGCTGCGACCAAAAAACCAACCCCTACGCCAACTAAAAAAGTTACCGCATCTCCAACAGCCAAAGTTACGACTAAAGCAACTGCTAAAGCTTCGGCTACCGCAAAAGCGACCACTAAAGTCACAGCTAAACCAACTGCAAAAGCTACTGCTTCAGCTACTGCCACTAAGAAAAAAGTGGTTTACAAACCAAAACCGCGCAAAAAGGTGAAACTCTCACCTTCACCTAAACCGGTTTGGCCTCCAAAAGGTTATGTAAAAAGTGATGATATCTATGCCAAAATCCCAACTAGTAAAGAATTAATAGGTTTATCTTCCGCAAATAAAAAATTAGCTGGCGATTTAAAAGCCAAAAACTGTGAAAATCTAACTTGCGGCGCGATTTTGGCAACTTCGATAGCCGGTTGCAATTATTGGGAATTCAACGCAGATATAGTTGGACCTACTTCTGATACTGACAAAACTATTATCAAATATGGTTCATTAATATCTTATTTTGGTGCTTCCAAGCCTAAAGAAATCACCACTTATATTCTAAATAGCGAAGAGCCAATTAAAGTTGGTTTTAAAGTTTCGAATATCCGGATTGCTTGCCATAGAGATGTGGTCCCCACAGATATTAAGATTCCCAGCAATATCTATATGAAAGTAACTACCGATTAGCTCCTGGAACCCAAAGCTCGTCACCTTTTTCTTTATTTGCGGTACGAGCCAATACAAAAAGTAAATCAGATAAACGATTTAAATACTTTGCGGTTAATGGATTGACACCAGTACCAAATGCATGGATTGCACTCCAGGTTCGGCGTTCGGCACGTCGAACTACAGTGCGGGCTACATGAAGCAGTGCAGCCGCAGGAGTTCCTGATGGAAGTACAAATGAACGAAGTTCTGGCAAATGTTCGTTGTATTTATCAATCTGCTCTTCTAAATACGTGATTTGGCTTTCAAGTACTCGAAGTTGCTCGTATCCAGGGTTATCAATTACTGGTGTGCAAAGGTCTGCACCAACATCGAATAAATCATTTTGAATTCGCACCAATAATTTGCGCATTTCATCTGAAATTTGGCTCATTGCAAGTGCAACGCCAATTGATGAATTAGCTTCATCGACAGTTGCGTATGCTTCAAGACGTGGATCATTTTTAGAGGTGCGACTCATATCGCCCAGTGCGGTACTGCCATCGTCGCCTGTTTTTGTATAGATACGCGTTAAATGAACCATGACCGAATAGTACAAGTACGATTAGACCATTATGAGCGAGAGATTCCGCATCGTAGGTGGCGCGCACCTCAAAGGTGAAGTCCACGTTCCAGGCGCTAAAAATAGCGTTTTAAAGCTCATGGCAGCGACTTTGTTAGCACCTGGCAAGAACACGATCACCAACGTGCCAGATATTTTGGATGTCGAAATCATGAGCGAATTACTGGAACGCCTTGGTTGCAAAGTAAATCGCTTACAAGGCAAAGTAGAAATTGAAGTGCCAGAAAAACCAGAACATCGCGCTGATTATGATTTAGTGCGCAAAATTCGCGCTTCAATAAATGTGCTTGGTCCACTTACAGTTCGCGTTGGTGCAGCTGATGTCGCGCTTCCTGGTGGTGATGCGATTGGTCCTCGGCCATTAGATATTCATATAAAGGGTCTAGAAGCTCTTGGTGCAAAAGTACATATCGAACATGGTTACATAGTTACCGAAGCTCCAAATGGACTAGTCGGTGCCACAATTGATTTAGATTTTCCTTCTGTTGGCGCAACTGAAAACATCATGATGGCTGCGGTCCTTGCTAGCGGTAAAACAGTTATTGAAAACGCAGCACGCGAACCAGATATTGTTGATATTGGAAACTTTTTGATTGAAATGGGTGCCAATATTTCTGGGCTTGGTAGCACCACAATCACTATTGAAGGTGTGAAAAAACTTAATCCCGCAACACATGCCACACTTCCAGATCGAATTATCACGGGTACTTGGGCATTTGCGGCTGCTATCACTAAAGGTGACATCACCATCAAAGGTGCGCGCGCAGATCATTTAGAAATTCCACTTGAGAAAATTGCAAGTGCTGGTGCAATTGTTACCACGATTGAAGATGGTATTCGCGTGCATATGGAACAACGTCCTCAAGCTATTGATGTAGCAACGCTTCCCTACCCAGGATTTCCTACTGACTTACAACCAATGGTGGTTGCGATGAATGCAATTGCAGAAGGTGATGCCATTGTCACTGAAAATGTCTTTCAAGGACGCTTTATGTTTGTAAATGAATTAAGCAGATTAGGAGCCAAAATCACGGTAGATGGCCATCATGCTGCCATTACTGGTATTGCGCAGTTATCTGGCGCTCCAGTAGTTGCCACTGATATTCGAGCTGGTGTTGGTTTGGTGCTTGCCGGGTTGGTCGCAGATGGCGAAACTATTGTGGAAGATGCGTTCCATATTGATCGCGGATTTCCAAATTTTGCTGAGCAACTTCAATCGCTCGGCGCTGATGTAAAAAGAATCTAAATCTGAACTTTTTTAACAGGAAGTCTTGCCTAATTCGTTATGTTGAACTACCAATCTTTCGCCTTTTCCATCTAATTCAGTAAATATTTCGATAACCGCTCTTAACTTTCGATCACAAACTAATCCAGTAAGATTAACTGAAATTTCACTTCTGGAATCATTAACAAAACCACTTTCAAAAAAGACTTTTTGGAAATCGTCGACTGCGGTCACATATATTCTATATGACTGTTGTCCAGAAATCTTTAAAGTAGCTTTTGCCTTTGAAGACTCTATAGGTGAAATATCTGTGCTTGTTACTTTAATTTTTGAAGTAGGTGGAGAGTCAGAAGGTGTACTCGGTTTTATTTTTGGCGGTACAAATTTATTTAAATCTGTCTTAGTTACCGAAAAAAGCACACCCTCAGAATTTGTATCCAGCACATTAATATCCCAGCCATAAATTGATTTCTTGTCAGCTTTTTTTAACAAAGTATTTTGGGAAATAATCGGCCCTTCACCATGAGATGTGTAGGTATTGATTGTGTAAAGCAAAAGCCTTTTCTCATTACCAAAATTTCTAGCCTCAGCTGCCAAAGTTACCCCTTCGGTTAAATTGATAGTGAGTAGTTTTGGATCTGTATCATTTTCAAAATCAGACAAGTAATGAGTGCTCTGAATTTGATCGGAAATGCAGCGTACTTCAGAGTCCTTTAACCAACCCATCAGTAAACGATTCCATTCTAAAAATGAAACGTTTCTGGAGGAATTTGCCATTAAATCCCAACTATTTGGCACATTTGATTCCCTTGAACCTGATATTTCAGGATTTGGCTTAAATAGATAAAGATCTTCAAATGCAAAGAGCGCATGCCCTAGTTCATGTACCCAAAGTATTGGATTTGAGAATCCGCCTGCAATTAAAACCGCATTAATATAACCTGATTTTGAGTTATTTATTTTTTGAGCAAATATGGCTTCACCGTTATTCAGCGCTCCGTTAGAAGAATTGCCACCCAAAAATATGTAAGCATCATAATCATTAAATGAGAATTCAGATTTTTCAGAATCAATTAATTTAAAAATAGAATCAAAATTGCTCACACCCCATGTTGAAATAAAAGGATGATTCGATTTGAATTCCCACCATTGTGATTTAGGTAAAATATCTAAGGTGATTTTAAATCTTCCACCAGATAATTTATTAAATGACTCTTCTACCCTAGGACTTACTTCATTTAAAAGATCTAAATCTGAAGATAAAATTGGTCCTCGTTGAGCTTTCTCTGTCGTAAAAGGTAAATCATTAAATGAAATTGGGATTATCAAGACTTTAGCTGAATTCTTGCCGCTTAAAGATTGAGTAGGACGTGGAAATCCATTTTTATAAATCGTACCCATACCAGTGTAATCCGGAGTCATATCAGTTGTTTTACATATTTCCAATTTTGATAACTCAGCATTGGAAGTTATTCGTGAATCTAACCTTAATAAATTCTTGGGAGAAGCAGGTGGGTCCATAAATGGAATTGGTTTGGGTGTGGCTAGGACAACTACACCTTTATTCCAAACTAACTTTGAACCTGCCTTTACGCAAGTGTATTTTTTGCCGAATGCGGTTGCTGTAAGTCCTGCTTTTTTACAGCTACTTCCTGGAGTTGGAGTAGCTGCATTTAAAGGAAGCGCCGCGGCAAAACTTAT
>CAXBPX010000021.1:0-15591 GCA_963977625.1 uncultured bacterium
TTGCAGAAAAAAGGCCATGTTTACCAAGCAGATGGTGCCACTTGGCTTCGTACTACTGACTTTGGTGATGATAAAGATCGTGTCTTATTAAAAGCAGATGGCACATATACATATTTCACTTCTGATACTGCGTATTACATAAATAAGCGCGAACGTGGGTATGACATATGTATTTACTTACTTGGTGCAGACCATCATGGTTATGTCGGTCGTTTAAAAGCGGTTGCGCAATGCAATAACGACAGTCCAGATGTAGTGGAAGTATTAATTGGCCAATTAGTAAAAATTATGAAAAATGGGCAAGAAGTTAAGCTCTCTAAACGCGCAGGCACCATCATTACTCTGGAAGATATTGTGGAAGAAGTTGGTGTGGATGCGGCCAGATACACATTGCTTCGTTACCCAACTGATTCACCAATGGTTATGGATGTTGAGGTGCTCAAATCTCGCACCAACGAGAATCCGGTTTATTACGTGCAATATGCACATGCCAGAATCGCTGCGCTGCTTCGAAATGCCGAAGAACTTGGCATCAAAGTTGGAAAATTTAATACCGCTGAATTAACTCACGAAAGTGAAATTGAATTAATGGGCGCACTTTCGGATTTTCCAATAGTGGTCAATACCGCAGCGGAACTTCGTGAAGCGCATCGAATCGCTCGATATCTTGAAGAACTGGCTGGTGTTTACCACCGTTTTTATGCTGATTGCAGAGTGCTGCCAATGGGTGCAGAAAAGCCAAGCGATGTACATGTTGCGCGAATAAATCTATGTGCAGCAACGCGACAAGTATTGGACAATGGGCTCTCACTATTAGGCGTTAGCGCGCCGGAGCGGATGTAATGTCACATAGCGCATGGTCATCAAACGTAAAGTTTGAAAATGGCCAATTAACGGTAGCCGGAATGGCGGCAACTGATTTGGCGCGTGAATTTGGTACCCCGGCATTTATTCTGGATGAAGATGATTTCAAAGCTCGCGCCAGCGCTTTTGTAAATGCAATGCAGAAATCATTCTCAGAATCCACTGTTTATTACGCTTCCAAAGCATTTACCTGCAAACAGATTGCTCGCTGGTGCGACGAACTGGGCATGGGTATTGATGTTGCTACTGGTGGAGAATTAGAAGTTGCACTTGCCGTTAATTTTCCGCCAAATCGAATTGAAGTACATGGAAATAATAAATCTCTCTCCGAAATTGATCGCGCAGTTGAAGTAGGGGTCGGATGCATTGTTATTGACTCTATTCAGGAAATTGAACGAGTAGCGGATGCGGCCAAGCGCCATGGTAAAACTCAATCAGTAATGATTCGGTTAAATCCCGGGGTAGAGGCGCACACAATTGAAGCAATCGCAACCGCACATACTGATGTGAAGTTCGGACTTTCAATCACAAGTGGAATGGCATGGGATGCTGTTAAGGAGATTTCAAAGTATTCGCAATTAGATTTCCGCGGAGTGCATGCACATATTGGATCGCAAATCTTCAACATGGATGGCCACCGATTGACCATTCAACGCATGTTAGATTTTATGGCGCGTTATAGAGATGAATTTAATCGCGAATTACCAGAAGTGGATTTTGGTGGTGGATTTGGAATTGTTTATACCGCTGAAGATGCACCACTGGCTATCGAAGATGCAATTGCACAGATTAAAGATGAAGTATTAAAAGGTTGTGCAGCGCGAAATTTAAAGATTCCACATGTGGCTATCGAACCTGGCCGCTCAATCGTAGGACCATCAATGTTCACACTTTACGAAGTTGGCACTACCAAACTGGTGCAATTAGATAAACCAGAAATAGGCGCAACCAGAAATTACATCTCGGTTGATGGTGGAATGTCCGACAATATTCGGCCAGGACTTTATGGCGCGATTTATGAAGCACATTTAGCAAATCGAACTTCGAGCGCTGCAAGTACTGCATCACGTCTGGTTGGAAAACATTGTGAAACTGGAGATATCTTGATCCGTGATCTCAATTTGCCTGCAGATATCAAACCTGGTGATTTATTAGCAATCCCTGCAACCGGTGCTTACAACCGAAGCATGGCAAGTAATTACAATCATGTGCCACGCCCACCAGTGATTTCAGTGCGAAATGGTGCGGCAAAAGTGATTGTGCGCCGTGAATCGTATGAAGATTTATTGCGATTAGACCTTATATAAGGTGTGAAAGAATAGGCGCATGAAATCCATCAAAATCGGCATGCTTGGATGTGGCGTCGTTGGCGGAGCGGTTGCGCGCGAATTAGCTAACAATGGTGCAGATTTGGCTGCACGCGCTGGCGCTCAACTTGAATTAACCAAAGTTGCAGTGCGTAGTACTGCAAAACGTGATGGAGTTCCAGATTCAATCCTGACTACAGATGCAGAATCGGTAGTTAGCGATCCAGAAATTTCTCTAATTATTGAAGTGATGGGCGGCATCGAACCTGCACGCGAATTAATTCTTAAAGCAATTGCCAATGGCAAATCTGTGGTTACTGCTAACAAGGCGCTACTTGCAACTCACGGCGCAGATTTATATAACGCTGCCGAAAAAGCAGGCGTAGATCTTTATTACGAAGCTGCAGTCGCAGGTGCCATCCCAATTATTAGACCACTTCGCGAGTCTTTAATTGGTGATCGAATTAATCGGGTAATGGGAATTGTTAATGGCACAACCAACTTCATTCTGACAAAGATGGACGAAGAGAATCTGCCATTTGATGTAGTTCTTAAAGAAGCGCAAGCACTTGGTTATGCAGAGGCAGATCCAACTGCTGACGTAGAAGGCCATGATGCGGCAGCCAAAGCAGCAATACTTGCTGGATTAGCTTTTCATTCAAGAGTTACCGCAAATGATGTAGCTTGCGAAGGAATCTCAAAGGTGAGTGCACAAGATGTGGCGACTGCTAAATCTATGGGCAAAGTAATTAAATTAATTGCAGAAGCAAAACGTACTGACCAAGGTATTTCAGTTCGGGTAGCGCCAATGATGTTAGATCGCAGCCACCCGCTTGCGGCAGTTCGAGAAGCATTTAATGCAGTCTTTGTAGAATCTGAAGGCGCAGGACAGTTGATGTTTTATGGTCGCGGAGCTGGTGGCGCACCAACTGCATCTGCGGTACTTGGAGATGTAGTGGCAGTTTCACGCCATATTGTGGCTGGCAGTAAAGGCCCTGCCGAATCTGATTATGCAGATTTAGGAATTGCGCCAAAAGGTGCGGCCATAACTAAATATGCAATTCGCATGGCTGTACATGACAAGCCCGGTGTACTTGCAAATGTGGCTAATACTTTTGCCAAAGAAGATGTTTCGATTCAAACTGTATTGCAGAAAGGTCGCGGCGATGCCGCCGAACTAACTGTAGTTACCCACCGTGCTACTGAAGCTAACTTAACTTCTACCGTTACTGCGTTATCAAAGTCTGATGTAGTGCGTGAAGTTGAAAGTGTAATCAGAGTTGAAGGGTCGGCATCTTGAGTTTTCAGATATTCTCTAGAAATAAGTCAGGTGCTCATCAATGGCGCGGCGTAATTAATGAATATCGCGATCGCTTACCAGTTAGCAGTAAAACTCCGGTAATAACTCTGCGCGAAGGTGGCACCCCACTAGTTGAAGCCACAAATCTTTCAAAAATTTTAGGTAATGAAATCTGGTTAAAGTTTGAAGGCGCTAATCCAACTGGCTCTTTTAAAGATCGCGGTATGACTATGGCGATTTCAAAAGCAGCCGAAGATGGCGCAAAAGCAGTCATTTGTGCCTCAACCGGAAATACTTCCGCATCCGCAGCTGCTTATGCTGCACACGCAAATATGGTGCCAGCAGTTTTGATTCCGCAAGGAAAGATTGCAATGGGCAAGTTAGCTCAAGCAGTTGTACATGGTTCAAAGATTCTGCAAGTTGATGGAAATTTTGATGATTGCCTCGAACTTGCAAAAGAATTGTCAGAGAACTATCCAGTTGCTTTAGTGAATTCAGTAAATCCTTACCGAATTGAAGGACAAAAAACTGCTTCATTTGAAGTAATAGATTTTCTAAATGATGCACCGGATTATCATGTTTTGCCGGTAGGTAATGCGGGAAATATCACTGCGTACTGGAAGGGTTACCTTGAATATCGCGAAGATCGTAAAGCTTCTAGACTGCCGAAGATGTGGGGTTTTCAAGCAGAAGGTGCCGCGCCAATTGTTCGTGGTGAAGTAGTAAAGAAACCAGAAACTATTGCGACCGCAATTCGAATTGGTAATCCAGCATCATGGCAAGGCGCAACTAATGCTCGTGATATGTCTGGTGGGTTAATTGATTCAATTACTGATGAAGAAATCCTTCATGCATATCGACTGCTTGCAAGCAAAGAAGGTATTTTCGTCGAACCTTCATCTGCGGCCGGAATTGCTGGTTTGTTAAAACATCAAGCTAATGGCAATTTGCCAAAAGGAAAGCGCATCGTAGTTACCGTAACTGGACATGGTCTAAAAGATATTCAATGGGCGCTAGAAGCGGCTGCAGATCCAATTGTGGTTCCGGTAAATGCCAAAGTTGCGGCTGAAAAGTTAGGTCTTGCTTAAATGTCACGATTAACTTTTCGGGCTAGTGCATATGAAGTAAAAGTTCCCGCTAGTTCTGCCAACTTAGGGCCTGGCTTTGATTCATTTGCGTTAGCTTTAGAAAAGCGCGATCGATATATTGCACAAGTTTTAGATGACAAGTCTCTAGATATAGATGTCGTTGGTGAAGGTTCAGATGAAGTACCGCGCGATGAGAAAAATTTAGTAGTCAAAGCCATTTATAAAGGGTGGGAGTTTCTTGGGTTAGCTAAGAAAGAGTATCCAGGTTTAGCGCTACGAGCACTTAATTCACTTCCACATGGCCGTGGCCTAGGTTCGTCTGCCAGTGCAATTATCGGTGGATTAATTCTGTCGCGTTCATTAGTTGTAAGTGGTGCAGATCGAATGAGCGATAACGATGTACTCACATTGGCTACCGAAATGGAAGGTCATCCAGATAATGTGGCAGCAGCTTTGCATGGTGGCGCAGTACTTGCTTGGACCGGAAATGAATTTGCTGATGCCATTAAATTAGAAGTTTCGCCAAGAATTAGCGCAGTTGCTTTTATTCCATCCAATCACGTGCCAACTTCTAAAGCGCGAAAACTGTTGCCAGAAACTATTCCGCATTTAGATGCCGTAAAGAATTCTGCAAACACTGCCTTGTTAACTCAAGCATTGACTAATCGTCCGGATTTATTACTTACTGCAACGACAGATTACTTACATCAGTCTTATCGAGAAAGTGCGATGCCAAAATCATTTGCACTAATGCAGAAACTTCGTGCTGCAGGTGTAGCTGCTTTTATTTCAGGTGCTGGTCCAACTGTGCTTGCATTATTAGTTGATGCTGATTTAAATCATGAATTAGCAGATCTAGTACGTGCGGCAGGAAGTGGTTTTGAGGTCGAAAACCTCGATATTTCCAGGGTTGGCTACCAGGTTTCCAATATTTAATTCCCTCTGATAGGCTTTGCAACATCAGTTAGGCCTTCTGGCCCTTAACACTGATAAATCAAAATCTCTTAAAAATCCAAATCTTTTAGATTTTTAGGATTTACCAAAACCTATAAGGATATAAATGTCAGAAGATACAAAGGTACGTTCCGAAAGCCCTGAACTTGCTGCGATGACACTTCCGCAGTTAAAGAAAGTGGCAACTCAACTCGGAATCGATGGCGCGGCAAAAATGGCAAAAGGCTCATTAGTGGATGCGATTGCAGATTTACAGGCAAAGAATCGCGAAGCAGCTAAAGCGGAAAAAGAAGCAGCTCGCGCCGAACGCGATGCGCGCCGAGCAGAACGTAATAACGATAAGAAAGAAAACAATCAAGAGAATTCAGATCGCAGCGACCGAAATGATCGAAATGATCGAAATGATCGTGACGATAATGAAGATGGAGGTTCACGTCGCAACCGTGATCGCCATCGTGGTCGTGATCGTGATCGCAACCGCAATCGTGAAGACCGTGGCGAACCAACAATTTCCGAAGATGATGTCCTACTGCCAGTTGGTGGCTTGTTAGATATCTTGGAAAATTATGCATTCGTACGCACCAGCGGATATTTGCCAAGTCCAAACGATGTTTACGTTTCAATGCAGCAAGTACGCAAATTCGCACTTCGCAAAGGCGATGTTATTACTGGCCAAGTAAAACAACCTCGAGAAGGCGAACGCCGCGAAAAATTCAATGCACTTGTGCGCATCGACAGCATCAATGGAGTCTCACCTGAAGAATCACGTAATCGCGTTGATTTTACAAAGTTAGTTCCGCTTTACCCACAAGAGCGTTTACGTCTTGAAACACAACCAAATATTTTGACTACTCGCGTGATTGATTTAATTGCACCGATCGGTAAAGGTCAGCGCGGACTGATTGTTTCGCCGCCAAAAGCCGGTAAGACCATGGTGCTGCAATCAATTGCAAATGCAATCACTGCAAATAATCCTGAATGTCATTTGATGGTGGTACTAGTTGATGAACGTCCAGAAGAAGTTACAGATATGCAGCGCTCCGTTAAAGGTGAAGTTATCGCTTCAACATTTGATCGTCCTGCTGATGATCACACTATGGTTGCAGAGTTAGCTATCGAACGCGCAAAGCGTTTAGTTGAAATGGGACACGACGTCGTGGTGCTTCTTGATTCAATTACTCGTCTTGGCCGCGCCTATAACATCGCAGCTCCAGCATCTGGCCGTATCTTGTCTGGTGGTGTTGATTCCGCAGCTTTATATCCACCTAAGAAGTTCTTCGGTGCTGCTCGTAACATTGAAGATGGCGGTTCATTAACAATTCTGGCAACGGCATTGGTTGAGACCGGTTCAAAAATGGATGAAGTTATTTTCGAAGAGTTTAAGGGCACCGGTAACATGGAACTTAAACTTGATCGCAAACTTGCAGACAAACGCATTTTCCCAGCAGTTGATGTTGATGCATCTGGTACTCGTAAAGAAGAGATTCTTATGGGCACCGAAGAGCTCAATATTGTTTGGAAATTACGTCGCGTACTTCATGCTCTTGATTCACAACAAGCTATTGAATTGTTGCTAGAAAAGATGAAGGGCACCAAGAGCAACGTTGAATTCCTGATGCAAGTTCAGAAGACCACAGTTGGTCCTGACGAAGCTAAGTAATTACGCTCGAAAAATAAGCAATTTGGTAAGCGGGTAGCCACGCGGTTACCCTTTACCCCTGATCCCGATGTGGTTCACGAAAGAAATTTCGACCCATGTCAATTGAAAAAGGAATACATCATGAAGCCAGAGATTCACCCAGAGTACGTCGAAACCACTGTTAACTGTGGTTGCGGCGAATCATTTAAGACTCGTTCGACTGTAGCAGCTGGAACTATCTACGTTGAAGTTTGCGATAAGTGCCACCCGTTCTACACAGGTAAGCAGCGCATTCTTGATACCGGTGGACGTGTGGCTAAATTCGAAGAGCGTTTCGGCAAGAAGACCAATAGCCAAACCAAGTAGCTTTCTAACTAAACCGCATTCGCCAGATTTTTTCTGGCATGCGGTTTTTTTATTTTCTACTAAGTTAAAGGAGCAAAAGTGAGCGAGCGTTTTGCATCAGCTAATGAGTTGGTAGATGAATATGCCCAACTCGAAAAGCAGATGGCTGATCCCAGCATTCATGCTGATGCCGGTAATGCCCGCAAACTTGGCCGTCGTTACGCGCAATTGGGTCCAGTAGTTGCTGGTTTTCGTAAATGGAAACAGAGCGTTGAAGACCTGGCTGCTGCAAAAGAGTTAGCGGCAGTCGACCCTGAATTTGCGGCAGAGATTCCAGCTTTAGAAAAGGCCGAAGCCGAAAACGCAGAGTTACTAGAAGAGTTGTTAATACCTCGAGATCCAAATGATGATCGAGACGTAATTATGGAAATTAAAGCGGGTGCCGGTGGCGATGAATCTGCATTATTTGCTGGAGATTTACTACGTATGTATATGCGTTATGCCGAAAAACAAGGTTGGAAAACCGAAGTAATTGATGTGACTGAATCAGATCTTGGTGGGTATAAAGACATTTCAATTGCGGTTAAATCAAAAGGAACTTCAGCACCAGGTCAGTCTCCATATGCAAAATTAAAATTTGAAGGTGGCGTGCATCGCGTGCAACGTGTACCTGAAACTGAATCTCAAGGTCGAATTCACACTTCAGCGGCAGGTGTATTAGTGCTACCTGAAGCGGAAGAAGTTGATGTTGAGCTAAATATGAATGATGTACGCGTAGATGTTTATCGTTCTTCAGGTCCTGGTGGTCAGAGCGTTAACACCACTGACTCTGCAGTGCGTTTGACGCACGTGCCAACTGGCATTGTGGTTAGCTGTCAGAACGAAAAATCTCAGCTACAAAATAAAGAATCAGCGCTACGTATTCTGCGCGCACGTTTACTTGCAGATGCGCAAGAAAAGGCAGATGCCGCGGCGGCTGCTGAACGCAAGAGTCAAGTACGAACGGTAGATCGTTCAGAGCGAATTCGCACTTATAACTTTCCGGAAAATCGTTTGAGCGATCATCGCGTAAATTACAAAGCCAATAATTTAGATGCAGTTTTAAATGGTGAATTAGATCCAGTGATTCAATCTCTTCTTGATGCGGATAAGGCTGCGAAGCTCGCAGGTAACTAATGGTTCGCGATTTGATCCGCAGCGCTAAAGAACAATTAGCAAAAGCAGGTTACTCAGAAGTTGATGCGGAAATACTTTTTGCGCACCTACTTGGGATCAATCGCATGGAACTACATAATCCAGTGGCACTTGAAAATGCCATGACAAATGTCGGCGAATTGACTGAAGATTTTCAGCAATTATTAAATCGCAGGCTGTCGCATGAACCTTTGCAATACATAACTGGTGAAGCACATTTTAGAGATTTAACTTTGGAAGTTGGTCCAGGTGTTTTGGTACCAAGGCCAGAATCAGAATTGATGGTCTCCTATTTACTGGCATTGATAGAACAAAGAGCAGGATTAGTTTCGGTGATTGATTTAGGTGCCGGTAGCGGTGCGCTTTCAATTGCACTTTCCACCGAATGTAATCGCGTTAGAGCTATCGCAGTTGAAAAAAGTTCAGATGCGCTTTTTTGGCTACGCAAAAATGTTGCCAAGTATGTAGAAGAGATGCGAGTCGTGGAAAGCGATGTTCAAGTAGCGTTGCCAGGAGTTAAAGCTGACTTTGTGATTGCAAATCCACCATATGTTCCAAATGATCAAGAGCTTCCACTAGATGTGCAACGAGAGCCAAGCGAAGCTTTATTTGGTGGCGCAACCGGTTTAGAAGTTCCGCAGACTTTTATCGAAGCAGCTGCCAGATTATTGAAATCAGGTGGTGTTTTAGCAATCGAACATACTGAATTACAAGGTAGCGCAATATCAGGATTACTCGAAGAGATGTTCAAAGATATTGAATTACATTATGATTTAAACGATAGACCACGATGGACTAGCGCAGTCAGACGATGAGGAATTGATGCAAGAGATTGATTTAAAGAAGGGTCAATTGGCTCGTCATGTTACTCGCGCAGTAAAAGCAATTTCTGACGGGTATGTAATCGCAGTTCCCATGGAAAATGCTTATGCCTATATTTGTGATGCTTTTAATCATGATGCGGTTCGGGCCATGCATGTACTTCGCGGAGACGAACTCGGCGTGAAAGCGCAAGTTTTAGTTAGTAATTTTAAAATGGCAGAAGGAATTTCTCGCAATTTAGATAAACGCACCATTGCCGCAATGAAGAAATATTGGCCAGGCAAAGTTACTTTCCAAGTTTTACCTAGCGCACTACTTAATTGGGATTTGGGAGATAACAACGAATTAGATGAATTAGCAATTCGCGTACCAAGCGCTGCTTTTGTTAAAGCAATTTTGGCAAAGACTGGACCGTTAGCTACCGCTTCAGTTTCGAAAGTTGGCGAATCACCAATAACTGCCAGCTCAGAAATTCCAAGAGAAGGAATTGAGTTACTTTTTAATAATGGCAAATTGCGTAAAGGGTTGCCAACCACTGTGGTTCGTACCGTTGCCGGCGCTCATAAGGTATTAAGAGAAGGGGCAGTAGACTTCGTATCATGACTGATGCACGCAAATATGGTCCTAATTTTGATCTGCTCGAACAACAAGATCCAGAAATTGCCAGTATTTTGCTTGCAGAAGTTAAGCGCCAACAAACTGGACTTCAATTAATTGCTTCAGAAAACTTCACTTCCGGCGCAGTATTAGCAGCCCTGGGCACACCTTTAAGTAATAAATATGCTGAAGGTTATCCTGGCAAACGTTATTACGGTGGCTGCGAAGTGGTAGATCGAGCCGAAGAGATTGCGATTGAACGCGCTAAACAATTATTTGGTGCAGATCATGCAAATGTGCAACCACATTCCGGAGCTTCGGCAAATATTGCGGTGTATGCCGCATTTACCAAACCAGGCGATAAAGTCATGGCGATGTCATTACCTCATGGCGGACATTTAACTCACGGTTCCAAAGTAAATTTCTCTGGTAAATGGTTTGAAATTGTCTCTTACGGAGTTCGCCAAGATACCGAACTCATTGATTATGACGAGATGCGCGATGTAGCGCTACGTGAAAAACCAAAGATGATTTGTGCGGGAGCTACGGCTTATCCAAGTTTGGTTGATTTTGAAAAAGTGCGTCAGATTTGTGATGAAGTTGGCGCAATTATGTGGGTAGACGCAGCACACTTTATTGGCCTAGTAGCTGGCAAAGCGATTCCTTCTCCGGTTCCTTTTGCTGATGTGGTTTCATTTACAACACATAAAGTTTTGCGTGGTCCGCGCGGTGGCATGATTCTTGCAAAAGCAGAACATGCAGCGGCGATTGATAAAGCAGTTTTCCCAGGAATGCAAGGTGGACCAATCATGTCAGCGATTGCCGCTAAAGCAGTTGCTTTAAATGAATGCCAGCAATCCTCATACCAAAATTATGCAAAGCAAGTAATCACCAACGCCAAAGCACTTGCGGCCGGATTAGTTTCAGAAGGAATGCGCGCTATTTCTGGTGGTACTGATACTCATTTAGCGTTGATTGATGTAACTGGCGTAGGCGTTACCGGCAAAATTGCAGATGAAAGATGTGGCGCAGCCGGAATCACATTAAATAAGAACTCCATTCCTTTTGATCCAAACCCTCCAGCAGTCACTAGCGGAATCCGCGTTGGTACACCTGCTACCACCACTCAAGGTATGGGTGTTTCAGAAATGTCAGAGATTGCAAAACTTATTACTCGTGCAATTAAAAGTGATGATGCTTCAGCGCACGCACAAATCAAATCCGAAGTTCAAGCATTAGTTGCAAAGTTTCCGATTTACGCATAGCAAGAATTTAGATACGTGCGTGAATATCTTTTAACAATGCTGCTAAGTGCAGCAATCTGTTACTTAGTTACACCTTATGTTGAAACTTATGCACTCAGATTTGGCGCAATCGCTCGAGTTCGATCTAGAGATATTCATACCGAAACTACTCCCAGATGGGGCGGGGTGGCGATGTGGTTTGCCGCTTCATTTACCTTTGCAGTGGTTTCACACCTACCTCTAGTGGGTAAATCTTTTGGTAGAGAAGCGCAAGGAATTTTCTTAGCCGGAACATTCGTGGTGTTACTTGGCATGCTGGATGATCGCTTCGAATTAGATGCGCTAACTAAATTGGCGGGCCAAGCGCTAGCAGCGGGAATCATGCTTAGTTTTGGCGTGCAATTACTTTGGTTACCAATAAATGGACTAATTACGTTACCGCCATCTATTGGGCAGCTATTAACTGTTTTAGTAATTTTGGTAGCGATTAATGCCGTGAATTTCATTGATGGAATGGATGGATTAGCTAGCGGGGTAGTAGCGGTAGCAGCTACAGCATTCTTTATCTTTGCTTATGTGTTAGCAGTGGTTTATGGATTTAATCGCGCTGGCGCTCCATCAACTTTCTCAGCGGTTTTAATTGGTGTTTGCCTTGGTTTCTTGCCGCATAATGCCTATCCCGCAAAGATTTTTATGGGTGATTCCGGATCAATGTTCTTAGGTTTAATGCTTGGCGCTTCTGCAATTACATTAACAGGACAATTTGATCCCAATGCAATTTCCTCTGAAGCTACGGGTCCAACATTCTTGCCACTTTTGCTGCCATTTGCAGTACTGGCTATTCCATTAGTTGATTTTGGAATGGCTGTGATTAGACGAGTGCGTGCGGGGCGCTCACCATTTGCTCCAGATAATGAACACCTACATCACAAATTATTTAATGCCGGAAATTCTCAACTTCGTACCGTGATCATTATGTATTTATGGACCGCGGCGATTGCATTTCCGGTAACTGTCTGGGCATTTAGACCATGGTGGGCTGCGCTAGCAGTGGTAGTAATTCTTGGCGGAACTTCATTTTTAATTATGAAGCGCGCAGGTGAAAAAATTGGATAAAGATCCAAATGTAATCATGATGAAAGGTGCGCTAAAACCTTCATTAGTTGTCGGAATTTTAGGTTTGGTAATTTCAACTTGGCGAGCTGGTAACGCAGGTTTATATGGCGCGCTGCTTGCACAATTAGTCGTGCTGGTCTTCTTCTTAGTAAATATCGGAGTGGCTGCAATGACTAAAAATGTAGACCCAATCGCAACCATGGCCTTTGCCATGTTTAGTTATTTTTCAAAGATTTTGATTCTCGGTGCGATGATGTTCGTAATCGGCAAATTCACAAATAATGAAGATATCAATCGCCTAGCCTTCGGATTAACTGCAATTGCCTTGACTTTTGCCTGGCTTGGTGGCGAAGTTCGCGCTTACTTAAAACTTAAATTGCATCTGCCCTTGCCCCCATTGCCACCTAAGTAATAGATAGAAGTAGACTCAAGACCATGAATAAAGATGAGAATGCCCTCTGGTCGATCTTTGGATATCTGCTCTCTGGGCTCTTGGTATGGGGCGGCGTCGGTTGGGCGGTAGACCACTTCCTTGGCACTAGCTTCTTCTTGCTAATCGGCCTGGTCGTAGGCGCAGGCGCAGCCATCACTATCATCTGGTTTCGCTTCGGCCGCGAGTAATTTCACTCAATCCCGATTTCATAAAAACGCCTATTTTCAATAGGGTTTCCCTGCTTCCCCCAAAGCAATCACAGTTAATGAGGAGACTCTAGACGTGCTCAACCTCCGTTTTGAAGGAGAGGGTTTTACCCCACCAGGCACCAAAGACTTTAACCTCCCATCTTTAATTGAAGGCAATCCATATTTCACTAAGCCAATTCTCCAATTGTTCTTAGCGGTAATTTTAATTTCAGTATTTTTTATTCTGGCTTCGCGTAAAGCCGCAGTCGTGCCTTCTAAATTGCAATTTGCCGGAGAATCAATTTACGGATTTGTTCGTAAAGGCTTGGGCGAAGACATCATTGGCCACGAATTTATGCGTTTCGTGCCATTTTTGTTCACGCTGTTCACATTCATCTTGGTAAATAACATCTTCGGAATTGTTCCATTGATTCAATTCCCATCCATGTCTCACGTTTCATTCCCTTACGTGTTGGCAATATTTACTTATGGAGTTTTCCACTGGATCGGAATCAGGAAACAAGGCTTCTTTCACTATATGAAGGGCATTATGTTTCTGCCTGGCGTGCCAAAGTGGTCTTATGTCTTGCTTACTCCACTTGAAATCGCAACCTACTTTTTAATTCGCCCGCTCACACTTTCACTGCGTTTATTCGCAAATATGTTTGCGGGTCACTTACTTCTACTTGTGTTCATCCTTGGTGGCGAACATATGTTGATGTCAGATGCAATTGGCTTAAAGATCGTCTCAGTCTTCGGGTTCTCACTCGGAATCGTGATGACTTTCTTTGAGTTCATGGTCCAATGTCTACAGGCGTACATATTTACACTGTTGACAGCGCTTTACATCGCCGGCGCCCTCGCCGACGAGCACTAAACGGTAATAAATAAGAGAAAACAACAGATAGGAAGAAACATGTCAGGCACACTCAACCTGGTCGGTTATGGCCTCTCAGCTATCGGTCCTGCAATTGCAACAGGTCTGATTTTCGCGGCTTATATCAATGGCGTAGCACGCCAGCCAGAAGCACGTTCAGTTCTACAGCCACTAGCGTTCCTTGGCTTCGCTCTTGCAGAAGCTCTTGCGCTATTCGGTCTAGTTCTAGCGTTCATTCTCTAATTAGAGAACCAAGAAACTAAAACAATTATTTGATAATTAGTAAAAGGTAGAGACAATGTTAATTAAGGCATCAGAGGCAGCGGCTAATCCGCTGATTCCTCATACTGCCGAATTGATTGTCGGAACAATCGCATTTTCGATTTTGTTCATAGTACTGCGCAGAGCTGTAGTGCCAATGTTCGAAAAAGCTTATGCCGAACGAACCGAAGCAATTCAGGGTGGTATTGAGAAAGCTGAAAAGGCACAACAGGAAGCGGCGGCTGCTCTCGAGCAGTACAACTCGCAACTTTCAAGTGCTCGTGATGAAGCTGCACGTCTTCGTGAAGAAGCGCGCGCTCAAGCTGCAAATATTGCAGATGAGATTCGCGCAAAAGCGCAAGAAGAGGCATCACGCATTGTCGCAACCGCACATGCATCGATCGAAGCAGAGCGCCAACAAGCCATTACCTCTCTACGTAATGAAGTTGGAACTTTGGCTGTCGAACTCGCTTCCAAGATAGTCGGAGAAGCGTTAGACGACCAGGCTCGACAGTCACGCATTGTCGAACGATTCATGGCAGATTTGGAAAAATAAATGACAATTCATTTGGGAGGCAGTAGCCGCAATTCACTTGCTGCTACTCGCGAAGTTCTAGATAAATCTCTTGCAGGTTTATCTGGCGACGCTGCAAGCGCGCTCTCAAATGATTTGTTTGCAGTAGTGAATGCGCTGGGTCAGAACGTGGCACTTCGTCGTGCAATTACTGATCCATCACGTAGCGCAGCGGATAAAGCAGGGCTGCTAAAGCAGTTATTCGGTTCTCGAATCTCAGATACTGCTTTAAATATTGCTAATAGCGCAGTAAATAACCGCTGGTCCTCACCATCTGACCTACTTATCTCTTTAGAGCAAATCGCAATTCAAGCCGAAGCCGGAGCTGCAAATTCACGTGGCGAATTAGATAAGTTAGAAGATGAAATTTTCACCTTTGGACGAGCGCTTGCAGCAAATCAAGATTTACGTAATGCTCTAAATGGCAATCCTGATGCAGTTGCAGAGAAGAAGGCCTTAGTAAATAACGTACTTAAGAGCGCGACATCTTCAACTAAAGCGCTGGTAGCTCAGGTAGTTAATGGACTTTGGGGCCGCAACATTGAAAGTGCGCTTTCAGATATTGCCTATGCAACAGCACAACACCGCAACCTTGTAGTTGCACATGTTCAAAGTGCAATTGATTTATCAGCAGATCAAAAGACAAAGTTAGCTTCAGCGCTATCTGCTCAGATTGGTCAAGCTGTTCGTATTAACGTAGAAACTAATTCCAAAGTAATTGGTGGAGTTTCTATTCGTTTCAGAGATGAATTGATTGATGGCACCGTCATCAGTCGTATGGCCGAAGC
>CAXBPX010000022.1:0-15082 GCA_963977625.1 uncultured bacterium
ATTGCTGGTGCCAAAAAAGATGCACTGATTGCGGCTTTAGTTGCAGAAATGACAAAGCAAATTGATGCTGCAGTTACTGCAGGTAAATTAACTGCTGCGCAAGCAACTTCAATGAAAGCAAACCTAACTGCACATGTGACTGAAGAAGTTAACGAAACTGGTCATATGGGTGGCTTTGGTCCAGGTCGTGGACATGGCGGTAAAGGCGGCCACGGCGGACATGGTGACATGGATGGCCACGGTCAAATGGGAATGCCAAACGGAACCAAGAATGGAATTCCTCAGACTTCAACATCAGGAACAAATAACTAAGAAGTAAAACTCTCTCCTTGGGTAAATGCCCGTCGTGTTAAACGGCGGGCATTTGCTTATTTAATGGCAAGATTTACGCCATGCGAATCCATATAGGTGCTGATCATGCAGGGCTTGAATTAAAGAGCGCGCTAATCGAACATTTCACTGCGCAAGGACATGAAGTAAAAGATCACGGCCCATATCAATATGACGCGTTAGATGATTATCCAGATTTCTGCATTCCAGCAGCTGAAGCCGTAATTAAAGATCCAGGTTCGTTAGGAATTGTGATTGGTGGATCTGGAAATGGCGAACAGATTGCGGCAAATAAAGTTAAAGGCGTTCGAGCCGCACTTGCCTGGAGCATCGAAACTGCCAAACTTGCAAAACAACATAACAATGCCAATGTGATTGCAGTCGGCGGCAGAATGCATTCAATCGAAGATTGCAAGGCAATTCTTGATGCATTTATTGCTGAGCCATTTAGTAATGATGATCGACATATTCGTCGAATTGAAAAAATCGCTAAATACGAAAGTTGATTATTAAACTTTCGTAAATCGCATATCGGTAACCCGATGGTTTTTATCTAGCCCCTGACCTTCAAATCTGGTAATTGGTCGCCAATTAGGTCGCGACACTTCTCCACCTTGATACTCAGGCACTTGTGCAAAAGATTTCAGTGCAAATTCTGCATATGGCACCCAATCGGTAGCGACATGAATGAAGCCACCTTTTTTAATCTTCGGGAAAATTAACCGCAAAAATTCTGGAGTCAGTAGCCGACGTTTAATGTGGCGTTTTTTCTGCCAAGGATCTGGAAAAAAGATATGAACTCCATCTAAAGATTCATCTGGCAATTGGTTATTAATTACATCGATGACATCATGCTGCAGAATGCGAACATTTGCAGAGCCATTCTCATCTAGTCGTGCGCATAGCTTTCCCACACCTGGCCGATGTACCTCTACGGCTAAAAAGGCAGTTTCTGGGAAATCTCTTGCCAGAATTGCGGTGGCCTCACCCATGCCAAAACCCACTTCCATAATGCGAGTTTTATATGTTGGAAAAATCTCATCTAAATTCAATGGCACATCATTTAAAAGGCCGTACTTTTGCCAATGCAATTGCAACGCAGCTTCTTGGGCATCCGTGATGCGACTACCGCGAAGGCGATAGGTAAGAATTCGTTCGCGTTGCATTGGGCAACGCTTTCATATTGGATAGCGCAATAACAAATTGACCCTCCCGATGAGGCAAATAAATAAGGAGCAAAAGTGCCAGGAATTAATCTGACCAGCATCGAAGCTGCGGATCGTTCAGCGATTTTAAAGATTGATAACTATAAAGTTGATTTGGATTTGACCACCAGCGATGAGACTTTTTATAGCAAAGCTGTGATCACATTCAATGCAAAACTTGGCAGCGATACCTTTATTGATGCGGTGGCAAAACGAATAATTAGCGCCACTTTAAATGGCGCAGCGGTCGATGTTTCTAACTATGACGGGGAAAGTATCTTCCTTAAGAATTTGGCTGAGCAAAATACTTTAATTATTGAAATGGAAGCAATCTATTCCAAGACCGGAGAAGGTTTGCACCGCTTCGTAGATCCTGCCGATGGAGAGGTTTATCTTTACTCTCAACATCAAGCAAATGATAGTCGCCGCACCTTTGCCTCATTTGATCAACCAGATTTAAAAGCTACCTATGAATTCCAAGTGATTGCCCCGTCAAAGTGGGAGGTCATTTCAAATACACCGGTTACAGAACGCAAAGATTTAGGAAATGGTAAAACTCACTGGACATATGCAAAGTCTCAAATCTTTTCTACTTATTTAACTTGTTTTGTAGCCGGTCCATACCACTATGTGACTGATGAATATAAGGGTGAAAAAACCATTCCGCTTGGAATCTACTGCCGAAAATCGCTCGCTCCTCATTTAGATTCTGAAGAGTTCTTCTTGCTTACCAAGCAAGGCTTTGCTTTCTATGAAAAAGAGTTTGGGTTGCCATATCCATTTGAAAAATATGATCAACTTTGTGTATCCGAATTTAATGCTGGTGCCATGGAAAATGTCGGCTGCGTGACTTTCCGCGAAGATCTAGTTATCTACCGCTCCAAAGTTACGGAATCTCTTTACAACTGGCGCGCCAATGTAATTCTTCATGAAATGGCTCATATGTGGTTTGGTGATTTGGTAACCATGAAATGGTGGAATGACACCTGGTTAAACGAATCTTTTGCAGAATGGGCTGCTTATTACACCTCTTCTCAAGCAACCAAATACACAAATTCTTGGACCGAATTTACTGGTGCTAGAAAGAACTGGGCATATCGACAAGATCAACTCTCTTCTACCCATCCAATTGCAGTTGATATGAAAAATATGCAAGAAGTGCGCACCAATTTTGACGGTATTACCTATGCAAAAGGTGCATCTGTGTTACAACAATTGGTAGCTCACGTTGGCAAGGAAAATTTCTTTGCCGGCTTGAAAAAATATTTTGCTAAGCATGCTTGGGGCAACACGGTGCTTAATGATTTATTAGTTGAACTAGAAGCTACTTCAGGTCGTGACTTATCAGCATGGACCAAAACTTGGCTGCAAACTGCAGGTGTAAATACCTTGCGCCCAGATCTGAAGATTTCAGATGACAAATATGCCGAAGTGGCTGTAATTCAAGAAGTCCCAGAAGTACCTGAAGGTTCTAAAGAGCTTCGACCACATCGAATGGCTGTTGGTCTTTATGATTTAAAAAATGGCAAACTAGAACGTCGTAAGAGCGTGGAATTAGATGTCACTGGAGCTCGTACCGTTGTTGATGGTTTAACCGGAGAAGCTGTCGCAGATTTACTTTTAATTAACGATCATGATTTAACTTATGCGAAAATCAGATTTGATGAGCGCTCAATTTCAACATTGAAAAAGCATTTAGGTGACATCACTGATTCTTTAACCCGCGCGCTTTGCTGGTCAGCTGCTTGGGATATGCATCGGGATGGAGAACTCTCTGCAAGTGATTACGCAGAAATTGTGCTCAATGCATTAGGAAAAGAGAATGAAGCCTCCGTTATCGCGGCACAATTAGTTAATTTAGAGACTGCGGTTGAACTTTACTCAAACCCTGCCAAACGTGATTCATTGCGTGCACTTCGTTCTAATGGTCTTTATAAATTAGCAGTTGCGGCAGTTGCGGGAAGCGATGAGCAACTTGCTTTGGCAAAAGGTTTTGCTAATGGCGCCACCGCTGCAGATGCCACTAAGGTCAAAGATTTCTTAGATGGAAAACTGGCTGGTCTAACCATTGATACCGAAATGCGTTGGACTTTGGTCAAATCACTTGCCGAACGCGGTCTATTTGGTTCAGCAGAAGTAGATGCGGAATTGCAAAGAGATAACACTGCAGATGGTGCGCGCCATGCTGCTGAAGCGCGAGCGCTAATTTCAACGGCAGATGCCAAAGCGCAAACCTGGAATGCTCTAACTACTACCGAACTTTCCAATCATATTCAGCGCCATATGTTGATGGGAATAAATCGCCCGATTCAACAAGATCTTTATGCACCTTACGTGGATAAGTATTTTGCGCTGGTCAAAGAATTCTGTGCTAAAAATTCTTACGAAGTCAGTATGCAATTTGCAGTATTAGCCTTTCCTCGCTTTGCCACATCACCAGAAACTTTAACTAAAGCTGAGCAATGGATTACCAATAATAAAGATGCTTCTGATGGCGTAATTCGTTGGGTTAAAGAAGGTCGAGATTCAATTAAGCGTGCGCTCAAAGCGCAAGAGGCAGATAGATAACTATTTCGAATATTTACGAGGAACCCCGCACTGATACTTGAAGTCAGTGCGTTCGGACATTAATCGATACTATCTACAACAGATTTGCGCTTTACCCGCTTTGAACTTGTCGCAAATGCAAGCGCGCTAATCACAATAAAAAGTGCTATTGGTGCGACCACAAACCAGAGCGTGGTTTCGATTGCAGTAAGACCTGGTCCCGGAATCATTCCTGGTTCGTATGTAGTCAATAACAAATTCATGCTGCGAAGTTTAAGCAGTTGCGGTGGCAACACCAAATGGTTCGAGATATGGAATCCAAGCC
This sequence comes from uncultured bacterium, assembly GCA_963977625.1. GTDB lineage: Bacteria > Actinomycetota > Actinomycetes > Nanopelagicales > Nanopelagicaceae > ZLKRG08. The sequence goes on from CAXBPX010000022.1 coordinate 4,408, forward strand.
GCCTCTGCACGTGTGGCGCCTAACACTCTCCAGGCAGAACCAATTGGTTCGCGTGGTAATTGCCTTAAACGCCAACCCAATTCTTTAAGTGGTTTATCTGCTTTCAAATGATTGCAGCGATGACATGCACTAACCACATTTTCCCAAGCGTGCGCACCACCTCGACTGCGTGGAATTACGTGATCAATAGATGTTGCTGGGGCTGCACAATAAACACAACGACCACCATCACGTGCAAAAATTGCTCGACGTGAAAGCGGAACTGCATGACGATATGGAATGCGAACAAATTTATTTAATCTAATCACGGCGGGCAAAGCAATTTCGCCATTTGCAAAATGCAATATCTGTGATGAATTTTCGATAACTGATGCGCGATTATTTAAGACGAGAATGAGCGCGCGACGATCAGTTACGACACCTAGTGGTTCGTATGTCGCGTTGAGCACCAAAGCTCTAGACATATCCGCTCCCGTCCAACGCATGGCTTGCGTTGATTCGCAAATCTTGCCGTAATCATGAGCAAAATCGAGGTATTTACAGGTAACTTTTTGGAAAATTCTTCGCTCTAATCGGTAGATTTACGCATATGAATAGCATCTCTGATTTTTGGGCTTGGTTTAATGGAGCGCCGCTTCACATTGTGATAATCGTGGTGGCCGCTATCGCCACTCAACAAATAGGTCGCAGAGCAATCAATCGTATTGTTGATCGCATCTCAAGAGCTGATTTAGTTCCAGGGCCAAAGAATCTTGCTAATCGCCAAGCCGAACGCGCTCGCACTTTAGGCACTGTGCTATCTAGCACTTTAAACGCCACTGTTTGGATTATTGCAATTTTTATGTTGCTTGACGAATTTGGTTTAAATCTTGGACCTTTGATTGCATCTGCTGGAGTTATCGGAGTTGCGCTTGGTTTAGGTGCACAAACCATTGTTAGAGATGTGCTCTCTGGAATTTTGATGTTAATTGAAGATCAATATGGTGTTGGTGATGAAGTTGATGTATTGGATGTAAAGGGCAAAGTTGAAAAAGTTGGCTTGCGCATCACTGCAGTACGTCATAAAGATGGCACGCTTTGGTATTTAAGAAACGGTGAAATTCTTAAAGTTGGAAATAGTTCTCAATCTGGTTGATTGACCAAGGAATTAGCGGCAAGTTCTAGATAATTCCAAAGTTCTGCTCGATGCTCAGTTGAAATTTCCACAGAATCTAACGCACGGGTCATGGCGCTTAACCAAGCTGCTTTGGCTTTGCTATCTATGAAAAATTGATTGTGGCGCATGCGCAATCTTGGATGTCCACGAGTTTCAGAATAGGTGGTTGGACCTCCCCAATATTGTTCTAAAAACATCTGCAATCGTTCTGCAGCGGCATGCCAATCTTGTTCAGGGTACATTGGACTTAAAACAGGATCTACCGCCACCACTGCATAAAAAGCGGAGATTAATTCTTCAAAGAATTCGGTCCCACCGACCTCTTCATAAAACGTTGTCATATGTGCTTAATTTCCTGAAAACTCTTACCCCGTGCAATAAATATTACGGCGAAAGCAGCCAAAATACTCAGCACTCCACCTAAGTAGAATGAAAGTGAATAATCACCAAATTTAACTCGCATAATTGCAGCGCCTAATGCTGCTACTGATGCGCCCATTTGATGTCCAGTAAATACCCAGCCATAAACCACAGTTCCATACTTAGGGCCAAGTACTGTGCGGCAGAGCGCGATGGTCGGTGGCACTGTTGCTACCCAATCCAATCCATAGAAAATTACAAAAACTAAAGTTGATGGATGAACTGTGGCGAAAAGAATTGATGGTAATAAAAGTAGCGAAACGCCACGAAAGCCATAATAAAAAATCAGTAACTTGCGCGGATCTACCCGATCAGTTAAATAACCGGAACCTAAAGTACCAATCACATCAAATACTCCAATTAATGCAAGTAAAGATGCCGCCACTACTTCACCCATTCCGTGATCATGCGCAGCCGGTATGAAGTGGGTTCCGATTAATCCATTGGTAGTAAGTCCACAAATAAAGAAAGTCCCAAAGAGCAACCAAAAATCTTTCTCTTTGGCGCCAGCTTTTAATGCATAAATCGCATTCTTTGCTGCGCCACCTTTTAATCTTTCCGGAGCTTGCCAATTTTCTGGTGCACCATAAGGTTTGGCACCGATTTTTTCGGGATCTTCATTTAGCCCCCACCAAATCAAAGGAATCACTGCAGCTGCGGCAATTGCAATGGTGATGGAAACGCTCTGCCAACCATGGTCTATTGCAATAGTTGATAATGCTGGCAAGAAAACTAATTGACCGGTAGCAGCTGCTGCGGTTAGCGCACCTGTTACCAATCCTCGTCTTTGCAAAAACCATCTACTTGCAATGGTTGCAGCAAAAACTAACGCCATCGACCCAGTACCAATTCCAACTACTACTCCCCATAGCAGCACCAATTGCCATGGCGCATTCATAAATATGGTGCCAAAAGCTCCGATACTTACGGCAGCCAAAGCGCTCATAACTACTTTGCGCACTGTAAAGCGCTCCATAAGTGCCGCCGCAAATGGCGCAGTTAATCCATAAAGCAGAATGTTTACTGAAATGGCTAAAGAAATTTGGTCACGCGACCAACCAAATGCTTCTTCAAGCGGCACGATTAAAACGGAAGGTGCAGAGCGATAACCGGCAGCTGCAACTAAAGTCACCCAAGTAATTGCCGCAGCAATCCACGCTGGATGTACTTTGCGTGAATTCATAAATTTACTTTTAATTACGGTAAACGTAACCAAACAGCAGTATCGGTTGGAATATGTTCGCCTTTTAACGGCGCAGATGCCACTAGAACTTTTGCTCCGTATGGAATAACTACATCTGGCACCCCAAAATTTACATAACAAGCAAATTTTCCAGGACGTTGAAATGCAATTACATCATCGGTTGAATCCAACCAATTCATTTCTCCATCACCAAGACCTGGTTCTGCTTTGCGAATGTTTAGCGCTTGCTTAACCATTTCAAAGAATGAACCCGATACTCCTTGTTGGGTATCAACTGCGCGCTCTCCCCAACCAATTGATTGTGGAAGCCAAGCTTTATCAGTTGTTAAATTTTTGTTAGCGGAAAATCCATGTGCACCGGCAGCATCTTTGGTCCAAGGAATTGGCACTCGACAACCATCACGGCCGCGATCTGTATGTCCAGACATTTTCCAAATTGGATCTTCTAAACGATTCTCTGGAATGTCGCGCACTTCAAATAGTCCAAGTTCTTCACCTTGATAGATGTATGCACCACCTGGCAGCGCTAATTCAAGCAACGTTGCCGCGCGTGCGCGCATCAAAGCCCGTTCTTTATTGAGCTTCTTTGGATCGCCATATTTTTCTAAACCTTTACCTTTATTCTGCAATCCAAGTTCTAAGCGATCAGTTTTACGAACTACGTCGTGATTTTCCCAAACCCATGATGGTGGAGCGCCAACTTTAACTACTTCAGTCATGGATTTATCAATGATCTTTTTTAAAGATTGCGCTTCCCATTTAGCAGTTAAAAATGAGAAATTAAAAGATTGATGAAGTTCATCTGGTCGCACATACATAGCGGTGCGTTGATCTGTTGGCGCCCAAGCTTCAGAAACCAGCATTGGATCGTGTTTGTAAGTGTTGGTTATCTTGCGCCAGTCGCGATGAATATTATGAACTTCTTCTTGATCCCAATATGGTCGATAGTGGCGATCAAGAAGTTCAACTTCTGCCATATCCACATCTGGTAATCCTTTTTCTTTCCACATGCCATGCGCAACATCAATGCGGAAACCATCAAATTCCAAATCTAACCAGAACTTAAATATCTCGCGGAAATGCTGCCAAACTTCGGGATTCTCCCAATTAAAATCTGGTTGTTCTACTGCAAATAAATGTAGATACCACTGACCATCTGGCACTCGCTCCCATGCCGGACCACCAAATACTGCTTCCCAATTATTAGGAGGTAAATCTCCGTTTGGACCTTTTCCGTCACGGAAAATATAGCGTTCGCGTTCTTTCGATCCTGGTTTTGCTTTAAGCGCTGCTTGGAACCATTCATGTAAATCTGAAGAATGATTTGGCACTAAATCTAAAATAACTCTAATTCCTAAATCATGTGATTCTTTAATTAAAGCTTTAGCATCATCTAAGGTGCCATACTCTTTATTAATTGCCATGTAATCTGCAACGTCATATCCATGATCTTTTTGTGGAGATTGAAACCAAGGATTAATCCAGATGCAGTCAACGCCGAGATCCTTTATATACGGTAATCGCGAACGAATGCCGTTGATATCTCCAATTCCATCTCCATCAGAATCTGCATAAGAACGGATATAAATCTGATAAGTAACTGCATCGCGCCACCATGAGCGCTCTTCGCGAGGAGGCAGATTTGAATGCATCAATTTCCTTCCAGGTAATTACTTAAGAATTCACGCTCAATATCGCGCAAGCGACGAGCTTTTTCGGTCTCCATATCCACGCCGACTTGGACCGTTTTGCCACGAGCACGGAGCGTACCGCCCTGAGACATTTCATAGACCATTACAAATGAAGAGTTGCTAATTTTTTCAATATAAATTTCGACATCCAAAGTTGTTCCGGACTGGTGAATCGGTGATAAAAAGTCGACTTCGGCGCGCGCCACCACCATATCTGCAAGTAGCGGTTCTTCGCCGCGAGCAATACGTGCAAACCAAGTGAAATCAGCGCGAGCTTCCTGCATGTAAATTAAATAAGATGCATTATTAATATGTTTGAAAGCATCCAAATCTGCCCACCGAATTTGTAATTGACATTTATGACGCATTATCTAGTCAACTTTCTGTAAGTAGCGCGATGTGGACGCGAAGCTTCTGGGCCAAGTCGATCAATTTTGTTCTTTTCATAGCTTTCGAAGTTTCCTTCGAACCAGAACCACTTGGAATCACCTTCGTAAGCCAAAATGTGAGTCGCGACGCGGTCTAAAAACCAACGATCGTGGGAGATCACTACGGCACACCCAGGAAATTCAAGTAGCGCATTTTCTAGCGAACCTAAAGTTTCCACATCTAAATCGTTAGTTGGTTCGTCAAGTAATAATAAATTACCGCCCATTTTTAAAGTGAGCGCTAAATTCAAACGATTGCGTTCGCCACCAGATAAAACTCCGGCTGGCTTTTGTTGATCTGGACCTTTAAATCCAAAGGCAGATACATATGCACGAGATGGCATTTCAACTTGTCCTACTTTAATAAAATCTAATCCGTCAGAAACTACTTCCCAAAGAGTTTTCTTAGCATCAATTCCACCGCGTGACTGATCAACGTATGAAATCTTTACGGTTTCGCCAACTTTAACGCTGCCAGAATCTGGAGTTTCCATGCCCATCAACATCTTAAATAATGTGGTTTTACCAGCACCGTTTGGCCCAATCACACCGACAATTCCATTGCGCGGCAAGGTAAATGAAAGATCATCTATTAATAAGCGATCGCCAAATCCTTTTGATAAATGATCTACTTCGACGACCACATTTCCAAGACGAGGCCCTGGTGGAATTTGGATCTCTTCAAAATCCAATTTGCGCATCTTGTCTGCTTCCGCGGCCATCTCTTCATATCGTGCAAGGCGGGCCTTTGATTTTGCTTGGCGACCTTTTGCATTTTGGCGCACCCAATCCAGTTCTTCCGCTAAACGTTTTGCGCGCTTAGCATCTTTCTGTCCTTCAATTTTTAGACGAGTTGCTTTGGTATCCAAATATGTTGAGTAATTACCTTCGTATGGATAAGCGCGGCCACGGTCTAATTCCAAAATCCATTGCGCCACATTGTCCAAGAAGTAACGATCGTGGGTAATTGCCACCACAGTTCCGGGATATTTTGATAAATGTTGTTCGAGCCAGAGCACTGATTCGGCATCTAAATGGTTAGTAGGTTCGTCAAGCAATAATAAATCTGGTTGTTGCAAAAGTAATTTACAAAGCGCAACACGACGACGTTCGCCACCTGATAGCACTTTGACATCAGCATCAGCTGGTGGACAGCGAAGTGCATCCATTGCTTGTTCTAATTGTGAATCTAAATCCCAAGCATTGCGATGATCAAGTTGTTCTTGCAGATTTCCCATTTCAGCAAGTAACTTGTCGTAATCTGCATCTGGATTAGCCATCTCTTCGCTAATTTCATTAAAGCGCGCCAACATTGACATGGTTTCGGCAACGCCTTCTTGTACATTTTCTAAAACATTCTTCTCTTCATTTAGCGGTGGTTCTTGTAGCAAAATGCCAACTGAATATCCTGGTGTTAAAAAAGCTTCACCATTTGATGGTTGTTGCAATCCCGCCATGATCTGTAAGACCGTAGATTTACCCGCGCCATTTGGGCCAACGACACCGATTTTTGCGCCAGGCAAGAACATCAAAGTGACATCATCGAGAATTACCTTGTCACCATGCGCCTTGCGCGCCTTCTTCATCGTATAAATGAACTCAGCCATAAGTGGAAACCTTAATCTATATAGTCAGTAGAATTCGCATTGAACAAATCACATGCGCCTATAGCTCAGTCGGATAGAGCGCGGGACTTCTAAGCCCGGCGTCGCAGGTTCGATTCCTGCTAGGCGCACAAAAGAAAAAGCCCACCACCGCAAGGTGGTGGGCTTTTTAATGAATTTACTTATTCATCTTCGCTATTTGGGCATTCGCCTTAGTTAGGAAGGTTCCAGCTACGACCACATAGCCAAGCTTTGGGTTGGCTGCTGAACATTCTGGTGAGACGATGTATTTGGCTAACGCCTCTACTGCATCTCCCTTTGCCTTGTTTTCGTACTTAGATTCAACCAACATGTAAGAGACAATTCCTAAGGTATAGGCACCTTCTACCTTTGTGTTGTAATCGTAAGTAACGATTCCATTTGCATCTTGTGATGCTTCACCAAGGAAAGCTGACACTGCTGCAGAATCTGGGAAAACGAATTGGCCAGATGCATTGCTTACGTACGCAGTGCGAAGTCCGTATGCATCACCCCAGTTTTTCTCTGCATAAGTAATTGAATATGGCGTTTTCTTGGCAAGCGTTGCGATACCTTGAGAAGCATTAGCGCCCACAATACGTCCAATATTCTTGGTGTCATTGATATTTCCTGGGAATGCTGTTGTGAATGCGTCATTAGCTGGCTTATTCCAGATCTTAGGCGCTACTCCATTTAACCATCTTGTGAAATTATTTGTAGTGCCTGATCCATCCGCACGGAAAATAACTTTAATACTCTGATTTGGAAGAGTGTAGTAAGTATTCTTGGTTCTAGTTGAAAGTACTACTGGATTTCCAGACTTATCTTTTGCAACATTTCCTTGTGCATCTTTTTTGTAAATAGTTGTTGTGACGGAGCGATTATTGTCCGCTGCAATTTCTGGATCATTCCATTTAGTGATTTCACCAGCAAAAATTTTCGCTACTGTTGTTGATGAGAGATAAATATCTTTCTTTGCAGGTAAATTGACTAGAACTGCAATTGGCGCAGCAATTATTGGTGCATGAAACACGGTAGCGCGCTTTGATGATGCAGTGTGAGCGGAATCTGAGAACCAAAAATCGCCGATTTTTGCATCTGAATTCTTCTTACCGGTGCCTGAACCAGTTGAGGTATAAACATATGAGTGTCCGGTTTTAGTCGCAAAGCCAGCTTTGCATGCTTGTAATAGTGGATCCACAAAAGATGCTCCAGACCCAGTTAAGTCTGTTGCATGAGCTGGTTGTGCAACTGCTAATAGAAGCGCTGCAGAAAGACCAACTGCTTTGAACTTAGAAGATAACTTCATTACTTGCCTTTCATATACATAGATAATTTTTCTTGGTACGAGGAAAAATTAGTCATTTGAGGTTAAGCCACATTGTTTTGAAGGTTAACAACACCTGCAAAGCAGGTTAATTCTTGGTATCAGCCAAAACGACCCGTGACATAATCTTCAGTGCGCTTATCGGATGGCGCTGAGAAAATTTTGCCGGTCTTATCAGTTTCAACCATCACACCTGGGCCACCATCAGAGAGAAAAAAGGCGGTGTAGTCAGAGACTCGAGCTGCCTGTTGCATATTGTGGGTGACAATCACGATGGTCATAGTTTGTGAAAGTTCGGCAATCGTATCTTCAATGCGAAGCGTAGAACCGGGATCAAGTGCTGAACATGGCTCATCCATTAATAGGACTTCGGGTTCAACTGCAAGTGCTCTTGCAATACATAGACGTTGCTGCTGACCACCAGATAAAGATCCACCATGTTCGTTAAGACGATCTTTAACTTCGTTCCATAACCCTGCTCTGATCAAACATGACTCTAATAAATCGTCGGTATTGCTGCGCTTGATTTGAGCTAGTTTTAAACCAGATAAAACATTTTCACCAATTGTCATAGATGGAAAAGGATTTGGCTTTTGAAAAACCATTCCTACCTTTAATCTAATTTTTGTAACATCGGTTCCCGGGGCATAGATATCTGCGCCATCCAACATGATCTGCCCCGCCATTGCAGCGGTAGGAATGAATTCATGCATGCGATTTAAAGTTCTTAGAAAAGTTGACTTGCCACAACCAGAAGGTCCAATCAATGCCGTAACTGAACCAGAAGGAAAAGTTAGATTGACATCCGAGAGTACATGTTTGGTTCCAAACCAGGCATGTACACCAATTGCTTCCATGTCAGATGCAACCGCAGTGACATTTTGATTGCGACTGGCCCTTTTATTCGCAATATCTGCCAATGAGTTCTGAACTGTCATTCGATATTCCTCCGTTATGCCTTGCTCTTACTTAGAAATCTTGCTAATCCAAAGAGAATGAAAATGAATATCAATAAAACCAACATGCCGCCCCAAGCTCTAGCAAATGCTTCATCTGTTCCACCAGTTAAGAATGCTTTCCAGATGTAATACGGAAGTGATCCCATTGCGCCATTAGTTGGATTCATATTTAGTGCATCGCCGCCACCGGAAACCAACAAAAGCGGTGCAGTTTCGCCAATAATGCGGGCTACTCCAAGAATAACTGCAGTTACTAGCCCACTTTTTGCAGCAGGTAGCACTACGGATGAAACCGTCTTCCATTGTGTCGAACCTAGCGCCACTCCTGCTTCGCGAAGATCATCTGGAATTAAGCGGAGCATTTCCTCGGAAGTTCTGGCAATGGTAGGAATCATCAATATTGAAAGTGCAAAAGAACCCATCAATCCAGATAGTTCCTTTGTGATTGGATAAATGACGCTAGAGAGAATAAATAATCCAGCAACAATTGAAGGTACGCCGCTCATAGCTTGGACTAGAAATTTAATTGGTTTAGAGAAACGACCTTTAATTTCAGTTAGATATAGCGCAGTTAAGACTCCTATTGGAAAACTTATTATTAAAGCGCCACCTACCATAATGACTGTTCCGACCAAAGCATGAAGCAGTCCGCCTTGAGCAATGGGATCATTTACGGATGCCAAACTCATATCTTTAAAAAGAAGTCCAAAATGCAATCCTTTATAACCTTTTATAGCAACAGTCGAGACAATACTTACAATTGGGATAATGGTTATTGTGATTCCAAATAGAGCAAATCCTTTAAGTAAAACATCTTTAGCTGCTGGTATACCTTCTTTTCGCAAGGCATGGATTACAAAAACTAATTGAGTGCTTAAAAACAAGCTAATTGCGAATCCAAATTTCCCGCTGAAAAAAGTGAACTTAACTAAAGCCAAACTAATTAGTCCTGCAATTAGAAACAAAATTGCCGAATATTGCTTCTCTTGGCGCGTTGCTTCCCAAGGACGCTGTGGTTGCGGATGATTACTTTGCATCATCGACCTTTACTGCCTAATTTAGAGACTAACAAGTCAGCAACTGCATTTACGACCAGTGTTAACAAGAAAAGTATTAAGCCTGCCGCCATAAGCGCATCTACTTCATAAGGTCCAGCTTCGCCAAATTTGAGCAAAATTAATGAAGCTACATTTCCTCCCGCACCAAAGAGAATTTGCCAATTTATCTGGTAAACAACATTTAATACTGTGTATACAGCTACCGTTTCACCCATTGCTCGTCCCAAGCCCAACATCGCTCCACCAATTACGCCGCCACGGCCATAAGGAATTACGACTGCCTTAATCATCGCAAATTTAGATGCGCCTAATGCGTAAGCAGCTTGGATTCGATCAAGTGGCGTCTGAGAAAAAACTTCACGTGAAATTGAAGTAACTATCGGAATAATCATGATTGCCAGAACTAGTCCTGCGATAAATGGCGAGCGCTCAAATATTGGAGCGGGAACATCAAATAGAGGGATAAAGCCAAAATATTTATTCAACCATTTGGCCCAGTATTCGGCCGATGACATAAAAATAAAAAATCCCCAAAAGCCATACAGCAAAGAAGGAAAAGCGGCCATTAAGTCGATTAAGGAGATCAAGAAAGTTTTGATTTTTCCTTTGGCATAAAAAGTTAGATATAAAGCGCTCAGGACTGATATTGGCACACCTACAATAACCGCAATCAGCGCGCACATAAATGTTCCGACTAACATCGCACCAATCCCAAAATTCTTTTGAGCGATATTTCCGTTTTCGTCTGTAATTACTTCCCATTTTGACTCTGTAATAAATCCAATTTTCTCTTCTTGCAAAATGTGCAAA
>CAXBPX010000023.1:0-14774 GCA_963977625.1 uncultured bacterium
CTTTTCTTTCAATCGGAATAGACGGTCCCAAAGAATATGGCGAGCTTGTGGATCTAATCCGGTGGTTGGTTCATCTAAAATCAAAATATCTGGATCTGAAACTAGCGCACGCGCAATAGTTAAGCGGCGCTTCATGCCACCTGAAAGTGATTCCACTTTGGCATCACGCTTTTCTTCGAGCTGCGCGAATTCAAGTAGTTCATCAACTTTGTTTTTAATTAACTTAGGAGCAAGTCCAAAATAGCGGCCGTAGATATATAGATTTTCCGTAACAGTTAATTGCTCATCTAAATTATCTTTTTGCGGAATTACTCCCAAGTGCGCACGAATTTGGGGACCAAACTTTTCGGGATCTTTTCCTAGTATGGTGATATCACCACTGGTGCGCTGCGAAGTGGCACCGATAATGCGCATAGTGGTGGATTTACCTGCGCCATTTGGGCCAAGCAATCCAAAAGATTCGCCGCGATAAACAGAGAAATCGATGCCATCAACGGCAGTGAAATCACCGAACTTTTTAGTCAAGCCGCGAGCAACAATTAACTCTTCAGACATAAGGAGCAGTCTATAAGAGTTTACAATTATGCGCGAAGCGTGCTTGCTAGTTCAACGAAATCATTAACTAAAATATCAATTTCACGTTGTCCATGAGCTAATGAAATTAACCATTGTTCATCTAATCCAGGCGGTGTGATAATTCCGCGATTAATTGACCATAACCAAGATAATTCTGCAATCTTGAAATCTGTGGCTTTGTAATCACGGTAATTTCGAACTGGAGTTGCAGACCAGGTGATGCAACCTTTAACTCCGAAACCAACTGTGTGAGCTGGTAATTCAAATTCATTAATTGCATCAGTAATTCGAAGTAGGGCTTGATCGTTGAGATTTTCTGCTTTGGCCAAAGCTTCTGGCGTGCAAATTTTATCGATGGCACGTACGCCGGCCATTGCTAATGGATTGCCATTAAAGGTTCCAAAATGAGCCATACGACCATCGACTACGGTTTCCATAAAGCGATAATCGCCACCGAAAGCAGCTAGCGGAATTCCGCCACCAATTGATTTAGCTAAGCAAATCAAATCTGGATTTACACCTAATCTTTCAGATGCACCTTGTGGTCCAGCAGTTAAACCAGTTTTTACTTCATCAAATATTAGAACAATGTTGTATTCAGTGCAGAGTTCGCGGACTCGTTCTAAATAACCAGCATCTGGAAGTACGATTCCAATATTTTCTAAAACTGGTTCCATAATTAAACAAGCAATTTCATTGCGATGCTTCTTGAAAATTTCTTCAACTGCCTCAGCATCGTTGTAAGGCACAACCCAAACATCGCCAGGAACGGCGCCATAAGGAGTCACTGAATTTGGCAGATGCGGATCTCCGGCGTGATCAACTGATGGCTTTGAGGAAACCATTAATGGGTCATAGCTACCGTGATATCCGCCTTCGATTTTCACTACGCCGTTTCGACCAGAGTAAGCGCGAGCAGTTCGTACCGCATACATTGTGGCTTCAGTGCCAGAATTTGTGAAACGAACTAAATCCAAACCAAATCGCTTGCAAATACGTTGCGCAGCATCAGTTGAAATTGGTGAAGGTGTTACGAAGAGCGTGCCTGTTTCAAGCGAACTTTGAAGTTCGCGAATCACATCAGGATTTAAGTGGCCAGCAAGCATTGCGCCAAAACCCATTGATAAATCTAGTAGTTCGCGTCCATCAACATCTTTCATCCATGCGCCATTGGCAGAGACAATCGATAGTGGATATGGATCCCAATGTTGGAATGAACTAGTTGCACCAAGCGGCAAAACTTTCTTGGCTTGGCTATTTTCTAGCCCAGATTTCTTGGTGGTCTCTTTATAGCGCGCCCATTCTTGATCCAGCAGGGCTGCAACTTTTGCTTCGTTTAGAGGTATTACAGAGGTTGGGGTGTGTCTAAATGTTTGTGCGTGGTTAGCGCGGGTTTGCATTTTTTAATCAGTACATACAATTGTCAAGATCGACTTCGATCAGAGATTGAGTTGTACTCTCCTTTTCCTGAGTGCTCGTTCTAAAAGCGAGGGTATCAGTTTAAAAAAATTTGGCAACCCACATCGGATATCATGCGGGAATTAACGGGAATATCGTGTCGTTTGTCGTAGTTTTAATAAATTATTGAGGTAAGGAATTAAATGGCAAAAGTTGTAAAAAAAGCACCGACGGATTTGGATTTACATCCATTAATTACAAATCGTTGGAGCCCAAGAGCGCTAGATGTAAATGATGTAATTTCTTCCTCAGATTTACTTGCAATATTAGAAGCTGCGCGTTTAGCTCCATCTGCATTTAATGAACAGCCTTGGCGTTTTATTTTTGGCAAACGTGGTGATGAAACTTTCACGCAAATCCTTAATGGACTTGGTGAGTTCAATCAAACTTGGGCACGAAATTCCAGCGCACTTGTTTTATTTGTGGGCACCAAACAGAGAGTTAATGGAGATCCGCACCCAAGTTTTAAATATGACGTTGGCCTAGCAGTATCACAAGGAACTCTCGAAGCACATCACCGCGGATATGTAACTCATCAAATGACTGGCTTTAATCACGATTCGATGTGTAAGACTTTTGATTTAACTACTTTAGAACCGGTAGTGGTTGTAGCAATTGGCAAACAAGCAGATTCAGATATTTTGCCAGAACAGATGGCAGAGCGAGAAAAAGCTCAATCAAGTCGAAAGTCGCTTACCGATTTAATTATTAAAGGCTCGCTCTAATCTCCCATAGATCAGGGAAAACTGGATTAAATAAAGTACTTGCTAAGTACTTAACACCACTTGAACCACCAGTGCCGCTCTTGCTACCAATGGTTCGTTCGACCATTTTTACGTGGCGATAGCGCCACTCCTGTAAACCTTCATCAATATCTACTAATTTTTCGCAGACCATTGCCGCTTCGAGATCTTCACGATGCACTTGAACCAATGCAGTTTGCACCTGTTCGTTTGGTTGATAGTGATCACGCAAATTGCGATTTAAAACAGATTCAGGAATCGCAGCACCGCGTTTAGATAGATAAATCATGACTGAATCCCAAAGTGAGCGTTGGCCCATCAACTGAATAATTTCATCGCGCATCTCTGGTGGTAAATGATTTGCAAATTTTTCATCACGGCGACCCAGTATTGCTTCAACTTTTCTAAATTGTGCTGACTGAAATCCACTAGATGCCGCTAAATAATTGCGGAATGAGAGAAATTGCAACGGAGTCATTGTTTCCAGAATATCCACTTGCGATACGCAAGTTTTCATAATGGTTCGAATGCGACCTAAAACGCCTAATGCGCGGTGTGTTTCGTTTGCTTCTAATGCTCGTTGCGCTTCCGCAAACTCATGAATTAATTGCTTAAACCAAAGTTCATAAGTTTGGTGAATAATAATGAAGAGTAGCTCATCATGTTCGGGTCCTTCTGAAAGCGGTTTCTGTAATTTCAATAAATCATCCACCGCCAAATAGCTGGTGTAAGTGAGCGCGGAATCGTAATTTTCACTCATGTGACTCGCGAACCTCCTTGGCCAGCGCCGATATATTTTTTACTTGCTACTAAATCACGAAGTCTGGCAAAACCATCCCACACTTCAACATATGAAGTAGGCAATGGACTGATTGCTAACCGAATTGAATTAGGAACTCGGTAATCAGGAATTACATTAATTATGGTGCGCATGGCAACTGCAATCTCTTTGGCATCAGGATGTATCAGCGAAATATGGCCACCGCGTTCAGATGCCACACGCGAAGTATTTAATTCAAAACCAAGCGGTGCTAACCAAGCATCGTAAAGTGCAATCATCATCTCTGTGCCTTTGGCGCACTTGTCATTGATCGCTTTGATTGTGGCCTCTTCGATCATTTCAAAGGCAGTTTTTACACAACGTATTGCCATCAACCCGGGACTTGCAATTTGAAAACCACGCATGGTTTCCATTTCGCGTTCAAAAGTTGCACCCATTTCAAATTGATCTGCCTGTGCAAACCATCCTTGAATTGGAACTTGCAGCTCTTGTTGCACTCTTTTAGAGACATACATCCATGCTGGTGAGCCAGGACCAGAGTTTCCATATTTGTATGTGCAACCAACTGCTAAATCCACGCCATTTTTATCAAAATCCATTTCAATGGCTCCAACTGCATGGCTGGCATCCCACAACATAAATGCACCATATTTTCGCACCAAATCTGTGATTTCTTTGATTGGACTGCGCGCACCAGATCTATATTGAATTACTTCTAGAGTTACTAATGCGACATCATCACTTAAATATTTTTCTAGAATTTCTGGAGTTATACGTTCGTGTTTGGCATCCCCAGGTTCGTTATCAATCGTAATTAAATTCAATCCAAATTGACGAACAAGACCCTGTAAAATGTAACGATCAGTTGGAAAATTAGCTGCATCAATAATTATTGTTTTACGATTTGGTTTGGCATGAATTGCAGCAAGCGCTAATTGGTAAAAGTTAATAGAGGTAGTGTCACAAACTAAAACTTGTCCTGATGCTGCACCAAGTGCTGCACGACCAAGTAAATTTCCAACTGTTTGCGCTTCATCTACCCAATGCGCCCAACCAGCAACTACTTCGTTGCCCCACTCATTAACCATAAAATTGTTTACTGCATCAACGGTGGCCTTAGGAAGTCGTCCAAGTGAGTTGCCATCCAAATAACATTGGTCAGGATCGCTAATTACAAACTTTTCACGGTATTTGGCCAATGGATCTGAAGCATCAAGGGCCAACGCGTATTCACGAGTTGTGACATCCATGAGACGAGAGCCTACTCTTAACCGCTATGGTACGGAACCTTGTAAACCTAGAAAGCGTAAGTAAAGCTTTCGATATTAAGGAACTCTTGAATAATGTAAGTATCGGAGTTTCACAAGGCGACCGAATTGGAATTGTGGGTCGAAATGGTGCCGGTAAATCAACTTTAATGAAAATAATTGCCGGAGTTGAATCACCAGATGCTGGACGTGTCACTAAAAGCGGTGGCACCAATATTGGTATTTTGTCTCAGATTGATAATGCACCAAAAGGCGCAACGGTTCGCGATGTGGTACTTGGCGAAAAGGCCACGCATGAATGGGCCAGAGATGCAGGAGTGCGCGCCATATTTACTGGTCTTTTTGGCGGTTATCATGAAGAGTTATTTACCAGAGGTTTTGCGTCTTTATCGGGTGGCGAAAGACGTCGAGTAGGTTTAGCAAAGTTATTAATTGAGGATTTAGATTTAATTTTGCTTGATGAGCCCACCAATCATTTAGATGTCGAAGGTGTCGCTTGGTTAGCAGCTCATTTAAAAAATCGAAAAAATCTAGCTGTGGTAGTAGTAACGCATGATCGTTGGTTTTTAGATGAAGTCACAGATAGAACTTGGGAAGTAGTTGGCGGTTCGCTTGAGGAATATGACGGCGGATATTCTGCATACGTTCTGGCAAAAGCCGAACGTGCTCGCCAACAATCTGCAATGGATGCTAGAAGAAATAATTTACTTCGCAAAGAACTTGCTTGGCTTCGTCGAGGAGCACCTGCTAGAACTTCAAAACCTAAATTTCGAGTAGATGCTGCAAATGAATTAATTGCAACAGAACCACCACCGCGAGATAACACCGAACTTTTAAAATTTAGTCAGAATAGATTGGGTAATACCGTATTTGAATGTCAGCATTTGCAGATTCGCGCTGGCGAAAATGTTTTAATTGAAGATTTAGTTTGGAATATTGGCCCTGGTGAACGAATTGGAATTGTTGGGGTTAATGGAGCCGGCAAGACAACTTTGATTCGTACCTTAGTTGGCGAACATTTTGCATCAGCTGGCAAGTTGGTAAAAGGTGTGACGGTGAAAGTGGCCATGCTTTCACAGCATTTAACTGAACTTGATCCGACTTGGAGATTAATTGAAGCCGTTGAAAGAGTGGCAACTAGAGTCGAATTAGGCGGCGGTCGAGAGCTATCAGCTTCTCAATTATGCGAAAGATTGGGTTTTGATCGCGAATCTCAATGGACTCCAGTAGGTGATCTTTCTGGTGGTGAAAAACGACGCTTACAACTAACCAGATTATTGATGGATAGTCCTAATGTTTTATTGCTTGATGAGCCAACCAATGATTTTGATATCGAAATTCTTACAGAATTGGAAGATTTGCTAGATAGTTTTGCCGGGACTTTACTGGTAATTTCACATGATCGATATTTCCTTGAGCGAACTTGCGATCGAGTAGTTGGTCTATTAGGAGATGGAAAAGTCACTGACTTACCAAGAGGAATAGATCAGTACCTAGAACAGCGAGCAACCCAGATCGAAGCTTCTATTCCAAAGAATGTAAACGATAAAAAAATTTCGAACGCGGCTGAAGAGCGACAAAATAAGAAAGATTTAGCGCGAATTGAGCGTCAAATGGAGAAGTTGGATTTAGAGATTGTAGAGTTAGAAAAAATACAATCCGAATCAGCATATGATGCCGATGCGCTCGTCAAAGCAACTGCGGCACTTCAAATGGCGCTAAAGAAGCGTACTGAATTAGAAGAGGAATGGTTAAGTAAATGCGTTTAGATTTAATTGCTTTCTTAACTGCAACTTTGATTGCTTTTCAAGCGCGAGTCAATGGCGAACTTTCCAATGTACTAGGTAATCCAATTCAAGCAGCCACAGTTTCGTTTGGTTCGGGTTTAATTGTGATCTCACTTTTTGCTTTTGCAAATCACGGCATGCGCCAAGGTTTAACTGGAATCAAACGTGGTTTAGCCGAAGGTGGCTTGCAACGTTGGAATCTATTTGCAGGTATGTTGGGCGGCATTTTTGTGGCGATTCAAACTAATACCGTGACTGTTATTGGAGTTGCAGTTTATTCAGTGGCTTCAATTTCTGGGCAGACTGCATCTTCTTTAATTGTGGATGCATTTGGGCTCTCAGGCGGCGAAAGGAAACATATTACTTTTCGCCGAATCCTGGCCTCTTTAATTACCGTTTTAGCAGTGCTGGTATCGGTTTGGGATCGAATCGACGCCCAGGATTTATCAATATTTCCGGTGGTTTTAGCGGGGTTAGCCGGAGCAATAGTAGGAATTCAACGTGCGCTTAATGGCAAAATCAATATTTATTCTGGTCAACATTGGACTACTTCATTATTAAATTTCATTATGGGTACTACGTTTTTGTTATTACTAACTGCAATTTTAATTCCAACTAATCACTATGACTTCAAGGAATTACCAAGTGGTCCATGGTGGATGTATACCGGTGGGGTTTTAGGAGTAATTTATATTGCTTACTCTGCAACCATTGTGCAGCAACTAGGAGTTTTAGCTTCCACTCTCTTAAGTGTCGGTGGCAATTTATTTGGAGCATTATTAATTGATTGGTTGGCACCGGTGCATGGCGTGCGGATCAGCGTATGGCTTATTGCCGGAATTTGCTTATCGTTTTTAGGAGTTATTGTCGGTGGCGTAAGTAGCCAACAACAGAAGAGATAATTGAAGCGCTGATAAAAAACGCGGCAATTGCATAACTTGAACTTTTAACCCAAGGAATGGTGGCGGAGTAGTAACCTGCCAGCGTAATCAGTACTGCCCAAGAAAGTGCACCAAAAGCATTTGCAGTCAAAAAAGC
Organism: uncultured bacterium; assembly: GCA_963977625.1. GTDB lineage: Bacteria > Actinomycetota > Actinomycetes > Nanopelagicales > Nanopelagicaceae > ZLKRG08. Next base: position 7,652 of record CAXBPX010000023.1, read on the forward strand.
GTAATAGCGCATTTTAGATGCGCCAGCAATTGGCGGCACAAAGGTACGAATCCATGGAAAGTATCGAGCCGCAACTACAGCCCACCAACCAGATCTTTCATAAAATTTCTCAGCCCGCAAAATCATTTGATTTATTCTTGGTGAGTTTTTCCGTTCCAAATAAGGACGGCCGTATTTTCTGCCAATTACATAACCAGTTTGGTCGCCAATAAATGCCCCAAGAAATACAATTAAACAGAGCAGCGAGATATCTATAGAACTATTGCTTGCTGCTACTAATCCTGCGCTAAATAGAAGTGAATCACCTGGTAAGAAAAAACCTAACATGATGCCGTTTTCTACATACATCACCACAAATGCAATTACGTAGAAAAGTAGTGGGCCGAATTGAGTTAATTGGGCATCAAAAGATGCTTGGAGCATTATTTAGCAGCTACTTTCACGGCAGTTGCTACTTTTTTGGCAACTTCAGGATCGAAGACGCTAGGGATAATAAAGTTGGCATTTAATTGTGATGGTGCAACGCAAGATGCAATTGCATCAGCTGCCGCAACTAAAAGTTCATCGGTTATTTTGCTGGCATTAGCATCTAGTAATCCTCGGAAAATTCCTGGAAACGCCAGCACATTATTGATCTGATTCGGATGATCACTTCTACCAGTTGCTACTACTGCAGCATATTTACGAGCAATAGTTGGATCAATTTCGGGATCTGGATTTGCTAATGCGAAAACGATGGAATTGATAGCCATACTTTGCACATCAGCTTCAGTTAAAACATTGGCAGCGCTCACTCCGATGAATACATCTGCGCCTTTTACTGCCTCATGCACATTTCCTGTAAAGCCGTGATTATCGATCCCGTCAATTAAGGCAACACCTTCTCGGTGGAACGCCAGTAAATTGCGTGCACCACTAATCCAAAGCAATTTGGCAATGGCAGTACCAGCAGCACCGGCACCGCTAATCACAATTTTTACATCCTTTAATTCTTTCCGTACCAACTTCAGTGCATTCTTAAGGGCAGCCAGCACCACAATTGCAGTGCCATGTTGATCATCGTGGAAAACCGGAATATCAAGTAATTGGCGTAGCTTTTCTTCGATTTCAAAACAACGTGGCGCAGAGATATCTTCTAAATTGATTCCGCCATATACCGGAGCAATTAATTGCACGGTGCGCACAATTTCATCCACATCTTGCGAATCGATACAAACTGGCCAAGCATCTACATCTGCAAATCTTTTAAATAGCGCAGCTTTACCTTCCATAACTGGAAGCGCTGCCGCAGGACCAATATTTCCAAGGCCAAGTACTGCAGAGCCATCTGTTACTACTGCAACCGTATTTCTTTTGATGGTTAAGCGTCTGGCATCTGCTGGATCTGCCGCAATTGCTTGAGAAATACGGGCAACGCCAGGAGTGTATGCGCGTGATAAATCATCGCGAGTTTTAAGCGGAACTTTGGGAGTTACTTCTATTTTGCCACCTAAGTGCAGCAAGAATGTGCGATCACTTACTTTGCGTACCTTTAGGCCAGGAGTTTTTTCTATTTGTTGGCAAATTTCTTGTGCATGATTTACATCAATAGTGTCACAAGTAATATCAACAACTACTAATTCAAGATTTGATTCTGCAACATCCAGCGCAGTTATGGTCGCGCCAGCATTTGTAATTGCAGTAGTGGCTTGGGCAACTGGTTGTCGTTCCGGAGCACCTTCAACACGAATGGTGATTCCGTAACCAGGGCTGGTTGATGACATCAAACAACTCCGTAAAGACGATCACCAGCATCGCCCAAACCAGGAACGATATAACCATGTTCATTTAATTTCTCATCAACTGCACCAGTTACTAAATGAACGTTGGTATTTGGGAATGCATCGCCGACCGCTTTGATTCCTTCAGGAGATGAAATGATGCAGATTGCAATGATGTCGGTAGCACCTAAATCTAATAAATATTGAATGGCAGCAATCAAAGTTCCACCAGTTGCCAACATTGGATCAAGAATGAAACATTGGCGACCTTTTAAATCTTTTGGTAAGCGATTTGCATATGTTGAAGCCTGTAAAGTTTTTTCATCACGAACCATGCCCAGAAAACCAATCTCTGCATTCGGCATTAATTTGGTCATACCTTCGAGCATGCCTAACCCAGCGCGCAAAATTGGCACAACTACCGGAGTTGGTTTGGTCATCTGCACACCAGTCATTGGCGATACCGGTGTCTTAATATCTTTGGGGATGACTTTAACTTCACGAGTTGCTTCATAGGAGAGCAAAGTGACCAGCTCTTCGACTAGATGGCGAAAAGTTGGAGAGTCAGTTTTTTCATCGCGCAGCACCGTCAATTTATGCGCAATTAATGGGTGGTCGGCAACATGCACTTTCATAATGCCTACCTTACAGGTCTTTCAAATACTAAGAAGTAGTGCAAAACTTGTCGTAAGCAGTTTTCACGGGATTCTAAGCGAAGGGAGCAGTGACAATGAACTCAGATGTTGATTTCGCAGTCGCTGCTTGGCATGAAAGCGGAACTTGGAATCTTGAGATCTTGCCCGATCCATACAACATCGGCGCAGTAATCAAAGAGCTTCGAAATCATCAGACAAATGGCGGAGCGCTTGCACTAATTTCAATAGATGAAGAATTTTTTATTTTAATTAGAGTTTTGGGAAGTCACATCAGTTTGTTTATAAGTGACGTGACTTGTGCACTTGATTATGAAGTAGCAAATGAATTTTTAGAAATTGCAGATTTACCAATTCCTGAAGAAGATGATGAACCATTGCCAGGTGGTCACATGGATATCATCAGTGACTTAGGTATGGGCCATATGGAATTAGAAGCGCTCTGTGATGACACCGAGTTATTTCCAGATGAGCAATTAGAAGCGATTGCAAAACGGCTTGGATTTTCAGAAGAGTTTGTTGAACTTTTAGAGCTATGAATTTTGAAGAAGCGATGGCGAAAGCCATCGAATTAGCGCGCGCCGCAGCATCTGCAAGTGGAGATGTACCTGTTGGCGCAATTATTTTGAATGAAGCTGGCGAAGTAATTTCTACCGGTGCTAATCAAAGAGAGTTAGCGAATAATCCAGTTGCACATGCAGAAATAATTGCAATTCAAAAAGCGGCTAGCGCAATTGGTAATTGGAGATTAGATGGCTGTACTTTGGTAGTGACATTAGAGCCTTGCGCAATGTGCGCAGGTGCTATCGCGCAGGCGCGAATCCCAAAATTAGTATTTGGCGCATGGGATGAGAAAGCTGGCGCAGTCGGATCTCAATGGGATTTACTGCGCGACCCGCGTCAATTACATAAGCCAGAGGTAATTTCTGGGGTTTTAGCAGCAGAGTGCGCCAAATTACTGGGAGATTTTTTCCAAAATAAACGCTAATTATTATAATTATTAATTATCGAATTAATGCAAGAGTTCGTAATTTGGATTGAGAATTGTTAACAATCCATCAACTTCGCCAACCATTCCTTCAGCGCGAAGTTGTGCGCCCACATCAAGACCAGCTAGCGATCTACGACCTAAGAATTGCAAGGTAATTCCACCGGTCTCATCCCACATTTCCACTTCAAACATTGGCGCTTGGTTTGCAGGCGAAGTTCTAATTGCGGTTACTCGCCCTTGCACATGAGCGCGTTTACGCCAGATTACTTCACCAATTTTTATTACTTTCTCGGAGTAATGACCAACTGGTTCAAAATTTGCTGGCGGCACCATTCTTTTGGCAGGTTCTATGGTCTGAGTTGAAGTTACTTTCGGTTCTTCATTATGTTCACCGTGCACATTGAGCGGACCTTCTTCTAAAAGTCGGACTACATCAAAAGGAATAATCGTGGCGACCACTCTTGGAAGTTGCGAAATCGGAGCTGCAATCTGTTCTGCAGTTTGATCATGTAAAACTTTTCCAAGAATTCTGGAATATGAACGACGCGGCAAGAGCAGTGTCAATTCATGATCACCATCTGCAGTTGCTCTAATTGAATAATCAAGTGCGGCGTTTGCCAATCTACGATCTGGACAATCAATAAGTTCTAACGAAACATCGGAAAGTGCCGGAGTTTCGGCCCAGGCTTTCTTGATGTCATCTGCTCGACGATCATCAATCACAAAATGCACTGCGCTTAAAGTGTGCGGATTTAAACTTCGCGCATATCTAACTGCGCCAACCGTTGCCAGATCCACGCTATCTACCAAAACAGTTACATCATGACGTGCAATTGAAGTCGCACGAGTTTTTTCTTGAGAGAGCGAGAGCACTGCTTGTTCGCGCACATATCTGCGATTTAATCGTAAAAGTGAAACGATAGATACAAATGCAATTGCCAGAATAATCCAAGCACCTTCAGTGAATTTAACAATTGAGAAGATGATGACAACCGCTAGCGAAACTACACCAGCCAAACTATTTACAAAGATTTTGAGTTTCCAATTTTTAGTTTGATTTTTACGTGCGTGTTTTGCCATTCCAAAACCAGATAATGTAAATCCTGTAAATACGCCTAGCGCATAAAAAGCCACCAAGTGTTCGACCGAGGCTCCAGTGGTAACCACGAATACCACTGCACCAACTGCCAAGAAGATGATGCCGTTTGAAAAAGCTAATCGATGGCCACGTTTAGTTAATTGCTTTGGTAGGAAGCCATCTGTCGCTACGAAATTACACAGAATTGGAAAAGCTGAGTAAGTAGTGTTAGCGCCAGCAAATAAAATCAAAGTAGTAGCAAATTGCACATAAATAAACCAGAAGTTTCCGAAAGGTCCTTCGCCCATAACTGATTTAGCAATTTGAGAGATTACAGTTGGCGATCCTGATTCATACGGCAAAGCATGAATCTTGTATGCAAACCAAGAAACTCCTAACACTAAAGAGCCAAGCAAAACGGACATAATAATTAAGGTCTTCTTAGCATTTTTTGCTTCTGGTACTTCAAAAAGTGCTACGCCGTCAGAAATCGCTTCTAGCCCAGTTAAAGATGAACCACCATTTGCAAAAGCGCGAAGCAGAATAAAAATAGCGGCTGCACTTAATAAGCCTTGTTCGGTGCCAATATTTACTGCACCTTCTTGTACTGTAGAAAGTTTGTCCAGAGATCCATTAAAAACTCTGTATATACCTACGATGAAGACAACATACATTCCAACAATAAATAAATATGTAGGTGCCGCAAAAGCTTTTCCAGCTTCTTTAACACCTCGCAAATTACCGTAAGTTAAAAATGCAATTACAAATAAAACCATCTCAACTTTATGGGGCGCTAAATTAGGGAAAGTTGAAATAATCGCCAAAACTCCAGCAGATGCTTGCACTGCCAATGTAACAATGTAATCCAACATCAAAGCTACCGCCGCAATGATTGAAGTTGTTGGACCAAAGTTATCTCTAGAAACTATGTATGCGCCGCCAGTTTTTGTGTAAACATCAATTACGTTGGTGTAAGAGAGTGTAATGATGGTCAAAATTGCCAACACTACGAAGGTAAGTGGCATTAGCAACGTAAATGCAGCTAATCCAAAAGCAGGCAATAGCGCTATTAAAATCTGTTCTGAACCGTATGCAGAAGATGAGATGCAGTCTGACGAGAGAATGCCAAGTGCAAATCTCTTCTTTAATCTCTGGTGACTCAAGGTATGGCGATTTAACGGACCGCCTAAGACCGCCTTCTTTATCTTGTAAGAAATCGGATCTTCCAGGTGTGCGTGATCTTGCAATGCGACGGGCGCCGGAGCGCCATCCGTCCAAGATTTAGCCATAACAGGTTTAATGATAGACCTCCTTAGCTCATTTGGAGTATTTAAGTTAAAAGGTATGCTCTTTTCATGCGCACCGAGTTATACATTGATGGCCAATGGGTAAAGGGAAGTTCCACAACTGCTGTTTATGACCCTGCAGATGGTTCAGTAATTGCAGAAGTTCATCTTGCAAATGATGAACAATGTGAAGCAGCTTTAACTGCAGCACATAATGCACAAGCAGAATGGGGCAAGACTGCACCGCGAGTTCGCGCAGAAATATTACGTAAAGCTTTTGAAATTATGACTGCAGAAGCAGAAATTATTGCCACTTTAATTTCAAAAGAAAATGGCAAAGCGATGCCAGATGCTCGCGGCGAAGCTGCATATGCTGCAGAATTTTTCCGTTGGTTCTCTGAAGAAACTGTGCGCGTCGAAGGAGATTTCCGCAAATCACCAAGTGGCGACAAAAGAATTTTAGTAACACATCAACCAATTGGAGTTTCACTTTTAATTACTCCTTGGAATTTTCCAGCGGGTATGGCCACTCGCAAAATTGGTCCAGCAGTTGCGGCAGGTTGCACCATGATTTTAAAACCAGCGGGCGAAACTCCATTAACTGCGCTACATATCGTGGACATAATGGAACGCGCTGGACTTCCCAAAGGCGTATTAAATGTAATTTTGCCAGAGAAAACTGGTCCACAAATTTCTAAGTTACTTCATGATCCACGATTAAAGAATTTATCATTTACAGGATCTACTGAAGTTGGTAAACATTTAATCAAAGAAGCTGCGGATCAAGTAATTCGTTGTTCCATGGAACTTGGTGGAAATGCGCCGGTAATTGTGTTGGATGATGCAAATATCCAAACTGCAGTTTCTGCAATTTTGCTGGCCAAAATGCGTAATGGTGGCGCGGCATGTACATCTGCAAATCGCATCTTTGTCCAGAAGGGAATTGCGGAAGAATTTATTGCTGCATTTACCAAGGCCATGGATGGTTTTGTAATGGGCCGTGGCACCGATAACGGTGTAACTCTGGGTGCATACGTGTCAGTTAAAGAACGCGACAAAATCAGCGATTTAGTGGATGAAGCCATTAAAAATGGCGCAGCAGTGCGCACCGGCGGAAAGAAACCAGAAGGTGTAGGCGCTTTCTATCCAGCAACTGTGATGACGGTCGATAAGTACAACTCAATTTTGAAACATGAAATCTTTGGCCCAGTTGCACCTATTGTCATCTTTGAAAGCGATGAAGAAGGAATCGCGCTCGCTAATGACACGGAGTTTGGACTTATCAGTTATGTGTTTAGTGGCGAACTTGGTCGCGCAATCCGAACTGCTGAAGCGATGGAATCTGGAATGGTTGC
>CAXBPX010000024.1:0-14742 GCA_963977625.1 uncultured bacterium
AGGGTGTTGGTCGTGATGGCGTTGATAAGCGTATTGACGTAATTGCAACTGCACTTCGTGCAGGTGTGACTGCTCCAGCGCTTGCGGATTTAGAACTTGCATATGCTCCACCATTTAGCTCTGCAAAAGATCCAGTAAATATGTTGGGTTACATCGCTGAGAATGTAATTTCAGGAATTACAGAAACAGCTCAGTGGAGCGAGTTAGATAAGTACAAATCAGAAGGCTATGCATTTATCGATGTTCGTTCCGCTTCCGAATTTGCAAACGGCACAATTCCAGGATCTGTAAACATTCCAGTTGATGAAATGCGTGAACGCCACCTAGAGATCAACAATAAGAAAGTTATTGTTAATTGTCAGGTAGGCCAACGTGGTCATGTTGCAACAATGTTGCTCCGCTCACTTGGATACGATGCAAAGAATTTAGATGGCGGATATCTGACATGGATCAATTCGCCGGCAGCTAATAAGAATTAAGTTAAAAGAAACAAGAATTTACAGAAAAAGAAAGAGGAAACTATGTGCTCAAGAACCACCTGCTTTAACTGCAAGAAGCCAACCTGGTCAGGTTGCGGCAATCACATTGAGATTGCGTTAGCTGGAGTGCCAAAGAATCAGCGCTGCAAGTGCACCAAAGCAGAGCTTGAAGCAGCGCGTGCTGCTAGAGGCGGATTCTTTTCACGAATATTTGGAAAATAGTATTTAGTTCTTAAAACTATCTTGATGTAGAGATATAAGTATCTAGACATCAAGATAGTTTTACTTTTTCTATCTGTTAGGTCACAGCGCTATCACTAAGTATTTAAAAAGACAGTGATTTTGTCTGACAGATTACACTCTTATTTCGCAAATAGGTCTAACTTGAAATTAGCAAGTTAGGAGAGACATTATGCGAAAACTTGTCATATTAGGTGCAGGAACTGCCGGCACAATGGTGGCAAACCACCTCAGTAAACATCTTAATAAATCAGATTGGCAAATAACGATCATCGATAAAGATGACGACCATTTATATCAACCAGGTTTGTTGCTCTTACCTTTTGGTGTCTATAAAAAAGATCAACTTATTAAACCTAGAAAACGTCAAGTAAACGAACGAGTCAATTTCATATTTTCTGAAATTGAAAAAATTGAAGCCGACAACAATAAAGTCATTCTAAAGAGCTCTGAAGAAATTGAATATGACTATTTAATTGTTGCGACAGGCACTACACCTCGTCCAGATCAAACCCCTGGATTAGATGATCCTGCAATTTGGTATCGAAGTGCTTTTGATTTTTATACTCTTGAAGGTTCGGTTGCACTTCAGAAAGCATTAGAGAATTTCCCTGGCGGAAAGATGGTTGTACATATAACTGAATTGCCCCTTAAATGTCCAGTTGCGCCATTGGAATTTGCATTTCTAGCTGATTCATATTTTAAGAAACGTGGCATTCGAGACAAGGTACAAATTCATTATGTAACACCGCTAGAAGGTGCTTTTACCAAACCAGTATGTTCCAAAACGCTGGGTTACTTGCTAGAGGAACGAGATATCCAGCTAGAGACAGACTATGTAATTGAAAGAGTAGATCCTGAAACGAAAACTATGTATTCAATGGACGAAAGAGAAATTAAATTCGATCTTCTCGTTACTGTTCCATTAAATATGGGCGCAGATTTTATCGGAGCATCAGGTTTAGGCGATGAATTGAATTATTTGCCCGTAGATAAGGAAACTTTTCTTTCAACAGATTACAAAAACATTTTTGCCTTAGGTGATGCGAGCAACATTCCTGCCTCAAAAGCAGGTTCCGTGGCACATTTCGCGGTAGAAGTTTTCGCAGAGAACTTTGTTAATTATGTTAATAACTTACCTATGGAAAAGAAGTTTGATGGTCATGCTAATTGCTTTATTGAGTCCGGAAACGGTAAGGGCCTATTAATCGATTTTAATTACACAACAGAACCACTTCCTGGAAAGTTTCCACTTCCAGTAGTTGGACCTATGCCTCTATTAAAAGAGAGTCATATAAATCATCTAGGGAAACTGGCCTTTAGGTGGATTTACTGGAACATGTTATTGCCAGGAAGAAAGTTGCCTATTTCAACATCAATGCAGATGGCCGGCAAGAAAAAAGTCGAAGGCTAGGAGAGAAAAATGCCTACTATGGAGATTGCAGGAAAGTCCGTTCAGGTAAATGAGGAAGGTTTCTTGACGGAATATGACGAATGGAGCGAAGAGGTTGCTCGAGAGCTCGCAAAGAATATTGAAATCGAATTAACTGATGCACATTGGGCAATGGTCAATTTCATGAGGAGTGATTTTAAAGAGAAGGGAGAGTCACCTACTTCTAGAAGAATGCAAGTTGCAGGTGGGTTCCCAGTAAAAGATCAGTTCAACTTATTTCCAAAGAAACCAGCTAAAAAGATGGCATATATAGCTGGTGTTCCAAAACCAAAAGGATGTGTTTGAAATGAATGATAAGAAATTAGTTCCTGATTTTGACTCAGGTTCAAGCGAGGGAAGAAAACTGGCAATCATTTGCTCAAAAGGAAATCTTGATATGGCTTACCCGGGACTCATTTTGGGTAACGCTGCTCTTGGTGAAGGTGTTGAGACGCACTTGTTTTTCACATTTTGGGGATTCGACATGATTATTAAGTCACGCGCTGAAAACCTACAATTCAGCCCAGCAGGCAATACTGCTTTACATATTCCGGGTACAGACTTACACATGCCTCAAGCTTTTGCTCCAGCAATGACAGGTATGGCAACTGGAATGCTTAAGAAGCAATTGGAACAACTACAAATTCCACCAGTTCCAGATTTCTTAGATCAAATCACGGCAGCAGGCGGACATCTTTGGGCCTGTCGTTTATCTGCGGATATGAATAAAGTGGATGAACATGACTTGAGAGAAGACGTCGAAGGAATCATTAGCGCCTCTGACTTTATTGAAATGACCGACGGAGCCCAGTTGTTGTTTATCTGATAACCAAAGAGGGATTTCTTGGCAAAGATGTCTCTCTGAAAGCCAAGAACGCGTAAAAACGCGGTTTTGTCCCTCGTCTCGGGTTGAATATCTCCCGTGGCGAGGGATAAATCTGTAACAAGCAATATTTCTCTTAAACGACGTCCAATTGCTAGGAAGACATTTCAATTAACAACCGCTCAACAAAGTGCAGTCGAACTCCGCGGCAAGCCGCTGATTCTTAGCGGTGGTCCAGGATCTGGCAAAACCACAGTATTAATTGAAGCTGCAATTTCGCGAATCAATTCTGGACAAGATCCAAATTCGATTCTCTTATTAACATTTGGTCGCGAACGTGCTTCTGAACTTCGTGACGCAATCGCATTACAAACTTCGCAAACGATGCTTGAACCACTTGCACGTACTTTTCATGCGCTAGCGCATTCAATTTTAAAGGCTGAAGGACATAATCCAATTCTTCTTTCAGGTCCAGAGCAAGAAGGTTGGATCCGACAATTAGTTGATGGTGTTGATTGGCCAACTGAACTCCAACCTGCACTACACACTCGTGGCTTTGTACGCGAACTTCGTGATTTGATGTTACGAGCCACTGAGCGAGGCTGGACACCAGATGATTTAGATGCAAATGGACAAAAGTACAAGGAAGAGTTCTGGATTGCCGCTAGTAAATTTTGGAAGAGTTACATCGGAACACTGATTCTGGTTGATGCTGATCACGGTGAACCAAAGGAACGTTTAGATTCCGCGCAACTGGTATGGCGTGCAGCAAATGTCACTCGCAACGCATTCAAGAACCAATTCAAAACTATCTTGGTAGATGAGTTCCAAGAGAGCGATAAAGCCCAACGTGCGCTCTTATCTAATATCGCAACTGACGATTTAGTGATTGCAGTAGATCCATATAGCACCGTAGGTCGATTCAGAGGCGCAGATCCTGACGGACTTCAAGAAGCGTTGGCACCTTACTTAGCAGCGGGCAATTCGATACATTTAACAGAAAATTTCCGTGCCAGCAGCGCTGTGCATTTATTTTTAGAGAAAGTAGCTGGCGAATTTCCAAAAGCTCCAGATATTCAGAGTTCTCGCGGCGAAATCGCAGGTTCGGTAATGGCTGAATGCTTTGTAGATGGCGCAAATGAAGCTTCGTTTATCGCAGATAAATTACAACGTGCACATTTACAGAGCGGACTTAATTGGTCTGACATGGCAGTGATTTTTAGATCGCCGGCACAAAATGGGGCGGTGCGAAGCGCATTGATGCGTTATGGCATTCCAGTAGCAGGCGAATTACAAGTACTTGCAGAAAATGCTTCGATTGCGCCATTTTTGTTGATGGCCGAAGCTGCAATAACTGGAAATATTGATTTAACTACTGCCGAACAATTATTACTTTCTGAATTTGGTGGCGCAGATTCAATCTCTTTTCGCCGAATGCGCCGAGAGTTAGTTACCAAATATTCCGGCAAAACCGGGCTCAGTGGTTCTGAACTAATTTGCAAAGCAATTACTGATGGCCAATTTGAAATTGAAAGCGGCGCTGCACTAATTAGATTGCATGAATTATTTACCACTGCAGAACGTACTGCCAAGAAAAAGAGCAGCCAACCCGAAGATTTGCTCTGGGCAATTTGGTCAAATGCTAAAACTTCAGATAATGAATTAGTAAGTGATGCTTGGCGCAACCGTGCGCTCAAAGGTGGGGTGCGCGGTGCTAATGCAGATCGTGATTTAGATGCCATGTTGCAATTATTTGAATCTGCCAGAAGATTTGGTCAGAGATTTAAATATGCCAATTTGGGTCAATTCTTTAAAGATATCCGCAAATCTGAAATTGCAGGCGATGTGATAACTGCAAAAGGTCAACGCCCTGATGTGGTGGAATTACTGACGCCATTTTCTGCTAAAGGTCGAGAATGGAAATTAGTAGTTGTCGCAGGTGTTCAAGAAGGAATCTGGCCAAATTTGCGGATCCGTGGTTCGTTACTTGGATCCGAACGATTAGCTGAAAGAGACCGAAACCCAGATTTAGCTGCCATCGAATTAGAGCTAGTGGCTAAGGCTGCGGTGGCCATAGATGAATTACGGCTATTTTATGCAGCTATTTCACGGGCTAGCCAAGATTTAATTATTACCGCTGTCGATCGCGAAGAAGATCAACCTTCTACTTACTTTGATTTAGCTTACGAATTCTGCAACCCCGATTTACCAATTGAAGCGAAACGAAATATTTTAAAAGCAGAGAATTTATTAAGCACTGCGCATGTGGTCTCCAAATTACGCACGCAAGTGATCAATCAAGGTTCTAAAGAAGCTGCTGCGACTTTAAAAGCGTTGGCAGCTTCCGGAATTGCAGGCGCAGATCCAGCTGACTGGTATGGCATAAAACATATTTCTTCAGATGCGCCAGCAATCGCAGCGGATCAAGATGTTCGAATCTCACCAAGCGGTGTAGAAAAATTTGATGAATGCCAATTGCGTTGGTTTCTTGAAACTCATGGTGGTCAAGATGGAAACACCACAGCACAGCTCATCGGAATTGTAATTCATAAATTTGCCGAACTTGCAGAGAAAGAAGATACAAATTTAGCGCAGCAGATTGAATTATTAGAAGCTAATTGGAAATTGGTAGATGCCGAGACTGGTTGGATTTCAAGAACTTCAAAAGGCCGGGCAATTTTGATGTTAAAACGTTTTTACCAATATCGCGAATTTATCGCCCAGCAGAGAACTTTTAAAGAATCAGAAGCAACTTACAAATTTAATATCGGTCGCGCTTTAATTTCATGCAAAATTGATCGAATAGAAACCACGTTAGATGGCAAGTTGTATGTGGTGGACTTTAAAACCGGAAAAGGTCGCATTACCAAAAATGATGCGCTTACAGATGCGCAAATGCAAATCTATCAATATGCAGTGGGCGCAGATACCGCAGGTGCTTCACTTGTTTATCTAGATTCTGAAAATAAAAAACCAGAAACTCGCGATCAAATGCCGATAGATCGTAAAGAAGTAGAAGCAAGAATTGAAAAAACCGCAGTAGCTATGGGTGGAAAGCGTTATTTGGCGATTAAGAACAGTAATTGCCAATTCTGCCCAGTAAATACCGCTTGCCCGCTGCAAATTGAAGGTCGGGGTCTTTATGACTAAGCCCATTTCCGCGCTGGATATTGCAAAGGTAACAAATAAAGTTCCTACTGAAGAACAGATCAAAATTATTGAATCAGCGTTAGTGCCGGCAGTAGTAATCGCAGGTGCAGGTTCTGGCAAAACTGAAACCATGGCAACTCGAGTTTTGTGGTTAGTCGCAAATGGTTACGCCAAACCTGAAGAAATATTAGGTCTTACCTTTACCCGTAAAGCGGCCGCAGAGCTTAAGAAACGCATCAAAGATCGTTTGAAACAGCTTCGCAAAGAAGGTCTAATAGATAAAAATCTATCAATCGAAGTACCGGTGATGACATATCACTCATATGCCGGAAATATTCTGCGCGAATATGGATTGCGACTCGGAATTGATACAGATGCGGATTTGATTGGCGAAGCTGTCGTTTGGCAACAAGCGGCTAAAGTTTTGCGTGAATGGAATGATGACGAATTTGAATATGAAGGCGCATTTAAAACTTTAGTAAAAGATTTATTGGGACTTACTAAAAGTGCGATGGAACATGGCGTAACCGAAGCCGAAATTATTGAAGAAACCAACAAAGTTTTGCAGCGCTTAACAGAAGTTCCTTCTGATAAGGAAGTAGATAAAGTGCGTTTGGTGTTAAAGCAACGTATTAAACTGCTAGAAATATCTAAAAAATTACGATCAGAACGAATTGCAAGCGGCCAACTATCTTTTGACGATCAAATGTTCTATGCAGCGCAAATTGCGCAAGAGGTAGAAAAGGTAAGCGAATTAGAGCGTGCAAAATTCCGAGTGGTATTGCTTGATGAATATCAAGATACATCACAATCGCAAGTGCGGATGCTCTCGGCATTATTTAAAGATGGCCATCCAGTAATGGCGGTAGGTGATCCTTATCAAGCAATTTATGGCTGGCGTGGTGCGGCTATTGGTACCATCAAGAACTTTCCAAAAGTTTTCGCACACAATTCTGGAAGTACCAGCGGAACCCAAAAGGTAGCGGAATATAAGCTCTCTACGACTTTCCGCAACGACGTAGCGATTTTAAATCTCGCCAATGAAGTAGGCAAAGTAGTCGGTAACCAAATCGAATTGAATGTCAAAGCACTGCAACCCCGAGATGGTGCCGGAGCAGGGCAAGTGATTAGAGATATTTATGAAAATGTGGAATTAGAAGCTGCCGGAATTGCTGAAAGATTGGCAATGCTATGGCAGAAAAAGGGTAGCGAAGAAACATTTGCAGTTTTAGTACGTAATCGCAAACAAATACCTGAAATCGAAAAAGCGTTGCGTGCGCATGAACTTCCGGTAGAGGTATTAGGTATCGGTGGATTGATGCAAGTTCCTGAAGTCACTGATGTCTTTACGTTACTCAAAGTAATTGTGGATGCCGAAGCAGGTTCAGCTTTAATGCGACATTTGACTAGCCCGCGCTTAGCAATCGGAGTGCAAGATCTGGCAGCTTTAGGAAGATTCAAACGTAAACGCGAATCAAATGGCGACAAAGAGCAAGACTTAATTACCGCCATGGCTACTCAAGTTTTAGAAACTGCAGAAGCCGATGACAATGCTGCGGGATCTTTAATTGAAGCCCTTGATGAGATTGAATCAGCAGATCGAAAAGAATTCTCAGAAATCGGTTATAAGCGATTATTAGAATTTTCTAAAGATTTACGGCGGTTAAGAAATCGTGCAAATGGCTCATTAATTGATTTAATTTATGAAATCGAAGAGTACTTAAGTTTGACGGTTGAGTTATTAGTTCGTGATGGCGGCTCAAATGGTCGCAGACATCTAGATCGCTTTAATGAAGAAGCTGCCAAGTTCTCGGCAAGTAATGGTTCAATTTTTGATTTTGTGCGGTGGTTGGATGCAACTATTGATCACGAACGTGGGCTAGAAAGTGGTGCACCCGAAGTTCATTCTGATGTAATTCAATTACTGACAATTCATATGTCAAAAGGTGCCGAATGGGATCATGTGGTGATTCCAGGAATCGTGGAAAAACAGTTCCCAAAGGCCTATCCGCAGCACACTATTTCCTGGCTACACAATGAAGCAGAAATTCCATTTGAGCTGCGTGGAGATGCGGCTGAATTTCCTAATTTAGATTTATCGCAGTTAAGTGATGCCAAATCAGCGGCAGTTGAATTCAAAGAATTTAAAGATGCTTGTGCCGCTTTCCGGCGCGAAGAAGAGTGGCGCTTAGCTTATGTGGCAGTAACCAGAGCCAAACTCACTTTGCATTGCACTATGTCTTATTGGGATACCAGGACTAATATTGATGAAGCAAGTGATTTCTTTAAATTAATCTGCCAATTCTTAAATGTTGAAAGTGATTTAGTCGGAATTGATAAACCTGCCACTAATCCATTACTAGATCGAGAAATTACGGAAAATTGGCCGCTACCTAATAAATTGCAAGAGAAGTTAAATGCGGCGGCAAGTATTTATGAAAACGTAAATCCAGCGGTTAATGATCCAGATGCAGCGTTGTTGATAAAACAAATTGAAGCGCGTAGAAACTCAGCTGACATTTACTTACCACCAAGAATTTCGGTTTCTACTTTGATTGCGCTCAAAGAAAATCCAGAGCAATTAGCGCAATCAATCCGCCGGCCAATGCCATTTTTGCAAGATCAATTTGCCCGCCGCGGAACCGATTTCCATAACTGGGTAGAGCAACATTTAAAGGCATCCACATTATTTGACGATGATGATTTAGATTATTTAGATCGCATCGAAGAAGATGCTAAATTGGAAGAACTTAAAAATAAATGGTTAGCTTCAGATTGGGCGAAGAAAATTCCTGAACGATTAGAAGTACCATTTGAAACAGTTTTGGCAGGGGTCTTGATTCGTGGCCGGATTGATGCGGTGTATAAAACTGAAAATGGTTATGAAGTTGTAGATTGGAAAACTGGCTCTAAGAAATTAAGCGAAGCTGCAGCTATTCAATTGGCGATGTATAGATTGGCATGGGCCAAAATTGCTGGTATTTCAGTGGACCAGGTCAGCGCAGCTTTCCACTATGTGCCTACCGGACAAGATGACCGCCGAAGCGATCTGCTCTCAGAAGCGCAGTTAGTAGAGCTGCTAGAAAAGCACTAATCTCTCGCCTGTTATGAATCGTGCCGGTCGAGTAGATGCCCATAATTTCTGGGCGCAATCAAAGGTAATTCAGATTTGGCGCGGGGCAATCCTTTCGTCCAATGGTCAGATTTCATACCAAGCGCCAGCTCAATATTCTTCAACAGAAGCAGCTGATCGAATCTATATTGGGGAAGTTGCCGGAACACATTACTTTGCCATCAACAAGGAAGTAATTGATGGTCCATCACTTCGAGAACTTGCAAGTAATTTGGCGGAAAGTGAATTAGAAGTAGCCGTAACTGCACTTGCACTTATTAATTGGCATGAAACCCACCAAAAATGTACAAGGTGTGGTGCAGACACCAAAATTATTGATAATGGTTGGGTGCGCAAATGTGAAATTGATGGCACGCAACATTTTCCAAGAACTGATCCGGCAATCATTGTTGCCGTGCAAGATCGAAACGGACGTTTGTGTTTGGGAAGGCAAGCTACTTGGCAGGAAAAGCGCTTCTCTAATTTTGCCGGTTTTGTCGAACCAGGTGAAAGCCTTGAAGCTGCAGTAGTCCGAGAAGTTGCAGAAGAGACTGGATTAAAAGTAACCGACATAAATTATTTATTTTCACAACCATGGCCATTTCCTAATTCAATAATGTTGGCTTTTGAAGCATTTACAGATAATCCAGAAGTTGCGATTCCGGATGGTCAAGAAATTGTGGACCTGAAGTGGTTTACTAAATCCGAACTTCAAAGTGAAGTTGCAAATGGAAATTTAAACTTACCGCCTTTTACAACGGTCTCTCGAAAAATGATTGAACGTTGGTTAAATGGCTAGCGCAGAAGAGATTTTGGCAGCGCTAGATGAAGAACAACAAAAAGTAGCGTTAGCTACGCGTGGTCCTGTATGTGTAATTGCGGGCGCCGGAACTGGCAAAACCCGTGCAATCACTCACCGGATTGCTTACGCAGCTGCGATTGGGGTTATGGATCCGCAGCGAGTTATGGCGATTACTTTTACGTCACGTGCAGCTGGCGAAATGCGTTCACGTCTGCGATTACTTGGATATCCAGGTGTAAACGCCAGAACCATTCACTCAGCTGCACTTAAACAACTTTTATATTTCTGGCCATCGGTTTTTGGTGGGCAAAGCCCGGAATTATTAACCTCTAAAACCCCTTTTATTAGCGCCAGTGTTGAGCGTGCCGGGATCAAATTGCCAGCCAATAATCGGGATGCTTTAAGGGATATCGCTACCGAAATTGAATGGGCCAAAGTTAATCAAATAGCTCCAGAAGATTTTCTAGCTACTCAACGCCAGGTGCGCACACGCGTTAATATCGAAGATATTGCAAAAATTTATGAAGCCTACGAATCTTTAAAGAAACAAGAGCGAACTTTAGATTTTGAAGATTTACTTTTATTGACAACTGCCATGATTGAAAATGAAGCTCAAGTGCGCGAAAAGATTCATGATCAATATCGTTATTTTACGGTAGATGAATATCAAGATATCTCACCTTTACAACAGCGATTAATTGATGCTTGGTTAGGAAAACGAGATGAGATTTGTGTTGTGGGAGATCCGGCACAGACTATTTACACATTTGCCGGAGCCACTCCAACATATCTACTTAATTTTACCAATCGATTTCCAGCAGCAGAAGTAATTCGGTTAACTACTGGATATCGCTCAACTCCAGAAATTTTATTTACAGCAAATGCTTTATTGCGCAGTAATAGTTTGGGGCACGAATTGGCTCCGATAAATGATCACGGTAATCAACCAGTATTGACTGAGTACAAAACAGATGGCCAAGAGGCAGTAGGTATCACTAATCAAATTACCGATCTAATTAGCCAAGGTGAAAAACCTGAAGGAATTGCAATTTTGGCGCGGACCAATGCGCAATTGAGCGCAATTCAAAAAGTATTTAAAGAAGCAGAATTACCATATCAAGTCCGCAGTAATGATAGATTTTTTGATCGCCCAGAAATAAGAGAATTTATTAGAGATATTCGCCAAGCTTCAGTAATTCCAAATCCAGATTTAGATTGGGTAACAGAACTTCGCGGATTAGCTCAGCCATATTTATCTGATGGCACCGGAGTAGCGATAGATGGCGTAGGTGCACTTGTTCATTTGGCGCGCGAACTTGATAGTGACGATAAATTTCAACCAAAAACTTTGCGCAACTTCTTGGCCGAAATCGAGGATCGAGCTCAGCAGAATAATCCGCCTCAGATGCCAGTTACAACGCTTGCGACTTTGCATGCGGCAAAAGGGTTGGAATGGGAGCGAGTATTTATTGTTGGTGTAGGCGAGGGCTATCTGCCTTATCCAGATGCAGTTGAAGCTGAAGAACTGCGACTTTTTTACGTAGGAATCACGCGTGCTCGCACGCATTTACATCTAAGTCATGCAGGTGCTCCGAGCCCATTTTTACGCTCAATAATTAATTAAGTTGCACCAAATTGTCCTAATGCTTTACCCTTTCACCTCATCAAAATTTGATGAAAAAAGAGAGGCGCTTTGATGTCAAAGAACAAAATGACATTTGCTTCATTTGTCGCGCCTGCTTCTACTGCTAATTACCCAACAGCCACCAATTGGTTTACCAAGCGTGCCTATGCGCATTTTGGTAACTCTTTTGGAAAGAGACCTATCGGTGCTAATGGTTAATCCATAGCAAAAGCCAATAGGCCTCAAATCCAAAAAGGATTTGGGGCTTTTTTCATTTATAAAACCAAATAATCAGAAAAATCAAGGAAATCAAGATAATCAAGAAAAACTAGATAGCTAGAAAACTAGAAAGGTAGGAACGAGAAATGTCAGTGCTATTCGGAGAGCTACTCATTCCAGGTTGGAATGAAGAGTTGATTGGATTGGAAGCAGTTACCGGAGAAGGTCTGAATTTGCCATGTTACAACGCAGATGCAGAGCTCTTCTTCAATGAAGACGAATCGGCAGTAGCTGCTGCAAAAGCGCTTTGTGCAAGTTGCCCAATGAAGGCAGCGTGCTTAGCGGGCGCGTTATCCCGTCAAGAACCATTTGGTGTATGGGGTGGCGAATTATTTAGCGAAGGCGAAGTAATTGAACGCAAGCGCAAAGCTGGACGTCCAAGATTGAATGAATCTGTTGAATTCGCTGCTTAATAAATTTATTAAACCAGGAAGTTTGAGAACTGCCATGGATCAGAGTCATACTCTTTTCCATTCCAACCCTCAAAGAAATCTGTGCGATTATCAATTGGTGTCCAATCAGCAGGTGCTGAATGGAAACCACCCCAGTATTTTTCGGCATAAGCAAGTACTTCGCGCCATGGCATATCGTCTGGCACCAATAAACCTTTATCTGGGTTCTTAACTGCCCAGGCAACTGCAGCGAAAACTGCGGATGCCACCTGCACCGTGGTTGCAGATTGATTTGGAATCAATTTACGTGAATCGTGAATTGAAAGTAGTGAACCGGTCCACCATGACTTATATGGGTGGCCCATCAGCAAGACACCTAAGCGATCATTTCCATCAATGATTTCATCATTCATGATTCGCTGATTTTCAGTTAAATCCCAATTGCGATGTTCTAATTCGCGAAGTGATGCGATTGCTGCATCTGTTGGGCAATATGCATAGTGAACTGTTGGACGATAGACAGCCTTATCGCCATCCCAAACAGTTAAATGATCTGGAATTGTGAATGCTTCGCCGTGACGAATAACCATTCCGGTGATTTCCATATCTGGAACCCATGAACGAACCCAAGTCTTTGCACCTGGTTGTGCGATTGCAATCTGAGTCTTTGGGCCTGTCTGGTGCTCGTAAGCCATTGGTGGAAGCTTCTTTTCGTGGGTACCCCAACCGAGTTCGGCTGGCGCGACACCTTCTTCATAAAGACCTTCAACAGACCAAGTATTTACGAACTCGTTAAGCAGCTTTGGCTTATCAGAAACTTGAGTATCGCGTTCAGCGATATGAATTACTTTAACAGTTAGAGCTTGCGCAAGCTTTGCGTAATCTTCTGCAGCAAGTGCTGACTTAATTGCATCGGTTGCAATGCCATCTTCGATGGTCTTATTTGCAATATCAACTAGCGCCTTCTTTACAAGGTGTGAAACTAAACCTGGGTTTGCGCCGTGTTCAACAATTGCAGTTGCACCTGGCTTATCCCACTTTGATTTCATTTCGCGCATGCGCATATGGCGTACATAAAGTGTGCGCTCTAGAGGATGCTTGTTGTTGCCACCTTCGTATGGATCCCATTCTTCGATTGAAGTATTTAGATACATAACGTCGTGATCGTGCGCCCAACCAAGAATGGTGTTTGCGTCAATGTTCCAAGCAAGATCCAATAAGAAATCACCAGCTGATAGGTGAGAGCTTAGGAATGAGTCAAGATTCTCTTTTGTAACGGTATCTTGAATATAAGTTGCGCCAGCATCAATCGCTGACTTTACGCGGGAGCGGTTGTCACGCTGATCCACAATCGTCATCTGTTTGGCATCTACTAAATGTTCTAATAGAAGAGGAATTACACATTGCGCAACTGAACCTGCGCCCAAAACAAGGATTCGACCTTGGAAGCGATCTGACAATTAACTACCCCCGAGATTTCTGCAAAGCGGTCTAGGAAATTTCGCCGTGCGGGGAGAATATTAAGTCCCGCCAGCCCAGACTCCAACTTGGGCTTGTTTGGCTTTGTACATCGCGGTGTCAGCTCTGCTCATCAAGTCTGATTTACCATCATTTGAAACGCATCCGATGCTTACATCTATTCGGATAGCTTCACCTGAGATGTTGAATGGATAGGAGAGTGTGGCCCGTAGCGCCAGCGCTAACTCCATAGCCTCTTCGTAATTACCCCTTGTTAACACTGCAAATTCGTCTCCGCCAAGGCGCGCCAACAATGAATTATCTGGAATAGTTTTTAAGAATCTATTTGAAACTTGTTTAAGAACTTCATCACCTGTTTCATGACCATAATTGTCATTAACTGGTTTGAATCCATCTAGATCCATTAACAGTATTGAACCATTTTGGAAGTTTCCAACTTCTGCAATGAATCTTCTTCGATTTGGTAAACCCGTTAAGTCATCAATCTTCGCCAAACTTTCGGCGGCATGGCTACGTTCGCTCTGTTGCAGAGCAAGCGCCATTCGAAAGAATGATGCAAAAAGAGTCGCAAGTGCGGGACCAATTACAAAATTAGGTATTTCAAATAGCTTCAGAGCAATTGCAGTAAGTATTAAGGAGCTGCTGATTACGGATATCGCCAGATAGAAAATCGGAATAGGCGGAAACTCTTCGCTTTTAATCCCTCGCCTAAATAGCGCGGCTGTAATCAAAGCAAAACCAATTAGCCAGCCATAATCAATTAAAGAAGATTGGGCATAACTTCCGTTATTAACTTGAAATAGGTAAACGAAATCAGTGAGGGTATAAATCAGAAAGCCCATTAATACCAAGAAACTTCGACTGTTTATAGGGCGTCGAACAAATGCAACCAGCACTGCGATTAATATGATGATGTCGCAAATTGGGTAT
>CAXBPX010000025.1:0-14703 GCA_963977625.1 uncultured bacterium
CCAATTGGCACGCAATTTGGATAATAAACGTCCTGGACGACTGACGCCATTAACATCTGTTTCTGGAAGTTCGAGCGCTCCAGGTTGTTCGTGCGAAGTAAGTTTCCAAACCTCTTCTTTAGAAAGCGGTTCATGAATTTCTACGAACTCACCATGAGGAAGTCGAACTAGGCGACCAGTTTCGCGACCATGTAATACCAATTCGCGGTCTGCTCTTTGTAGAGATAGGCAAACACGCTTAGTAATAAAGAAAGTCAGAATTGGAAGCACAATAATTCCGATTCTGGCAAACCACATGATGTGATTGATTGAGGATGAAAAGTGGGTAGCAATTAGATCGTTGCCGCCATTTAGTAGCGCAACGAAGAAAAACATCATTACCGCAGCACCAATTGCAGTGCGGTTAGGAACGTTACGTGGACGATCTAATAGATGATGTTCGCGCTTATCGCCAGTAATCCAACTTTCAATCCATGGATAAAGCGCCATTGGAGTGAAGACCAATCCAGGAATAATCAAACCTGGAATCAAAATATTCCAAGAGATGGTGTGGCCAAATAAATGTGTTTCAAGTGGCGGTGCCATACGAACTAATCCATCAATCCAACCCATATAGAAATCTGGTTGCGAACCAGCAGAGATCTGTCCTGGTGTGTATGGACCATATAGCCAGATTGGGTTCATGGATGCGATTGCGCCAAGTAGCGCCGTGATTCCGAAAACTACGAAGAAGAAGCCGCCAGCTTTGGCCATGTAGATTGGCATTAATGGATAACCAACGACATTCTTTTCAGTGCGACCTGGACCTGGATATTGAGTGTGCTTCTGGTACCAGACCAACATTAAGTGGGCAGTAATTAATGCAAGGAAGATACCTGGTAAGAGCAATACGTGCACTGTATAAATACGTGGAATAAATGATTCGCCAGGGAATGGCCCACCAAATATAAAGTAAGCCAAATAACTACCGACTACCGGGAAAGCTTGAATGATGGCTTCGGTAATTCGAATACCAGTTCCGGAAAGTAGATCATCAGGAAGTGAGTAACCCAAGAAACCTTCAATGATTCCAAGAGTTAACAAACCAATACCAATTACCCAGTTGAATTCGCGTGGTTTACGGAATGCTCCAGTAAAGAAGACGCGAAGCATATGAATAATCATGCCGGCCATAAAAATGATTGCTGCCCAGTGGTGAATTTGGCGCATTAATAAGCCGCCTCGTACATCAAATGAAATATGCAATGCAGATTCATAGGCGGCTGACATCTTCAAACCTTTTAGTGGTTCGTATGAGCCGTTGTAAATAACTTCCTTCGAAGATGGATCAAACCAGAAAGTTAAGAAAGTTCCGGTAGCTAGCAAAATGATAAATGAGTAAAGCACAATTTCGCCGAGCAAGAATGACCAGTGATCTGGGAAGACTTTGGTTAGGTTCTTCTTGAGCCACTTGGCAGCGCCGGTACGTTCGTCAACAAAGTTAGCAATTACTGCTGGGACTTTTTCTTTTGCACTCATTTGCTATCACGCTCCCAAAAGCTTGGTCCTACTGGTTCGTTAAATGGAGATTTCGCAATTAAATAACCTTCAGAGTCGATGGTGATTGGTAATTGCGGAAGTGGGCGAGCAGCAGGGCCAAAGATAACTTTGGCTGCTCGCGTCACATCAAAAGTTGATTGATGGCATGGGCAGAGCAAGTGATGTGTCTGTTGTTCGTACAAAGCAACCGCGCATCCCATATGTGAACAAATTTTAGAAAAAGCGATGATGCCTTCATGTGTCCATGAAAGTCGCTCATCATCTAAATTGAAATCTTCTTGTCGTAAGCGAATTAAAAGCACGGGATCTTTTGCAGTGTTATTTAAAGTGCGCTCTTCACCCGGTGCCAACTCTGGCATGGTCTGAACTACCGCACCTACTTCTAAATCAGAAACTTTAATTGGGCGATCGCCTGGATCGGTAACCAAACGGGTACCCGCTTTCCAAGAAGTTTTCTCTAATTCCTTTTCTGGAAGTGGCCCTAAATCACGTAGCAAAATAATTGGTCCTAGCCCTACCAATCCAAGGGCTGCGCCTAAAGTTCTTTTAATAAGTGGGCGACGACCAATACCAGCAGTGGCACCTTGAGTTTTAACTGTATCTACGAAATCTCTGCGATCTTCATCTGCCGAACGCATCTCATGACGATAAGCAATTACTTCGGTATCTGGCATTAAGAATCTTGCCCAAGCGATTGCACCGATACCAATAAATAGGAAAGCACCAGACATGCAAAGCCCCAGCATTAGTTGCTGCAGATTCATATCGCCGAGGATTGGAATAAATGTATAAACGTCCTTCTTAATTCCTACATAGGAATAGATAAAACCAACAGTGCTAATTGCAGAGAGTAAAAATAGCGACGCAACTTGGCGCTCAGCACGTTTTTCTGCTTTTGGATCAATATCTGTTTTGCGATGAACATGTTCCGGTAGCCCCGGATTCTCAATCGGATTTAATTCCTTTGACATGTTATCTCGCTTTCGATGCCAACCAGACTGCAATACCAATTAGCAGCCCTAGTCCAAATACCCAACCAAATAAACCTTCAGTCACGGGACCAACTCGACCAAGTGACATGCCACCTTGTGGCTTCTCTTGTTCTGCATTTTTAATGTACTTAATAATTGATAACTTCTCTTCAGGAGTCAGAGTTTTATCTGAAAAAACTGGCATCGATTGCGGACCAGTAATCATGGCTTCATAAATATGAACTGGCTCGACTCCCATCAAAGTTGGTGCGTACTTTCCTTGAGTAAGTGCGCCACCTTGTCCAGAGAAGTTATGGCACATAGCGCAGTTGGTGCGAAAGAGTTCGCCACCTTCTGCCAAACTTCCATCGCGTTCGTAATTTAATTGTTCGTCAGTAGGAATCGCAGGACCTGGCGCTAAAGAAGCTACATATGCGGCAAGCGCTGCAGTCTCTTCGGCATTGTATTTAGGAGTTTTGCGCATAGCTTGAACTGACATATCTGCCATAGGCATACGGCCGGTGCCAACTTGGAAATCCACTGAAGCCGCGCCAACTCCAATTAGCGAAGGTGCGATATCAGAACCTTCAGCGTTAAGTCCGTGACATGAAGAGCAACCTTTTAAGAAAAGTTGCTTACCTTCTTCTATTTGGGCGGAACGAGATTCTGGTGAAATTGCTGCAGTGCTCTCTGCAGATGCAGTTAATGCGCTAAAGGTGCTGCCGGTGGTAATTAAAGCAAGTAGCAATAGAACTGGTGAAGCGAAACGTGCTTTGCGAAAACGCGAAATCATCTTGTCCCTAGTCCTTTACTTGATCAAATAAATTGCTGAGAAGAGTGCAATCCAAACTACGTCAACGAAGTGCCAGTAGTAAGAGACCACAATTGCGGTGGTGGCTTGAGAATGTCCGAAGCGACGCGCTTTCGCGACACGAATCATGACCAATAAGAATGCAATCAATCCACCTGTTACGTGAAGTCCGTGAAATCCGGTCGCGAGATAAAACACCGATCCGTAAGCTTTGGATGAAAGTGTCAAACCTTCTTGAACCAATGATGCATATTCATAAATTTGTCCGCCAATAAAAAATGCGCCCATCAAAAAGGTAAGCACAAACCATTCACGCATTCCCCAACGACCAATTTGCATAAGCGAACCAGTGCGACGTGGCTGAAAACGTTCTGCCGCGAAAACTCCGAATTGGCAAGTCACTGATGAAAGCACTAACACTGTGGTGTTAATGGCCGCAAATGGAATATTAAGAATGCTGGTTGATTCAAGCCATACATCTGGTCCTTGTACTGCACGAGTGGTGAAGTACATTGCAAAGAGCGCAGCGAAGAACATCAATTCGGAAGAGAGCCAAACGATGGTTCCAACTGCAACCAGATTTGGCCGATTAACTTTATGCGAACTCAAAGCGCTCGAAGACATGGGGGAATTATCGCGGAAAACACGCTTAAACTCACATCTTGGGCGATAAAACTCCGCAGTTTTAGCTCTCAAATAAGGTGAAACGGCTCACCCAATTTGAGAGCAAAAAACGGTCAGGGAACCTAGAAGTTAAGCCATAGAATTACGCCATGAACGCGCGCGTAGTTATCTACTCAGATGATTCTGATGTTCGCGCTGCCATTAAAGCCGCTCTCGGTACCAAGCTAGCCTCAGATTTAATGGTGCAGATTACAGAATTTGCCACCGCGGATGCGCTACGTCAATACATTGATCAGACCGATATCAATGGTTCAGTTCGTGCAGATCTCTTTATTTTAGATGGCGAGGCGGCACCGGAAGGTGGCCTAGGAGTGGCGCGTCAATTGAAAGATGAAGTCTTCAATTGCCCACCTTCAATTGTCTTAATTGCAAGACAATCCGATTCCTGGCTTGCCGCTTGGTCACGCGCTGAAGCTTCACTGCAACATCCGGTAGATGCCTTTTCCTTGGCTAAGACAGCCACCGAACTACTACGTGCACGCCTTTCGGCAAACGCATAAGTTTTAAAATTCACCAGAAAGCGCACTTATATGTCTTGGAATCGCGCTTTTGAATTACTCGATAATTATTTAGATCTTCCAAGTTCGTTAGTGCGCGAAATTATGCGCGATATTTTGCAAGGAAAAGCCAACCCAGAGGAACTAAAACGTTTTCTGTTAGCTTTGAAAGAAAAAGGCGAAACTTCAGATGAAGTTGGAGCATTGGTTGCCGAAATGTATGAACATTCCGCTCCCATAAATATTACCGAACGCGCTGTCGACATTGTGGGTACAGGTGGAGACAAAATGAATACCATCAATATCTCAACCATGTCTGCCATCGTGGCAGCTGCCGCCGGGGCAGTAGTAGTTAAGCACGGAAATCGAGCCGCTTCATCTAAATCTGGATCTGCAGATTTGCTAGAAGCACTTGGGGTTGCGATTAATCTAGATGGAAAATTAGTGGAAAATTGCGTTGCCGAATTAAGAATTGGATTTTGTTTTGCCCCAAATTTCCATCCATCAATGCGTCATGCAGCTGCGGTGCGAAAAGAGTTAGGAGTCCCAACGGTTTTTAATATTTTGGGGCCACTTGCAAATCCCGCAAAACCAAAATCTGCCGCCATTGGTGTAGCTAATGATCGAATGCATCTGGTGATGGCTCAAGTGCTTGGCGATCGTGGCGTGGATGGTTTTGTATTTCGAGGTGATGATGGGCTAGATGAATTGACCTTAACTACCACCACCCAGGTTTTAACAATTGGTAATGGCGAAATTGAATCTGGACTTATCGATCCACCTAAATTTGGAATTCAATATTCACCTATTGAAAAGCTGGTCGGAGGCGAAGCTGCGGATAATGCCAAAATTGCACTTGCGGTATTTGCAGGCGAAAAAGGTGCCCCAAGAGATGCCACAATTTTAAATGCAGCTGCGGCGATTGCGGCATACAACAATGATGCAGAATTGGATTTAGCAACGCGTTTTGAAGAGGGTATTTCCGAAGCGACTCGAGCAATAGATAGCGGCGCGGCAACTCAATTATTAAATAAATGGGTCAAACTAACTCAAGCGTTGGTTAAGTCGTAATTTCCAATCCTGGCTAATTGGGAATTAGGTCCGAAGGTAGCAAACCCATATTCTCCTTCAACTTTCACAATGCGCACTCCAGGTGATTCTAAAAAGTTTAGAATCAATTCAACTTCTTCATAATTAACCTGCTGCAGAAAACCAGAATTTGGTACTTGTTCGGCGATCAGTTCGAGTGCAGCTAAAGCATCAGATACCGAAGTGGTCGCAGTAGAAACATTACTTGCCGCCAATCGACCATATTTAATTGAGATAAATTCCCAATGTGTCCCGTTTGCTTTGGCAACAATCAAATTTGGCAATTTAGCTACAGAATTAAGTCGTTCGATTCGTGCTGCCGCTCTGGCTAAATGCGCATACTTGTCCCGAATGTCGATTGCCTCTTCAAATTTTTCGGCAATGGAAAGTTCGGCCATTTTTAGGTTGGAACTCTCATAAATATCGCGAAAATCCACTTCTAATAAATTGCGATATTTGGCCGTAAGTTCTGCATAACTGGCTAATGATTGATTACCTATACATGGCGCTGCACATTTGTTAATTTCAAAGAGCATACAGGGGGCCGCGGTTTTAATGGTTTTATCGGTGATTTTTGGTTTGCATTGGCGTAGCGGTAGGTGATCATGCACTGCCAAAAGCGCCAACTCAATAGCCGCGCCACCTGAAATTGGGCCGATGGTTCCTGAGGGATCTATTGGTGCACCTTTAGTGATGCTCAATCTAGGAAAATTTTCGTCCGTCAATTTAAGCCAAGCAACTCGTTCTGGAAATCTTGAACGGCGGTTATATCTTGGTTGCGCACCTTGGATCAAACGCAATTCGCGTACTTGAGCTTCAAGAGCGGTAGGCGTGATGATGCAATCAATGCTTTCCGTAATACTTATCATCTCTCGGATTCGTTTGCGGGTTTCACCAGCGGTGAAGTAAGTCCTAACTCGGGAACGTAAATTTTTTGAGGTGCCTACATACAGCGGAGCACCTTTGGCATCTCGAAAAATATAGACACCTGGTGCCGCAGGCAGGTTTGCCGCCAAGTGTTTTTTAGCTAATTGTGCTTTGGTGACTCGATTGGAAAATTCCTTGAGCTCTTCTAAGGTAAATATGTTGAAGGAACCGAGTCGTTCTATTAATCCATGTAGTACCGAAACAGTTGCGCGAACATCATCTAAGGCGCGGTGAGTTGGCGAAGTTTCGGCTTTAAAGAATTCTGCCAAGGTTGCCAATTTGAAGTTACGTACTTCTTCGCGATTTAAGGTATGGCGCGCAATTTTTACCGTATCTAATACTTGAAATTTAGGCCATGCATATCCCAATTTATTAGCTGCGGCCTTTAAAAAACTCAGATCGAATTGTGCGTTGTGAGCCACCAAGACCGTTTCTTGTTCGCTACCTAAGAATTCAAGTAACTGCGGGAATACCTGATCAATACTTGGCGCTGGCAGCAACATCGCTTCAGTGATACCAGTTAAAACGGTAATAAATGGTGGCAATGGCACGCCGGGATTAATTAAAGTTTGGAATTCTCCGATGACTTGGCCACCTTTTACTTTCATAGCGCCAATTTCAGTGATGGCATTTAAACCAGGGGAGCCACCAGTGGTTTCTAAGTCGATCACCACAAATGTGGTGGCAGATAGATAACGACCCAAATCATCAAATGATCCTTGCCATGCTACCTGTTCCACAGGTTGAAGAGTAAATTAGAGATATGACAAATGCACCCGAAGGTTGGTTATCAGATTTTGCAGCAGATGGCAGTGGCGCCAATGCAAAAACCGGAATAGTTCTTGTACATGGATTTACTGGTTCGCCAGCCGGCATGAGACCTTGGGCGCATTTTCTAAATGATCGCGGCTACACGGTGCGTTTACCGCGACTTCCAGGGCACGGAACTAAATGGCAAGATCTAAATGAAGTTACTTGGCAAGAATGGCCAGATCGTGTCAGCAAGGATGTCGAAGAACTTTTAACTAAATGTGAGCGCGTATTTATTTTCGCACTTTCTATGGGCGGTGCAACTTCTATTCAAGTTGCGCATCGATACGGACCAAAGATTGCAGGATTAGTATTTGTAAACCCAATGATTACCATCAAAGGACCTGCGCAATATTTCTTACCGATTCTCTCTAAATTTGTGCCAAAAATGAAAGCAGTTGGCGGAGATATCAAACGGCCAGGAGCTAGCGAATGGTCCTATAACGCACTACCACTTAAAGGTGTAGTGCAACTTCGCAAATTGTTAAAAGATTCCAGAGCTAAACTTCCCGAAATAAAGCATCCATTTATGATCTTTCATTCGGTAGATGATCACGTTTTACCGGTTTACAACACGGAAATTTATATGGCTGAGATAGGTTCTACCAACAAGCAGCGAATCGAATTAACTAATAGCTATCATGTGGCAACCGTTGATTACGATGCAGATATCATTTTCGAAAATTCGCTGCAAATGTTGCGTTAATTCCAGCGCTTGTCTATTTCAGGATCTCGTCTAACCAAAATTTTCCAAATTTCTTCAGGTTCGATACCCGTAGCCAAGGCCGCTTCGATGGTCATCGAACCAAGTTCTGTGATGGCGACATCTTTGGCCAGAGTTTCGGCATTTGGATAGACCTGATTTAGTCGGTTCCAGAATTCACTAATGCGCATTTGTAAATGCCAATCCAATTGCAAGAATTGCAATACCAATAGCACTTATTGCAGTCAGTACTCTTCGCACTTTTGGCTTTTGCACCCATTTAGCTGACTTATCTACGATGGTAATCATCAGTGAATACCAAGCCATTGATATCACTGCCCACACACATGTGAGAAGGAAAATTCCCCAACCTAAATTGAATGCTTTAGGTACAAATTGCGGCACCAATCCAACGCTAAATACCGCAGCTTTTACATTTGTTAAGTTAGTTGTGATTCCTATATTAAAAGCTGGCCCAAATTTTCTTGCACTCTGGCCACTTTCATATTCAAACTTACCTGCCTCATTTCGCAAATGCATAAGCGTTTGAACTGAAAGCAAAGTCAGATAAGAAACTCCTGCCCATTTAAGAATATTGAAAGCAGTCGGGGATGCTTGGAAAATTGCGGATAAGCCAACACCACTTAATATTCCCCAAATTATCAAACCGGTAGTGTTGCCAATTACTGAAAAGAAGGCCGCATCTTTGCCACTCAAAATTGATTGCCGGAGCACCATCGCCATTCCTTGACCTGGGACCGCAACAATTACTAATACCGTGAGCGCAAATGCTGGAAGTACTGCCAACAAGTCAATCATGATTTTTCAAATGCCACACGTATTCCGAAACCTATTAATGCAATCCCTGAAGCGCGTTCGATAATCTTTTGAACACGGGGATTTTTCAGAGTCTCTTTGGCAAAACTGGCTCCATAAATTAATAAAGTAAACCAAATAAAAGTGAGCAAATTATGAATTGTGGCAAGCAACAGCCCGCCAACTAAAGCCGGAAATTCTTCAGGTAGAAATTGGGGCAGCACTGCTATATAGAAAACACCAGTTTTTGGGTTGGTTAGATTAATAATCAAGGCGCGCGCAAAAGTTTTCTTAACTGATTTAATGTTATCGGTGTTTGCTTTAATAGTTTCGTGCGAGATATTTCTGGAATCCCACAGCATTTTTAAACCTAAAAAGACTAGGTATACCGCGCCAGCCCATTTAACTAATGTGTAAGCAACATGTGATGCAATTAAAAGCGCACTTATTCCTAAGGCCGCCGCCGCACCCCAGATCCAAACTCCAGTAAGTATCCCCGCCACCGTTGCATATGCATTTTTGGTGCCACCAATGGTTACAGATCTAAGAACCTGAGCAGTATCTAAACCTGGCAGCATCGTTAATAATCCTGCCAAAATTGTGAAACTAATCAGGCTTTGAAACATGAGGCGCAGTCTAGTATTACCTACATGACTCGAGCGAAAATTTTCGAATGGTTAGGTGTAATTACCGCAATTGTTTACTCGCTTTTAGTAGCTTCTAATACCGGCCTTGAATTTATTGGATTTACGCTTTTACTGCTGAGCTCTTTGTTAATTGGCATTTGGGCTTATCTAGGAAAACATCGTGGCATTCTATTTTTACAATTCTTCTATGCCACAGCTGGCATCATTGGAATGGTGCGCTGGTATCAATGAATCAACTTGCCAAAGATTAAGTAAATATGGCCAAAGTACTTTCAATCAATATAGCGCACATGGTTCACGAAGGAGCTTGGACCGGTAGCGAAGGCCGAACCGGCATCGATAAGCGTCCTACAAGCCAACCAATCAAATTCGAAAATAATGAAGTAGCCGGTGATGTGGTGGTCGATCGAAAACATCATGGTGGTTATGACAAGGCTGTGTATGCATACGCAAGGGAAGATGCGATTTGGTGGGAAGCCCAGATTTCGAAAAAATTAAATAACGGAGCTTTCGGTGAAAATTTAACGACCGAAGGTATTGATGTGAATGCCGCCCTTATTGGCGAACGTTGGGAAATAGGCACCGTGATTTTGGAGGTGTCTGAACCGCGAATACCTTGTCGGGTTTTTGCAGGTTTCTGGGATCGCTCTACATTAATTAAGGAATTTACTGACGCTAGACGTCCTGGCACATATTTGAGAATTATAAAAGAGGGCGAGATCAAGGCAGGGGATGAGATAAAAGTTATTTTTAAACCAGAACACGAAATTTCGATAAAAGATCTTTTTGATGCCAAGTCTGGCGAACGTTCGAAAATTACCGCATTAAAAGAGTTGCAAGATTTTTCGGCATTATCAAATAACTATAAAGAGTGGTTAGCGAAAATATAGGAGAACAATGAGCAAAAAATTACTTTCAGAATTCCTAGGAACTTTTTCCTTGCTATTTCTAGGAGCAGGAGCCATTGTTTCTGGCAAAGCAGACTTACAAGGCGTGGCGTTTGCTCATGGTTTGGCAATCTTTGTAATGGTTTCAGCTTTTGCGGGAATTTCCGGTGCTCATTTTAATCCCGCAGTGTCCGCAGCGATGTTGGTAACCAAAAGGATAAATCTGCAAGAATTCTTTTACTACTTGCTTTCACAACTCTCCGGAGCTGCACTCGCAAGTTTAATTTTAAAATACATCTACGGCACGGATAATGGCTATGGATTGCCATCGGTTGCATCCCCAACATCAACAAGTGCCGCTGCTTTAGCAGAAGTTTTAGGTACCGCATTGTTGGTATTTGTAATTTTCGGTGTTGCGGTTGATAAGAGAAGTGTGGCCGCATCGCTTCCTGGCTTACCAATCGGATTAACAATTAGCGCCATTATTTTCTCGGTGGGACCAATAACGGGGGCGGCGCTAAATCCTGCGCGCTGGTTTGGTCCAGCGCTGGTTTCTGCCAACTGGAACAATTTTTGGCTATATATTTTGGCACCAATTTGCGGTGCGGTTATCGCGGCAGTTGTTTATCAATCTGTGGCAAAGCCGGAATAGTTGAAATCTCGAAATCAAATTGGTTTGCCAATCTATTTGGCATCAATAAATATGCGAGCCGGTTTGGTATTGATCGGCCCCTTAATTCCCATTCTTAGAAGTTATTTCGATTTAAGTTATTCAGCTATTTCATTCCTCGCTGGTGTTCCGATTGCATGTTTTGCAACGACCAGTTTGGTAATGTCGAAAGTTGCTAAATTAGGATCTAGCAATCGAATAATTAAGCTAGCGCTAACCATGCTCAGTATTGGGCTCATTGGTCGAGCGACTACCGGTTTGTTCGGGCTTTTCTTTTTTGCGTTTGTGATAGGTATTTCAATCGCCATCATGAATTACGAATTGCCTGCTTGGGTGAAGGAACATGCCCCAAACGACAGTGGCTACCTAACTGGCGTTTATGTAACCATCATGGGCATTGCCGCAGCGGTAGCAGTCGCAATTTCGGTGCCACTTGCGCAAATGAACGAACTCTCATGGCGCTTTTCAATGTTTCCATGGATAGTGATATCGATCGCCACAACTTTATATTGGTGGCGGAAAATGAATTCAGATGAACCTATACAAAAAGTAAATATCCCTGCATTTTGGCGAAGTGCAGCTTTTACAAATCCCATGGCTTGGGCATTGGTTTTGTTCTTTGGTCTTGAATCTATGACGTTTTATGCCACTTCCACTTGGTTTCCGACCCTTTTAATCACCAAAAATTTTACGCTTAGTAGCGCAGCCGTTGCCGTCTCTATATCGGGAATCATCGGTTCGGCTGTTGGCATCATCTTTCCTGATTACTTCGAGAAATCTAATTCGCAACGCGCCATACTAATTTGGACTTCGTTGATAACTGGTTTTGCATTTTTTATGATTACCGTGCAATCGGGTGGCATTCTCTTTATTTGGTTAACTATTTCAAATATTGGTATCTCAATCTCTTTTCCGTTAGCACTAATGATGGCTGGAATGAAATCGGATACTCCAGAAGGCACCAGAAACGTATCGACCATGATGCAATCTATTGGATATGTTTTAAGTTCAACCGGCCCATTCTTTATGGCGAGTTTATTCAATATTTCTGGCGATTGGGATGTTGCTATGTACGGAGTGGTTGCGATCTGTTTGTTACAAGCTATCGCAAGTTTTATTGTTGGTGCACGTACTAAAATTCCTTATTAATTACTTTTCCTTAAATTTTATCTCTGCTGGATTTAGGCGATTGGCTGCAAAAGTATTTATTTTGGCATTACTTGGGTAACCCAGTGCTAGACCGCAAAGCAAGCGATAATCTCTAGGGATTTCGAATTCTGATCTAATTGCATCATCCCAAACATTTACCGCCCCTTGTAAGCAAGTTCCCAGCCCACGAGAATGCGCAGATAAAATGAAATTTTCTAACATTAATCCGGCGTCCGAAGCTGCGAAAACATCCAAACTTTTATGGAAATATATAAATATCGCGACTGGTGCACCAAAGAATTGATAATTCTTTCCCCATTGTTCGTCTCGGGCCTTGCGATCGCCTCTTTGAATGCCAATCATTTCGTAGAGTTCTTTGCCAACTCTTTCAGCTCTAGGTCGTAATTCAGGTACATAGGGTTTTGCAATCTTCCAATTGCTAGTAGGTAAACCTTTTCTAAAAATAGCTAGTTTTATCTTTTCCCATATAGATCCTCGAAGCGCTTTAGATAAAATTACCCAGCGTCTTTGAAATTCGGCACTTATTCGGTCTCGTTTTTCACCAGTTGCAATAGCTACTTTAAATGGCCTGGTATTGGACCAACTTGGTGCAGTCAATGCATCTTTTAATAGTTCATCAATTAGCTCTAACGGCACCGGAGTGGGCAGAAAATCTCTGGTGCTTCGACGCGATGCTAAGAATTCAGAGAAGTCTGGTCCTGACATCTGCGCCTCTTTCATATACTGCGGTGGTGAAAACAATCATCGCAGAGAATCTTGTTAAAACCTACGATAAAGGGAAGGTTCGCGCTTTAGATCATCTCGATTTGGATGTTGAAGAAGGCACCGTACTTGGTGTGCTTGGACCTAATGGTGCTGGCAAAACTACCACTGTTCGAATATTGGCTACATTGTTAAGACCAGATTCTGGTAACGCAACAGTTGCGGGTATTGATGTAATTAAAGAACCTGACAAAGTTCGCGAATTAATTGGACTTTCAGGTCAGTATGCAGCCGTAGATGAAATTCTTACTGGCTATGACAATCTACTTATGTTTGGACAGCTTTATCATTTAGGCAAAAAGAACGCTGTAAAACGAGCGGATGAATTATTAGAAAGATTTGGTTTAACCGATGCAGCTAAGCGTCCAATTAAGACTTATTCCGGTGGTATGCGCAGACGCTTGGATTTGGCGGCATCGTTAATTGTTAAACCCAAAGTTCTGTTTCTAGATGAACCTACAACTGGATTAGATCCACGTGGCAGACAAGATATGTGGGGCGTAATCGAAGAATTGGTTAAAGGTGGCGTCACATTATTACTCACTACTCAATATCTCGAAGAAGCTGATCAACTTGCCGATGAGATTGCAGTAATCGATACCGGAAAAGTTATTGCTAGAGGCACATCAGATAATTTAAAAAGACAAGTTGGGGGAGAAAGATTAGAAGTGGTGGTGGAAACTCCCTACATTGCAAAAACACTCGAAATTGTTACGCAAGTTAGTGGCTTAAAACCAACTTTAGATGAAGGTTTGCGCCAAATTTCAGCGCCTGTTTCTACCGGGTCCAAAGCGCTCTTTGATGTGCTTAAAGCATTAGATGAAGCTGGCATTCATGCGCTAGATGTGGGATTAAAGCGACCTTCATTGGATGATGTGTTTCTATCATTAACAGGTCATGCTGCAGAAACTAAGGAGGTTAAGTAAATGAGCGCACTTGGTGATGTCTATGTAATTACCCAAAGACAGTTAAGGCTTTTAACGCGAGTTCCGGAAGTACTTATTTTCTCAACCATTCAGCCGGTGATGTTTGTGCTGCTATTTCGATATGTATTCGGTGGCTCTATAAATACTGGTCAACCAGGTGGCTATGTGCAATTGCTGATGCCAGGAATTTTCGTACAAACCGTGGCATTTACTTTGGCCGGCACCGCATCTGGTTTTGCAGAAGATATGAAAAAAGGTTTAATTGATCGATTTAGGTCGCTACCAATTTCTCAATCAGCTTTAGTAATCGGTCGCACACTTGGCGACTCTTTGTTAAATATTGTGGTGCTAGCGGTTATGGGAATTGCAGGTTTTGTGGTGGGTTGGCGACCAAGTGGTGGCGCTGGCAAAGTAGCGCTTGGTTTCTTATTCCTCTTATTTTTTGGATATGCACTCTCATGGGTAGGTGTTTTAGTTGGCCTTTCTGCATCTGATGCCCGTGTGGTTCAAAATGTTAGTTTTATTGTTACCTTTCCACTGACATTTTTATCAAATGCCTTTGCACCAACTACGGGAATGCCTAGAGCCTTGCAATATTTTGCAGAATGGAACCCAGTTTCAACGATGGTTGCCGCTTGTCGCGAATTGTTCGGTTTACAAAATCAATTTGGCGCAACTGCTGGCTCTTTCCCTAGCGAGCATCCACTAATTACATCAATTGGTTATATGTTTTTAATAATGGTGATTTTCGTACCACTGAGTTTGCGAAAATATCGTAATTCCATTGATTAATT
>CAXBPX010000026.1:0-14304 GCA_963977625.1 uncultured bacterium
ACTTCGCGATAAGCGATTCATGAAGATCATCTCATTAGCACCGGAGGTGTTGTAATGGCGAAGATTCGTAAGGGCGATACTGTGCAAGTAATCGCAGGCAAGGACAAAGGCCAGACCGGCAAAGTTCTATCTGTTGATGCAAATCGCATTTTGATTGAAGGCGTTAATCGCGTAACCAAGCACACCAAGGAAACCACAGGTGATCGTGGTGCCAAGGTTGGCGGAATCCTTCACATCGAGCGCTCAATTCATATTTCAAATGTCATGGTTGTTGGAGATGATGGCAAGGCAACTCGCATCGGCTCACGCAAAGATGACGCTGGCAAGAACGTGCGCGTTTCACGTCGCACCGGAAAGGACATCTAATGTCAACAGCTACTGATGTGCGCTTAAAGGCGCGTTACAAAGCAGAGGTTGCACCTGCGCTACAGAAGGAATTTAACTTCTCTAACGTGATGCAGATTCCAACACTTTCAAAGGTAGTTGTGAACATGGGTGTTGGCGAAGCTGCTCGTGATTCAAAGTTAATCGAAGGCGCAATCCGCGATCTAACAACCATCACTGGCCAGAAGCCATTAGTTACTCGTGCCAAGAAATCTATTGCGCAATTTAAGTTACGTGAAGGTCAACCAATTGGCGCACACGTAACACTTCGTAACGATCGCATGTGGGAATTTATGGATCGTCTACTTTCAATTTCTTTGCCACGTATCCGTGACTTCCGCGGTCTATCACCAAAGCAATTCGATGGAAAAGGAAATTACACCTTCGGTTTAACCGAACAGGTGGTATTCCCAGAAATCGAACAAGACAAGGTAGATCGCCCACGCGGTATGGACATCACCATTGTTACTACAGCATCAAACGACGAAGAGGGACGTGCACTTTTGAAGATGCTCGGCTTCCCATTCAAGGAAGCTTAAGAGAGGACATAATCCAAAATGGCAAAGACATCACTTAAGGTCAAAGCAAGCCGTAAGCCAAAGTTTAAGGTGCGCGGTTACACACGTTGTCAGCGTTGCGGACGTCCGCATGCTGTCTATCAAAAATTTGGAATCTGCCGCGTCTGCTTCCGCGAAATGGCGCACCGTGGCGAACTTCCAGGTATCACAAAGGCTTCTTGGTAAATCACTGGTGACTGCAAAGTTACTCGTGAAGAACTAACAGAGACGACGAAGAAGAGAGAAAGTTCCACTAACGAGATAAGTCCAAGTAAGAATTACTTGGAAACTATCTTGAGAAAGAAATAAAACAATGACAATGACAGATCCAATCGCAGACATGCTTGCACGTTTGCGTAACGCAAATGCTGCGTACCATGATTCGGTTTCAATGCCGTCTTCATCGGTAAAAGCTCGCATCGCTGAAATTTTGCAGCGTGAGGGTTACATCGCAGGATTCCGTGTTGAAGATAATGCAGCTAATGGTCAAGGTGGCGTTGGTAAGACGCTGGTACTTGATTTGAAGTTCGGACCAAATCGCGAACGTTCAATCGCAGGTCTTCGCCGCGTTTCAAAGCCAGGTCTTCGCGTTTACGCAAAATCAACCTCACTTCCAAAGGTGCTTGGCGGATTGGGTATTGCGATTATTTCAACTTCATCTGGATTGCTTACTGATAAGCAAGCCAACAAGCAGGGCGTAGGCGGAGAAGTTCTCGCCTTCGTATGGTGATTGCAAATGTCACGTATCGGTCGTAAGCCAATCACTGTTCCTTCAGGTGTTGAAGTAACAATTTCAGGTCAAGATGTTGCAGTTAAGGGACCAAAGGGTTCACTATCAGTTGCAATCACAGAACCAATTAAAGTTTCTAAAGAAGGCGACGTGTTAACAGTAGTTCGTCCAAATGACGAACGTTTATCACGTTCACTACATGGTCTATCACGTACTTTGATTTCTAATGCAATCGAAGGCGTAACCAATGGTTATTCACTCCAAATCAACATCGTTGGTGTTGGTTATCGTGTTGCTGAAAAGGGCAAGGATCTTGAGTTCCAACTTGGTTACTCACATCCAATTCTTTTCCCAGCGCCAGAAGGAATTACTTTTAAAGCTCCTTCACAGA
The DNA here is from genome assembly GCA_963977625.1 of uncultured bacterium. GTDB lineage: Bacteria > Actinomycetota > Actinomycetes > Nanopelagicales > Nanopelagicaceae > ZLKRG08. Next base: position 2,063 of record CAXBPX010000026.1, read on the forward strand.
CTGAATTAACTATTACTGGTATCGATAAGCAGTTAGTCGGAGAGACCGCTGCCAAGATCAAGAAGCTACGTAAGGCTGATCCATATAAGGGTAAGGGTCTACGTCTACTTGGCGAACCAGTTCGTCGTAAGGCTGGAAAGGCAGGTAAGAAGTAATGGGAATCTCCGTAAAGGTTCGTAAGGGTTCGGCAACTAATGCGCGCGCTCGCCGTCACTTCCGTCTTCGTAAGAAGATTGCCGGAACGCCGTCGCGACCACGTTTAGTTGTATCACGTTCTGCACGTCATTTATTCGTGCAGATTGTTGATGATTCACAAGGCAAGACACTTGCATACGCATCAACCATGGAAGATGCGCTACGTAAGTCATCTGCAGATAAGACTGGAAAGTCCAAGGAAGTTGGCGCGCTAATTGCAAAGCGTGGCAAAGAAGCTGGAGTTTCTGAAGTGGTCTTTGATCGCGGTGGAAATAAATACCACGGTCGCATTGCAGCACTTGCTGATAGCGCACGAGAGAATGGATTGGTCTTCTAATGGCTGATATTGCAACAAATACACCAGTTGATGGTGGAAAAGAAGATTCACGCGGTAAGCGTGGTGGTCGCGGACGCGATCGTCGCGAAGATTCACCACGTGAGAAGAGCCCATACATCGAGCGCGTGGTTTTCATCAATCGTGTTTCTAAAGTTGTTAAGGGTGGACGTCGTTTCGCGTTTACAGCTCTAGTAGTTGTTGGCGATGGCAACGGTTTAGTTGGAATTGGTTACGGAAAGAGCAAGGAAGTTCCACAAGCAATTTCAAAAGCTGTTGAAGAAGCGAAGAAATCATTCTTCAAAGTGCCACGTATTCAAGGAACCATTCCACACCCAGTACAAGGTGAAAAAGCTGCGGGAATTGTGTTACTTCGCCCAGCTGCTCCAGGTACTGGTGTGATTGCTGGTGGTCCAGTTCGTGCCGTACTTGAGTGCGCAGGCATTACTGACGTTCTTACTAAATCACTCGGTTCAAACAATGCAATCAACATGGTGCATGCAACTGCAGTTGCGTTAAAGCAACTCGAAGCGCCATCAACAATTGCAGCGCGTCGTAACCGTCCACTAGAAGATGTTGCACCTGCCGCGATTATTCGTGCAGCGCAACAACCAAGCGAGAAGGTAACTGATAAAGCTACCGACAAGGTAGGTGCGTAATGCCACGTTTGAAAGTTACTCAAATTCGTTCCAAAGTTGGCAATAAGCCAGAGCTACGCGACACCTTGCGTTCACTTGGTTTAAAGCGAATTAACGATGTTGTTGTTAAAGAAGATCGCCCAGAGATCCGTGGCATGGTTCATGCAGTTCGCCACATGATCAAGGTCGAGGAGGTTGAATAAAAATGACACTAAAACTTCATCATTTACGTCCAGCACCTGGTGCTAAGAAAACTAAGACTCGTAAGGGTCGCGGTGAAGCATCCAAGGGAAAGACTGCCGGTCGTGGTGGCAAAGGAACTCGTGCACGTAACACTGTTCGTGCTGGTTTCGAAGGTGGACAACTTCCATTAGTGATGCGCCTTCCAAAACTACGTGGATTTAAGAATCCAGCACGTGTTGCTTATCAGGCAGTAAATGTCTCAACAATTAACGAGCTATTTCCAAAGGGTGGCGAAGTTTCTGTTGCAGATTTAATTAAGGCCGGAGCAGTTCGCGATAGCCACCCTGTTAAGGTGCTTGGCAATGGCGAAATCAGCGTTAAGGTAAACGTAACTGCACATGCATTCTCTTCATCAGCTGTTGAAAAGATTGCGGCAGCGGGCGGATCAACAAAAACTCTTTAAGTTGCTGTAAATAATTTGTAATATAAGTAGAAACGAGTAGGAGAAGATTTAATGCTTTCCGCATTTGGTAAGGCTTTTAAGACACCGGACCTTCGTAAGAAGATCTTCTTTACTCTTTCTATTATGGCGCTCTTTCGCTTTGGTTCAGTTGTTCCAACGCCAGGAGTTTCATATAGCAATGTCCAAGAGTGCTTGAATCAAGTTCAATCTGGTGGATTATTTGGACTAATAAATCTTTTCTCAGGTGGCGCTTTGCTACACCTTTCAGTTTTCGCACTTGGCATCATGCCTTACATCACCAGCTCAATTATCGTGCAACTACTCACCGTAGTAATTCCACGTTTTGAAGCGTTAAAAAATGAAGGTCAATCTGGAACTGCAAAGCTCACTCAGTACACACGTTATTTAACAATTGGTTTGGCAATCTTGCAATCAACAGGTTTGGTAGCAGTAGCTCGTACCCCAGGTCGTCTAATTAGCGGATGTTCACTTCCAATCATTCCTGATTCATCATGGCAGCGCATTGTGACCATGATTTTCGTGATGACTGCAGGTACTGCGGTAATCATGTGGCTTGGCGAATTAATTACCGATCGTGGTGTCGGTAACGGTATGTCAATTCTGATCTTTACTTCGATTGCGGCAGGTTTCCCAGGAAATCTTTGGAGCATCAAACTACAAAAGGGCTTATTCGCATTCTTATTCGTGCTGGCAGTTGGAATTTTGGTGGTCGCTGCGGTGGTATTCGTTGAGCAAGCGCAACGTCGTATTCCAGTGCAATATGCCAAGCGCATGGTTGGACGTCAAACTTATGGCGGAACTAGTACTTATATTCCAATCAAAGTTAACCAAGCTGGCGTGATTCCGGTTATCTTCGCATCATCATTGCTATACATACCATCTTTGGTGGTTAACTTTACAAATAGCACTGCGGCATGGGCAGTTTGGATTTCTCGTAACTTTGTTAAGGGCGATCACCCAATTTACATTGCCGCATATGCGCTATTGATTATCTTCTTTACCTATTTCTATGTTGCAATCACATTTAACCCAGATGAAGTTGCAGATAACATGAAGAAGTATGGTGGCTTTATACCTGGCATTCGTGCAGGTAAGCCAACTGCAGAATATCTACAGTATGTGCTTTCACGTATTACTGCGCCAGGTTCGCTATATCTAGCTTTAGTTGCGATTATTCCAATCGGAGCTTTGATTCTCTTTGGTGCAACGCAAAACTTCCCATTCGGTGGCACTGCAATTCTGATTGTGGTTGGTGTTGGTCTTGATACTGCAAAGCAGATCGAATCACAGCTACAACAGCGCAGCTACGAGGGATTCCTTAATTAAGGAACACCTATGCGATTAGTCCTGGTTGGTCCACCAGGTGCAGGTAAAGGTACTCAAGCACAATTCCTTGCCGCGCACTTTGCAATTCCACATATCTCTACCGGTGATATTTTTCGTGCAAATTTAAAAGGTAACACGCCACTTGGAATCGAAGCTAAAAAGTACATGGATAAAGGCGAATTAGTTCCAGATTCAGTCACTAATGACATGGTTAAAGATCGATTAAATCAAGATGATTTAGCAAATGGATTTTTACTTGATGGATATCCAAGAAACGTGGCTCAGGCAGAAGTGCTTAGGGCAATTTTGGCTGAAAAAAATACTCCGCTTCATGCAGCGCTTGAATTAAATGTGGATCAAGATGAGATTGTCACCAGACTTTCTGGCCGTCGCTCCTGCCCAAATTGCCAACGTACCTTTCATATTGTTAATGAAAAACCGGCAGTTGCAGGAATCTGTGATGGTTGTGGCACCGCACTTGTGCAACGAGATGACGATAAAGCTGAAGTTATTAAGCGTCGTTTAGAAGTTTATGCGGAACAGACCGAACCAATCATCTCTTTCTACCGCAATGAAGGTTTATTAATTACGATTTCAGCAATGGGCCCAGTAAATGAAATTACTGATTCAGCAATTGCGGCGTTATCTCGCGTAAAATAACAAACATGGCGATCGAGCTTAAATCTCTTGATCAATTAAAGAGCATGCGTAAAGCTGGTCTCTTAGTTGGTGAAACATTGCAGCTACTTCGCGAAACCATAAAGCCTGGCATGACCACATCCGCACTTGATGCTGTTGCAGCTGCAAATATCAAACGAGGTGGCGGAACTTCAAATTTTCTGGGTTACCACGGATATCCGGCCACAATTTGTGTTTCAGTTAATGATGAAATTGTTCATGGCATTCCTGGTGATCGCGTGATCCTTGAAGGAGATGTAGTTTCCATTGATTGCGGCGCAATTATTGATGGTTGGCATGGAGATGCAGCTTTCTCAGTTGTAGTTGGCGCTGCAGATCCAGAAGATCAGAAGATGTTAGATATTTGCGAAGAATCGATGTGGCGTGGAATTGCGGCAGGTAAAAAGGGAAGTAAATTATCTGACATAGGTCATGCAATTGAAGAGTATGTAAATTCGCAAGGTAACTACGGAATTTTGCGCGAATATGGCGGACACGGAATCGGAAGCGCAATGCACATGGAGCCGCATGTTTTAAATTTTGGAAAGCCTGGCAATGGTCCGGAAATTGTCGAAGGTATTTGTCTAGCAATTGAACCAATGATTACCCGCGGGACTCATAAAACCAAGGTGCTTGGCGATGAATGGACCGTAGTTAGCCAAGATAAATCTCGTGGATCGCATTTTGAAAATTCCTATTGCATCGCCCCTGATGGAAAGCCATTTGTGCTCACCGCGCTTGATGGCGGCAAGTCTGAATTGGGCCGTTTAGGCGTAGAAATCTCAAATCTTCTGTAAAAGTTAAATAAACGTTACTCAATTTCATTTAAAACCAAGCACACACGCTATAGGTTCTCTCCATTCCAGGCTCCAATTGTCAGTAGCTGACCCTGGAAAAAAGAGAGAGAGCAAATGAGAACAAAGAAGTTTATTGGCGTGATTTCAGTTATTGCGTTAGCAATAGCAAGCACTGCAACTTCATACGCAGGAGCAAAGCCAGCTAGTAAAGCGGTGGTCGGTGCTGATTGCACAGAAGCTGCAGCTAAGAGCGGCGCAATTGCTGCAGGTAAAGGTGTTGACGGTACAGATCTAACTTGCTTGATTGTTCAAACCGGAACACTTAAGGGACAACCAAAGTGGTGGTACAAAGATGTGAAGCCACTTACCAAACTTGAATGGGTAGCTTCTTCAGGTGTTGGTGGCGGTTACGGCACCACTGCAATTGCATTTGCTGATGCTATGAAAGCAGAAGGCATGCTTACTGATTACACCGTTTCATATAAGTCTGGTGGATCAGGAACTGTAGGTCTTGGATATTTCCAGGATCAGAAGAGCCGTTCTGACGTTGCATTTATCAACGGTTTCGCAATGGTTGCAGGCGTTGCCTCAACTAAGTCAAAGTTGAAACTTGCAGATAATGCTCAAATTTCTGGATTGATGCGCGAATGGGAAGCGATTGTGGTTCCTGCATCATCTAAGTACCGCACTATCAATCAACTATTAGATGACATCAAAGCAAATCCAAAGGCGATGCCAATTGCAGGCGGTTCTAAAGGAACTGTTGACCATGTATTTATGGGATTACTAGTTGAAAAAAGTGGCGTAAAAGCAACTGATATGAATTATGTTCCTTATGCAGGTGGCGGAGAAGTTACAACTTCAGTGCTATCAAAGCAGACTGTTGCTGGCGTTTCCGGAACTTCTGAATTTGCATCATATGTAAAGGCCGGAAAGTTGCGCGTGCTTGCACTTTCATCTGCAAAACCACTTGCTTCAATTAAAGGTAAGACTTTGATTCAGCAAGGTATTGATATGACATTTGGTAACTGGCGCGGATTTGATGCACCTGGCAGCCTTTCAGCAGCCGAGCGTCTTAACTTTGCAAAGGTCGCAGATGTAGTTCGTGCAGGTAATGCATGGAAAGCAACGCTTAAGGCAAAAGATTGGACTGATCTTGAATTCCGCGGAAATGATTTCAAATCATTTATCGATGATCAGACCACTTCAATTACTAAGTTATTAGTAAGCCTTGGTCTTGCTTAATCAAGCAAATTGAAAAAAATCTCTAAAGAGGCAGTAGGAGAGCTCGCTTTTGCGGGCTCTCTTCTGCTGCTTGGCACCATTGTTTTAATTGATACCAAGAAAATGGTGGTGCCGCCAGGTTCTGGAAGTGTTGGACCACAAGTTTTCCCGACCATTATCGGAATATTCATTATTGTGGTTGCAGCCTTTTTAGTTTTAGAAGTTTTAAGGGGAAATTACGGACAACCTGAAGGCACCGAATTCGGTGAAATCAAAGCTAATACCGACTTTAAAACTTTGGGAATAGTTAGCGCTTCTATTTTGACTTATCCATTTTTAATTGAGCGTGCTGGCTTTGTAATCGCATCAACTGTAGTTTTTTTCGGAGTTGGTTTTGCTTATGGGGCTCGCAAATTAATTAAGAATTTAATTATTGCAATCATTTTTGCCTTAATAGTTTATTTAACTTTTACCAAGTTATTAAATGTAGAACTTCCGGGCGGGATTTTGAAAGGGATTCTATGAACAACGTAGAGTCACTTCTGCATGGTTTTGCCAGTGCTTTAACGCTAACAAATTTGATGTTTGGATTACTTGGCACATTTTTAGGAACTTTAGTTGGAGTGTTACCAGGAATCGGACCAGCACTTGCAATTGCGCTCTTACTTCCTATTACTTACTCAATTAATCCCGCTTCTGCGCTGATTATGTTTGCCGCAATTTACTACGGTGCCATGTATGGTGGATCTACAACTTCGATTTTGTTAAATACTCCAGGTGAATCTGGTTCTGTCATTACTGCGCTAGAAGGTCATCAAATGGCTAAACGCGGTCGTGCAGGTGCCGCATTAGCAACTGCAGCGATTGGTTCATTCGTTGCGGGCACCATTGCGACTGCAGTATTGGCATTTGCCGCGCCATCACTTGCAAATGTCGCAATTTCAGTGACTGCAGCTGATTATTTTGCTTTGATGTTAGTTGCCTTTATGACGGTTGGATCATTGCTTGGTTCTTCAATGGTGCGCGGTATGGTTTCACTTTCCGTTGGTTTAGCACTTGGGTTAGTGGGTTCGGATCTGCAGTCCGGAGCAGTTAGATTAACTTTTGGTAATTTACATGCAATTGATGGCATCGAAACCGTTACAGTAATTGTTTCTATTTTTGCACTTGGTGAAGCGCTTTACATTGCAGGTCGCGCTAAAGAGAGCGGTTGGTCGCTAATTCAGATGCAAGGCAAAGCGTTAATGACGCGCGAAGATTTAAAACGATCTTGGAAACCATGGCTTCGCGGAACTGGAATTGGTTTTCCATTAGGAATTATGCCGGCAGGTGGTTCTGAAGTTCCAACTTTCTTAAGTTATTCCGTTGAGAAAAATTTATCTAAAAATAAAGATGAATTTGGAAAAGGTGCAATCGAAGGTGTAGCTGGACCTGAAGCAGCCAATAATGCAAACGCTGCTGGTGCGCTAGTTCCATTATTGGCACTTGGTCTACCAACTTCGGCAACCGCTGCGGTGATTTTGGTAGCTTTCCAGACATACAACATCCAGACTGGTCCACTGCTTTTCCAAACAAATCCAGAAGTGGTTTGGACTTTAATTGCGGCGCTATTTATTGGAAATACATTGCTGCTAATTCTTAATTTACCTTTTGTGAAAATTTGGATTAAATTACTAAAAATTCCAAAACCATATTTATTTGCAGGGATTACAACTTTTGCGCTTATGGGTGCATATGTAGCCAATAATGCGATTTTTGATTTATGGATTGCGCTAGGTGTCGCGGTAATTGGTTATTTCTTCCGTCGTTTTGGAGTACCAATCACCCCATTAATTATTGGTTTGATTCTGGGTCCGATGGCTGAGCTACAAATGCGTCGAGCACTACAAATTAGTGGCGGAGATCCTGCAGCGCTCTTTGCGACTCCGCTTTCAAAAGTACTTTATGCAGTGCTTGCAATAGTGATTTTTGCGCCTTTTATTTGGCGTACCGTCAAGAAGCGCAGTATTAAGTATCCTAACGAGTAAGAAGATTCTCAAATAAATGTCAGTGGAAATTTGGGCCAGACGTTTATTAATTAGCTCCACCTTCACGCAAGCCACCATGTATGTAGTGCGTCCATTTATCACTTATCGCGCAATTGAAATTAATGCAGGTGCAACTGCAATTGGATTAATTGGTGCCATCTATGCGCTCTTCCCAGTTTTGCTTGCTTTGAAATTTGGCAGCTGGGTTGGAAAATATGGTGAAGGTAAATTTATTGTATTTGGGAATATCTCTTTAATTCTCTCCTGCACTTCATTAATTTTTGCAAACAATATATTTGTACTTGCCGCCGCCACTGCATTTGCCGGACTTTCACATTTAGCTTTAATGGTCGGTGGCCAAACTATGGTGGCACTGCGATCAGCAAAATCAGATTACAACCGATTATTTGGCTACTACACATTTAGCGCATCACTTGGACATACCTTTGGTCCAGTCGTCGCAGGTTTACTAGCCGGCTCACTTTCTAATGGCATGCCCAAGCACAGCAACTATGCGTTCTTTTTTGCAATTGCGTTATCAACCGTTGCGCTATTGCCAACTTGGAACTGGCGCAGATCAGCTCCAACCGTGAAGGCTGCCGAAGCGCAGAGCAATACTTGGGCCGCTGCAAAATCGATGCTCTCTCGAAAAGAGATTTCATTTGCAGTCTTTATTTCCATGGCAGTTTCTTCAACGTTAGATTTGATTGTAATTTTCTTACCTTTACTAGGTAAAGAACGGGCAATTGATCCTGCGGTAATTGGTTTGATTATTTCGTTACGTGCGGTTGGTTCGATGGGTTCTAGATTAATTCTTGGAAAAGTAACGCAACATGTAAGTGATAAAGCGCTCTTAATTAGTAGTACTTCAGTTTCAATGTTTGCCTGTATTGGGATGGTGTACACCAGCAACTCAATAGTTTTAGGTGCGTTAGTTTTTATCGCCGGATTTGCATCTGGTTTTGGTCAGCCCTTAACTATGGCGTTAATTTCACATCGCACCAAAGCAGATGAACGTGCTTTGGCAGTATCTGCCAGATTAACTGGAAATAGGTTGGGGCAATTCATACTTCCGATGGCTGCAGGATTGTTGGCTAATGGAGCCGGAGTAGGGGCAGTTTTCTGGTCTATGGCCGCACTTTTAGGCGCGAGTTTGGTGGCATCTGCAGCGGAATAACCTCGATTTGGACGTTTTCCCGAGCGTAAATAGAATTACCCTTCGCGCCTCAAATCGGGACGCGTCAATTGGGAACAATTAAAAGGCAGGGGTCTTGGCTAAAGAAGGTAGCGCCATCGAAATGGAAGGCGTTGTTGCTGAAGCTTTACCTAATGCAATGTTCCGAGTTGAGTTATCAAACGGACACAAAGTTCTTGCACACATCAGTGGCAAGATGCGAAAAAATTACATTCGCATCCTTCCTGCCGATCGCGTGATTGTAGAAATGAGTCCGTACGACCTAACTAAAGGTCGAATTATTTATCGTTACAAATAAATAAATATAAATATTTGTAACGATAAATATAAAGCTAGAAATAAAGAAGGGGAACAAATGAAGGTGCAACCAAGCGTTAAGAAGATCTGCGATAAGTGCAAGGTCATTCGCCGCAAAGGTCGCGTTATGGTCATTTGCGAAAACCTTCGCCATAAGCAGCGCCAAGGTTAGTAGCAGGGTTAATTCTTAAACCTAAGCGATTAACAAACACGCGTGATGCGATTTCTTTAAAGGATTTCCTTTAAAGAAAACCTCCGGTCCGATAGGCCGGAGAACAGCATCGCGGAGGACCTATCGGATTAGTTAAGGAATATATAGATGGCACGTCTTGTCGGTGTGGATCTTCCGCGCGAAAAGCGTTTAGAAGTCGCACTAACTTATATCTTCGGAATGGGGCTGACCCGTTCGAAGGAAACACTAAAGGCTACTGGTATCTCAGGTGATATCCGCGTTAAGGATTTACAAGAGCCAGAATTAGCAAAGCTTCGTGAATACATCGAAGCTAATTACAAAATCGAAGGTGATCTTCGCCGTGAAATTGCTGGCGATATCCGTCGTAAAGTTGAAATTCAAAGCTACCAAGGTATTCGTCACCGCAAGGGACTTCCTGTCCGTGGCCAGCGCACACATACAAATGCGCGTACTCGTAAGGGTCCACGTGTAGCAATTGCAGGAAAGAAGAAGGTGACTAAGTAATGGCCGCTCCTAAGAAAGCCGCAGCAACACCTGCAAAGGGTGGCGCTAAGGGCAAAGTTAAGCTTCGTAAGAAAGAGAAGAAGAACGTTGCTGCAGGACAAGCTCACATCAAGAGCACCTTCAACAACACAATCGTTTCAATTACTGATCCAACTGGTGCAGTTATTTCATGGGCATCATCAGGTCAGGTTGGATTTAAGGGTTCACGTAAATCAACACCGTACGCAGCACAGATGGCGGCAGAAGCTGCAGCTCGTCGTGCACAAGAGCATGGTTTGAAGAAGGTAGATGTTTTCGTAAAGGGCCCAGGCTCTGGTCGCGAAACTGCAATTCGTTCACTACAAGCAGCAGGTTTGGAAGTTGGATCAATCGCTGATGTGACTCCAGCTCCACACAATGGTTGCCGACCACCGAAGCCAAGAAGAGTTTAAGGGGGAGAGAAATGGCTAGATATACCGGAGCAGACTGCAAGCGTTGCCGTCGCGAAAAAGTAAAACTTTTCCTTAAGGGCTCAAAGTGCGATGGACCAAAGTGTCCGATCGAAGCACGTCCTTATCCACCAGGACAACATGGTCGTGGTCGTGCAAAGGAATCTGAGTACCTATTACAGATGCGTGAGAAGCAGAAGTGCGCACGTATTTACGGAGTTTTAGAGCGTCAATTCCGTGGTTATTACGAAGAGGCTAACCGACTATCAGGTAAGACAGGTGAGAACCTATTAATCTTGCTTGAGACTCGTCTAGACAATGTAATTTTCCGCGCTGGCTTTGCAAAGAGCCGCGACATGGCTCGCCAATTGGTTCGCCATGGCCACTTCTTGGTTAACGGTAAGAAGGTAAATATCCCTTCATATCGCGTAACCCCAATGGACATCATTGATTTGGTTCCAAATTCTCATGACAAGACACCTTTTATCGTCGCAAGCGCAGAACTTGGCGAGAAGCCAGTTCCAGCTTGGATGGAGGTAGTCGGTGACAAGTTGCGAATCATTATCCATGGTCAACCAAGCCGCCCAGTAATTGATACTCAAGTACAAGAACAACTAATCGTTGAACTTTACTCAAAGTAACCTAGAAGAAATTAAAAAGAAGAAAAAAAGAACCGGAGATCAAATAGTGGATCTCCCAGAAGTACGGAGGAAATAGTGCTAATTGCACAACGCCCAGTCCTCACTGAGGAAGTAGTAAGCGAGAACCGTTCACGTTTCATCATTGAACCGTTGGAACCGGGATTTGGCTACACCCTTGGTAACTCATTACGTCGCACACTTCTCTCCTCGATTCCTGGTGCAGCTGTTACCAGCATTCGAGTAAATGGTGCGCTTCATGAGTTTACGACTATCGAAGGTGTTAAGGAGGATCTCACTGAGGTTGTTCTTAATATCAAGAACCTTGTTCTCTCATCAGATAATGATGAGCCATCACTTCTTTATATTCGCAAGAGTGGCGAAGGTGCTGTAACAGGTGCTGATATCGCGGCTCCTGCCGGCGTTCAAGTTCATAACCCAGATCTTCACATCGCAACTCTTAACTCAAAGGCAAACTTTGAAGTTGAGTTAACTGTGGAACGTGGTCGTGGATACGTAACTGCTGTAGCAAATAAGCAATCCGGCGGTGAAATTGGTCGTATCCCAGTTGATTCAATTTATTCACCAGTTCTCCGCGTTACCTACAAGGTTGAGGCAACTCGTGTTGAGCAACGTACCGACTTCGACCGTTTAGTAGTTGATGTTGAGACAAAGCCTTCAATGCGGCCAGCTGATGCAATGGCATCTGCCGGTAAGACACTTGTAGAGCTATTTGGTCTTGCACGTGAATTAAATGTAAATGCAGAAGGAATCGAAATGGGACCTTCCGCTCAAGATGCGGCGCTCGCAGCAGATTACGCTCTTCCGATCGAAGATCTTGATCTAACTGTCCGCTCATACAACTGCTTAAAGCGTGAAGGTATTCATACAGTTGGTGAATTAGTTTCTCGTTCAGAAGCAGATCTAATGGATATTCGTAACTTTGGTTCAAAGTCAATTGATGAGGTTAAAGCCAAGTTGGTCTCAATGGGACTTCAACTTAAGGATAGCCCAGTTGGTTTTGATCCAACTAAGCATGCTAATTATGGAATCGACGAAGACCTCGTCGATGCTGAGTAAGTCAGGAGAAATAAATGCCAA
>CAXBPX010000027.1:0-13994 GCA_963977625.1 uncultured bacterium
AATTGGGATGAGCAAGATTCTTTTACCATCGAAGGATATAAGCGTCACGGTGGATATGAAGCTGCAAAGAAAGCTTTAGCTATGGATGCAGATGCAGTTATCCAATTAGTAAAAGATTCTGGATTACGCGGTCGTGGTGGTGCTGGTTTCCCAACTGGCATGAAGTGGGGATTCATTCCACAAAACGATGGCAAAGAACATTATCTAGTAGTTAATGCTGACGAATCCGAACCAGGTACTTGCAAAGACATGCCATTACTTATGGCCAACCCACATGTACTTATCGAAGGCATGATCATTGCTTCGTATGCAATTCGTGCAAAGCACGCATTCGTTTATTTACGTGGCGAAGTGGCACACGTGGCACGTCGCGTTAATGCCGCGATTGCAGATGCGTACAAAGCAGGATTCCTTGGTAAAAATATTTTCGGAACCGGAAATGATTTAGAACTTACGCTTCATATCGGTGCAGGCGCTTACATCTGTGGTGAAGAGACTGCGTTACTTGATTCATTAGAAGGTTTCCGTGGTCAACCAAGATTGCGCCCGCCATTTCCAGCTATTGCCGGCCTTTATGCGCGACCAACGGTGGTTAACAATGTGGAATCAATTGCATCAGTTCCGGCCATCGTGGCAAATGGTGCCGAGTGGTATCAAAAATTCGGAACTGAAAAATCTAAAGGTATGACGCTTTACTCTCTTTCAGGTCACGTAGCTAATCCGGGACAATTCGAAGCACCACTTGGTATTACTTTGCGTCAACTACTGGATATGTCGGGCGGAATTCGCGCCGGTCATAAATTAAAGTTTTGGACACCTGGCGGTTCTTCGACACCAATGTTTACTGATGAACATCTTGATGTGCCACTTGATTACGAAGGCGTCGGCGCCGCAGGTTCAATGCTTGGCACCAAAGCACTTCAAATTTTTGATGAAACAACTTGCGTGGTACGTGCGGTACTTCGTTGGGTTGAGTTCTACAAACATGAATCTTGCGGAAAGTGCACACCGTGCCGTGAAGGCACTTGGTGGTTGGTGCAATCCATGAAAGATATCGAAACTGGTAAAGCTAATGAAGCGGAGCTAGATAAATTGTTAGATCTTTGCGACAACATTATGGGTCGTTCATTCTGTGCTCTTGCAGATGGCGCAGTTAGCCCGGTTGCTTCTTCAATTAAGTATTTCCGTGATGAATACGTTGCGCACATTACAAACAAGGGTTGCCCATTTGATCCAATAGCCTCGACCCTATTTGCAACTAAAGTGGGAGAACTCGCATGACCACTGTTAGCAGTCATCAAGCTGACCAACAGGCAGTGGAAGCAGTCGAAATGATTGCCGTTGTTATCGACGGCTTCGAAGTTTCAGTTCCAAAAGGAACTTTAGTAATTCGCGCAGCTGAGAAATTAGGAATTCAAATTCCACGTTTCTGCGATCATCCGTTGCTAGATCCAGTAGGTGCTTGTCGCCAATGTTTAGTTGATATCGAAATTAATGGTCGTAAATTCCCTAAGCCACAAGCTTCTTGCACCATTCCAGTAGAGCCAGGCATGATCGTAAATACTCAATTGACTTCTGATGTTGCTGACAAAGCACAAAAGGGCATCATGGAATTTTTGCTGGTTAATCATCCGCTTGATTGCCCAGTTTGCGATAAAGGTGGCGAATGCCCACTTCAAAACCAGGCGATGTCTAATGGAAATGCGGAATCAAGATTTACTGGCTACAAGCGCACCTTTGAAAAACCAATCAATATTTCATCTCAAGTTCTTTTAGATCGCGAACGTTGCGTACTTTGTGCGCGCTGTACACGTTTTGCAGATCAAATTGCAGGCGATCGCTTTATTACATTAAATCAACGTGGTGCGTTGCAGCAAGTTGGTATCTACGAAGAGCAACCATTTGAATCGTACTTTTCGGGAAATACAGTTCAGATCTGTCCAGTAGGTGCGCTAACTGGTGCCACTTATCGATTCCGTGCACGTCCATTTGATTTAGTTTCAACACCATCAGCTTGCGAACATTGCGCATCAGGTTGCGATATGCGCACTGACGTTCGTCGTGGCAAAACTCTTCGTCGTTTAGCTGGTGAAGATCCATCAGTAAACGAAGAGTGGAATTGCGATAAAGGCCGTTGGGCATTTAAGTATGTAACTGCGCAAGACCGCATTACTTCACCATTGATTCGAAATGAAGCTGGCGAATTAGTTCCGGCATCATGGCCAGAAGCGCTAGCAGCTGCAGCAGCCGGATTAAATTCTGGTCGCGCCGCAGTTTTAGTGGGTGGTCGTGCCACAGTGGAAGATGCATATGGATATGCCAAGTTTGCTCGAGTAGCACTCGGAACTAACGATATTGATTTCCGTTCTCGCATCTCTAGCGATGAAGAACGCGCATTCTTAGCTAATTCAGTTATCGGAAACCAAACAAGTTATCGTGACATTGATGCTGCAGATCAAATTGTGCTAATTGCATTCGAACCCGAAGAAGAATCACCGATTGTATTTTTGAGAATTAATAAAGCAGTTCGCAAAAAAGGTTTGAAAGTTCATGCAATCGCAACCAAACTATCGATTGGCAATGAGAAGTTAAAATCAAACTTCATTTGTGTTGCGCCAGGAAATGAAGTTTCTGGTTTAGCTGGTTTAACACTTACTGAAAAATCAGTAATTTTGGTCGGCGAACGCGCTGCCGAAAGTACCGGTTTGTTAAGTGCAGTCGCAGGTTTAGCTGCAAGAACTAATGCGAAATTGGCGTGGATTCCACGTCGCGCTGGCGAACGCGGCGCACTTGAAGCTGGTGCAATTGGCAATCTACTTCCTGGTGGACGTCCGGTTTCGGATACCGCGGCACGTGTTGATGTGGCTGCAGCTTGGGGTGTGCATGGTCTTCCAGAAGCGCGCGGATTAGCAACTGATGAAATTTATGCCGCAGCACAAAGTGGAGAGATAAAAGCGTTACTAGTTGGTGGAGTTGATCCATTGGATGGCGCAAATTCTGCAGTTGCACTAGAGGCATTAAATAGCGCATTTGTAGTTTCGCTTGAAATGCGTCCATCTGCAGTAACTGATCGTGCAAATGTAGTGCTACCAATTGCGGCAGTGGCAGAAAAAAGCGGTACTTTCTTAAATTGGGAAGGCCGTGGACGTAGTTTTGAAATGGCGATTCCAGATTCATTGCAAAGAAGTGATCTTCGAATTCTTTCGATGTTGGCAGAAACAATGGGTCGCAAGATTGGAATTTCAACGGTGGCACAAGCTGCAGCAGAGTTAAATTCAATTGGCACTTGGGATGGCGCAAAAGCAGAATTTGGCGGCGTGAATGCAGGCAATACAAACGCGGCGCAAACAATTTCGGGTGACCAAGCAATTCTTACCTCTTGGCGCCGACTATTAGATAGTGGTTCATTGCAAGATGGAGAAGCAAATCTTGCCGGTACCGCTCGCAAAACAGTTGCAGTAATTTCACCAAAGCGTGCAAGTGCAATCGGTGTAAATAATGGTGATTTAGTAAAGATTTCAAATAGTAATGGTGCGGTGGTTTTGCCAGTTCTGATTGAAGCGATTCATGATGATGCGGTATGGGCACCGCGAAACTCTGTGGGTTCTGAACTACTTCGCACCCTTGGCGTAGCATCCAATTCTGTGGTTACGGTGGTGAAAGCATGAATTCAGTAACCAATGCACAATTAATTGCAACCGATCCAGGTTGGTTAATTGCGGTAAAAGCAGTGCTTACCTTTGCAGTTTTAGTGGTCTTTACTTTGCTTGCGATTTGGTGGGAGCGCCGTTTCATTGGTTTTATGCAAGAACGCCCAGGACCTAACCGCACTGGCCCACAAGGTTTATTGCAATCATTGGCTGATGGCATCAAGTTGGCGCTTAAAGAAGATATCGTGCCGAAAGCTGCCGATAAAGTCGTATTCATATTGGCGCCGATAATTAGTGCATCAACATGTTTTATGTCATTTGCAATTATGCCAATGACTGGTGAAGTCAAGATGTTTGGTAAAACAACTGCGATGCAGATGACTGATTTACCAATTGGTGTGCTTTATGTATTGGCAGTGGCATCAGTTGGTGTTTACGGAATTGTTTTAGCTGGATGGTCTTCTGGTTCAACCTATCCTTTACTTGGCGGACTTCGTTCCAGTGCCCAAGTAATCTCTTATGAAGTTGCGATGGGGCTTTCTTTAGTTGCAGTTTTCATTTACTCAGGATCCATGTCCACCGGAGATATCGTGGCGGCACAAGATAAGTGGTGGAATGTAGTCGTACTATTCCCATCATTTGTAATCTATTTAATTTCTATGATTGGCGAAACCAACCGTGCGCCATTTGATTTAGCAGAAGCCGAAGGCGAACTTGTCGGTGGATTCCATACTGAATATTCATCACTAAAGTTCGCACTTTTCTTCCTAGGTGAATACATAAACATTGCAACAGTTTCAGCGCTAGCCACAACTTTGTTCTTTGGTGGCTACCGCGCACTTCCAGGTCTTGGATTTACCGAACAATGGCTTGGCGGCTGGTTTGGCATGGTTTGGTTCTTCGCCAAAGTTTGTTTCTTCTTCAATATCTTTGTTTGGGTCCGTGCCACTTTGCCGCGAATTCGTTATGACCAATTTATGAAATTTGGTTGGAAAATTTTAATTCCATCATCTTTACTTTGGATCATTGTGGTTGCGACGCTTCGGGCACTTTCTGCAAATGGCACTTCACGTTTTGTAATTGCCGGTTTTGCTGGTGGCGTAGTGCTGGCAGTGATGGCATTGAGTTCAGCATGGGAAAAAGCGAAATTAAAGTCGAAAGAAGTGCCAGAATTTGAAGTTGAAGCTCCAACATTTCCAGTTCCAAAGTTGCCAACTAAGTCGGAGGTTCAGTAAGTGTCAGAGTTAGAACCAAAGAAATTCGACTTAGATAAAGTTTCCACCGCACCAGTTGCGCCAGCCCGCGAAGGATCTTTCTTCGAACAGGCAAAGGGATTTTGGGTCACCATCCGAAACATTGGACGACCAAGAATTACAGTTGAATATCCTGAAGTTAAAGCGCCAACGGAAGAGCGTTTTCATGGACGTCATCAATTAAATAGACATCCAGATGGTTTGGAAAAATGTATCGGTTGCGAACTCTGTGCTTGGGCATGCCCTGCAGATGCGATTTATGTAGAAGGCGCAAACAACACAGAAGCAGAGCGCTTCTCACCGGGTGAGCGATACGGCAAGGTTTACCAGATTAATTATCTGCGTTGTATTTTCTGCGGTCTTTGTATCGAAGCTTGCCCTACTCGCGCGCTGACTATGACTAACGAATACGAATTAGCAGATCGCACTCGCGATAAATTGATTTTTGAAAAAGATGATTTGTTAGCGCCACTTCGCAGCGGAATGTTGCAACCTCCGCATCCAATGTATCCAGGTACGGATGAATCTGATTATTACAAAGGCAAAGTCACTCAAGCACATACTTCTCAAGCCTCACAAGGTGAAAACCAGGAGGCCAAGTAAGTGAACTTTGTTTTAGAAAATATTGGCAATACCGGAACTCCGGAGGCAATACAGTTTTACATAATGGCGCCACTTGCAATCGCAGCAGCTATTGGCATGTTGATTGTTAAAAAGGCAGTGCATTCTGCGATTTTGATGGCTTATGTCATGTTGAGTTTGGCCTTCTTTTACATCGCGCAAGATGCGCCATTTTTAGGAATTGTGCAGATTGTGGTTTATACCGGCGCGGTAATGATGCTCTTCCTATTTATTTTGATGTTAGTTGGCGTAGATACGAAGGAATCTTTGGTCGAAACCATTAAAGGTGTGCGACTGACTGCGATTTCTGCCTCATTGGGTATCGGACTTTTACTGGTTGCATTAATTGGAAATGCCACAATAGGTCATCAGGCATATGGGCTTGAAAGTGCGAATGCAACTGGAAATGTGCAAGGCATTGCTTACAAACTTTTCTCTGATTATGTATGGGCTTTCGAAGTTGTGTCCGCGCTTTTAATTACCGCAGCACTTGGCGCAATGGTTTTGGCGCACAGCCAACGAGTAACTCCTCGTCAAACTCAACGTGAATTAGCAGTGCGCAGATTCCGTAGCCAGAATTTAAGTGATGCTGCAGGCAAACCTGCACCAGGTGTCTTTGCAAGATACAACGGCGTGGATGTCCCAGCTTTATTACCAGATGGCTCACCGGCAGTGGAATCTATAAATGACACATTAAAAGCGCGCGGCACCATCCGTGATCCACGCGAATATTCATTAAATGAAATCGCCAATGGAGATGGAGAGGAGCGCTAAATGAATCCAATTAATTATCTTTATGTCGCTTCAATTCTTTTCACTATTGGCGCGGTCGGAGTAGTAATTCGCCGTAATGCAATTGTGGTTTTCATGTGCATCGAACTAATGCTCAATGCCGCTAATTTGGCGTTTGTAACTTTTGCGCGCATAAATGGCAATCTTGAAGGTCAGATTGTGGCTTTCTTTACTATGGTAATTGCAGCCTGTGAAGTTGTAATTGGTCTTGCGATTATCGTCACGATATATCGTTCCCGTCGATCTGCATCTGTTGATGATGCAAGTTTGTTGAGTCGATAATGATTGGATATTTAATTGGATTGCCACTGCTTGGTGCAGCCACACTGCTGCTAGGAGGTCGTCGTACAGACAAGTGGGGACACCTACTTGCCACTGCGCTCTCGGGTTCATCTTTTGCGCTGGGATTGAAGTTATTTAACGATATGTTGGCACTGCCAACTGAATCCCGTGCCATGCATCAGAAACTATTTACCTGGATCCATGTTGGTGGGTTCCATGTAGATGCCGGACTTTTGTTAGATCAACTGTCTATCTGTTTTGTGCTTCTAATTACTGGTGTCGGAACTTTGATTCATATTTATTCGATTTCATATATGTCTCATGATCACGATCGTCGCCGATTCTTTGCTTACCTAAATCTTTTTATAGCAGCAATGTTGTTATTAGTACTGGGTGATTCTTATTTAAATCTATATGTGGGTTGGGAAGGCGTAGGACTTGCTTCTTACCTATTAATTGGTTTCTGGAATCAGAAACCGGCATATGCAACAGCGGCTAAGAAAGCTTTTGTCATGAACCGAATCGGTGACATGGGACTTTCTTTTGCAATCATGATTGCTTTCGTAACTTTTGGTGCAATTTCATTCGATGAAATTGAGAAGCATGCGCATCACGCTTCCACAGCAGCGCTTACTGCCATCGGAATTATGTTGTTAATCGCAGCCACCGGAAAGTCAGCGCAATTTCCATTGCAAGCATGGCTAGGTGATGCGATGGCTGGTCCAACACCTGTGTCTGCACTTATTCACGCAGCAACCATGGTTACCGCAGGCGTTTATTTGATTACCCGTTCTAATTTCATCTTTGATCTAGCACCTAATGCGCAGACTGCGGTAGCAGTAGTTGGCGCCATTACGTTGTTATTTGGTGCGCTAGTTGGTACGGCTAAAGACGATATTAAGAAAGCGCTGGCAGCTTCTACAATGTCGCAAATCGGCTACATGATTTTAGGCGCGGGCCTTGGTCCAGCAGGTTATGCATTTGCCATTATGCACCTACTTACTCACGGATTCTTTAAAGCCGGAATGTTCTTGGGTGCCGGTTCGGTAATGCATGGCATGAATGATGAAGTAAATATGCGTAAATATGGCGCGCTGCGCAAATTTATGCCGATTACTGCAATCACATTTGGCTTTGGATATTTAGCAATTATCGGAGTTCCACCATTTGCCGGTTTCTATTCAAAAGATAAATTAATCGAAACTGCCTTAAATGCAGGTGGCTTGAAAGGTTATTTACTTGGTGGCGCGGCATTAATTGGTGCAGCAATTACAGCTTTCTATATGTCTCGCGTAGTAATTCTTACATTCTTTAGTAAAGCACGTTGGGATCACAATGCACATCCTCACGAATCACCAATTTTGATGTGGCTACCTATGGCTATTTTGGCGATAGGTTCTGTGACATCTGGATATCTATTTACGCAAGGTGATGCGCTACAGAACTGGTTAGCACCTGTAGTTGCTAAACATGAACATGGCGAACATCATGAATTACTTCCTGCAACTACCGTTAGCTTAATTGCGCTGACTTTGGTGGCAATTGGTGTAGCGATTGCAATCATGAAATATCGGGCAGAGAGCAATCCAAATGCACCTGAAAATGTTTCAATCTTTACACGCATTGCACGTAAAGATTTGTTGCAGGATGCATTTAATGAAACCGTATTTATGCGTCCAGGACAAGCTTTAACCAAGTCATTACTAACTGTCGATGAAAAAATTATTGATGAAGCGGTAAGTAGCGTTGGTGGTGCGGCAGTTGGTTCTGGTCAGCTACTTCGTAAATTACAAACTGGCTTTGTACGCAGTTATGCCGCACTTATGTTGGTCGGCATCGCGCTGCTACTAATTGCAATCTGGGTGGTAACTCAATGAGCTTTTTAACCATAATGGAATTACTACCTCTGATTGGTGCGGCGCTAATTGCTACCACCGGCAAAGGCAAAGATGAATTAGTGAAGAAACTTGCATTAGCAACTACATTGTTGGTTGCTGCAGCTGGAATTTTGTTGACGCTTTCATTTAATCGAAGCGATGCCGGTCTGCAGTTTGTGGAGAAACGTGCTTGGATTCCCGCTTTTGGCATTAATTACGCAGTAGGAATCGATGGCATTGCACTGGTATTGATTTTAATGTCGGTGATCTTGGCACCAGTTGTAGTGCTAGCCGGCTGGAATGAAGCTAACGGTGGACGTTGGTCAGTTAAAACTTTCTACATTTTAATTTTGGTGCTAGAAACCATGATGATTGGTGTCTTTGCAGCTACCGATGTCTTCCTGTTCTACGTATTTTTTGAAGCGATGTTGGTGCCGGTTTATTTCCTAATTGGTGGTTACGGTACTGGTGAGCGAGCACAAGCTGCAGTTAAATTCTTACTTTACAGTTTGTTTGGTGGACTTTTAATGTTGGCATCGATTATCGGCTTATATGTAATTGCTGGTTCACAAGTTGGACGTACCTTTGATATTGGTGCACTTTCTACTTTGCAAATATCTGCATCCACTCAGAATTGGTTATTCTTAGGATTCTTTATTGCATTTGCAATTAAAGCTCCGCTTTGGCCATTTCATACCTGGCTTCCAGATGCGGCAGATTCCGCAACACCTGGTACTTCAGTTTTGTTACTAGGTGTTCTGGATAAGGTGGGTACTTTCGGAATGATCCGTTACTGCTTAACTTTATTTCCAGAAGCTACCAAAACTTTCACCCCCGTAATTTTGGTGTTATCAGTTATTTCCATTATTTACGGCGCGTTTTTGGCAATTGGGCAGCGAGACATTAAGAGATTAATTGCTTTTACTTCAATATCTCACTTTGGGTTTATCACCATGGGTATTTTTGCGATGACTTCTCAAGGACATAGTGGCGCTACTTTGTACATGTTCAACCATGCATTCTCAACCGCGGCGCTATTTTTAGTCGCTGGTTGGATGGCATCAAGACGTGGCTCTTCAACAATTGCAGATTTTGGTGGATTACAGCGGGTAACACCGATTATGGCTTGGGCTTTCTTCTTGGCGGGAATGTCTTCGCTAGCGCTACCAGGGCTATCTAGTTTTATTAGCGAATTCTTAGTGCTAGTCGGCACTTTTTCGCGATATCCAGTCGCGGCCATCGTTGCCACTTTCGGAATCGTTTTAGCAGCGCTTTACATTCTAATTCCGGTCCAGAAAGCGTTGCATGGCCCAACAACTGCCGGCAATGAAAACCTTTCAGATTTAAATTTGAGAGAGAAGATTGCAATTGCTCCGGTGATGGCAATCATTATTGCCTTGGGATTCTTTCCAGCTCCAATATTAAATGTAATTAACCCAGCTGCAGAGGCAACCATATCTGCACTTGGATTTAGTGATCCCGCACCTTCCATTGACACATCAGGGGAGAACAAATGAGTGGCTTTACATCACCAGTTCTGATTTACTCAATTTTGGCTCCAATAATTATTGTGCTTGCCGGTGCCATCATTGGGGTTTTACTTGAAGCTTTTGCACCTCGCACTAAACGTGCAGCGGCACAGTTGTCTGTAACGATAATAACTTTGGTACTTTCCTTACTTTCGGTAATTTCAATACGCGGCAAAGAATCTGCTGAAGCAGCTGGTGGATCCGTGGCATTTGATGGCGCTGCATTTCTAACTCAGTTATTTATTCTTTTAATTGCACTGGTAGCAACATTGTTGCTTGCCGATGAGAAAAATTTCACCGCAGTAGCTTCGGCTTTACCAGGTTCGAAAGAAGAAATTGAAGCATCAGCTGCAGGATTACGTGTCACTGAAGTTTATCCACTTTTCTTATTTTCAATTGCGGGCATGATGCTATTTCCAGTATCAACCGATCTAATTACGCTTTTCGTAGCGCTAGAAATGCTTTCATTACCGCTTTATTTAATGACCGGACTTTCACGTCGTCGTAGATTGATGTCTCAAGAGGCAGCGCTTAAGTACTTCTTGCTCGGCGCTTTCGCATCAGCATTCTTCTTATTTGGTGCGGCATTCTTATATGGCGCATCTGGAAGCATCACTTTAAACGGAATTCGCCAAGGAGTTGTTGGCGGCACTGGAAACAATGTCTTCTTGCTAATTGGAATCGTATTTTTATCGGCAGGCTTGCTATTTAAAGTAGGTGCAGTGCCATTTCATGCTTGGACACCAGATGTCTACCAAGGTGCACCAACACCAATTACTGCATTTATGGCTGCAGCTACCAAGCTCTCTGCATTTGCGGCAATGTTACGAATCTTTTATGTATCTCTGGCAAACGCGGAATGGACTTGGCGGCCAATTATCATGGTAATTGCCATCTCAACTATGGTTCTAGGATCTTTAGTGGCAATTGCGCAAAGAGATGTAAAGCGGATGTTGGCTTACTCATCTATCGCGCACGCAGGTTTCTTGCTTTCAGGCGTTTATGCATTGAGCCAAAGTGGTTTGAGTTCTTCAATTTTCTATCTTGCAACTTATGGCTTAACTACAGTAGGTGCTTTTGCAATCGTAACTTTGATCCGCGATTCAAATGGAGAAGTTACTGATTTAAATCGCTGGGCAGGTTTAGCAAAGCGCTCACCATTAGTTGCCACACTCTTCTCTGCATATCTACTTGGATTTGCAGGCATTCCGTTAACGGCAGGATTTATCGGAAAGTTCTCTATCTTCTCAGCAGCATATGAAGCAGGCGGCAAAGCTTTGGTTATAGCTGGCGTGCTTTCATCTGCCGCCGCAGCTTTCTTCTACATTCGCGTAATTGTTTTGATGTTCTTTAAGGATGCAGTAGAAGATGGCACCACAGTCGTGATTCCAACATCACTGACTCGTAGCGTGGTTTTGATTAGTGGTATTGCCACCATTCTCTTTGGTGTAGTGCCACAACCATTAATCAATTTCATTAATACTTATTCTGTATTTATTCGATAGTCATTAAATGGCCGCTTTCGGAATCCCAAGCTTGTCGCCAGAATTAGAAGCGACCATCGCAGCCGGACTTAATGAGACCGAAAGCCTCCTAAATTCACGAATTGAAGGCCGCTATCTTTTTGCTAACGAAACTTCTCGCCACCTAGTTGCCGCAGGCGGCAAGAGATTTAGGCCTTTAATTACGATACTTGGCGCTTTGGTTGGCAATGGCATCAATGAAAAAGTTATTAAAGCGGCCGCAGTTTGCGAATTAACTCATTTAGCAACTTTGTATCACGACGATGTTATGGACGAGGCGCCATTACGTCGCGGGGTTGAAAGCGCAAATAGTCGATGGGGTAATTCAGTTGCCATTCTGACAGGGGATTATCTTTTTGCGAAGATGTCCCAAATCTTGGCAGAGCTGGGTCCTGAAGCAGTTAAATTACAGGCAGACACTTTTGAACGTTTAGTAATTGGACAGATTCTGGAAACACAAGGTCCTGGAAATGAAGATCCGCTAACGCATTATTTGCAAGTCGTTGCAGATAAAACTGGATCATTAATTGCAACTTCACTTCGTTTTGGTGCCATGTTTGCCGGTTGCAACAAAACAGAGATTGAAACGTTGACTGAATTTGGAGAAAAAATTGGTATTGCGTTTCAGTTAGCCGATGACATTATTGATATTGCCAGCGATTCGTTAGATTCTGGCAAGACTCCAGGTACAGATTTGCGCGAGGGAATCCCGACTTTAGTTACTTTAAATGCTTTAAAATCTAATGATCCGCAAGATGCTTCTTTAAAACTTGCCCTTTCAGGACCAATTAAGTCTGAAGAGAAAGTGCAATGGGTAATTCAAGAACTTAGAAATCATAAAGCAATGGCCGAATCACGTGCGCAATTACAGAGTATTGCCAAAGAAGCACGGGCAGCGTTAGGTCCACTTCCAATTAGCGAAACCAGCACAGCGCTATTTTCGTTATGCGATTTAGTGATAGATCGAATCGGCTAGCTCCTCACCGGCAACTTCAATAATCCTCTCAAGGCAACGTCTTTTCTCCATTCTAAATCTTCAATTTCACTTTCAATATGAAGATTTGGCTTAAATTTAAATAGCGCCTTGATAATCTCCTGACCTTCAATTCTGGCAAGTGGAGCACCTAGACAGACGTGTACACCCTTACCGAAAGCTAAATGTTTTTTTGTGTCCCTTGTAATGTCAAAAACTTCAGGATTAGGAAAAATCAAAGGATCATGGTTTGCCGAAGCCAAAATAGGAAGAATTAAGGAACCGGATGGAATTTTTTTCCCGCCAATTTCAACTTCTTTTTTATTAATTCGCCAAGATCTAGGGACCGATCCATCAAACCTTGCCATTTCATCAACAATGGAATTTTCCGGCATAGATTTGGCAAATTCCAAACCTTTTGAATCTTTTAGAAGTGCGACAAAACCATTTCCTAAGAGATGAGTCGTTGTTTCATGTCCGGCAACAAAAAGTGTAACTACTGTTGAAACTAATTCAGATTCGGTTAAAGAATCTTCATCGGATTCAGCAGCAACTAAACCTGCTAGCACATCTTGATTTGGGTCTAATTTACCTGCAATATTTAGATCTCTTCGCTGGTTAACCAAATCTATGACGAAAGTTCGAATTTCTTCAAGCATCGCCTCGGCATAAAGTGCATTCTCTGCTGCAATATTTCCGCCCTTTTCATAAAGCCCGTTAATAGCTCCAGCCCATCTGATCAAATCTGGAATATCTTCTGCTGATGAACCCAATAATCTACCCACTACTAAAGCTGGAATTGGTACAAAGGCGTCTTTAATCAAATCAAATCTATGTGGTAATTTTGATATCACCGAGTCAACAATGTCGGTTATCTGTGGCTTAAAACTCTCCATAAATCGAGGAGTAAAAGCTTGTGCTAATAATCCGCGCAAGCGACGATGCTCTGGATTATCAGAATGGGCTAAACCAAATGAAAAATGTGAATGGAGTAAATGAAGTTTCTCTCTAACAGCAGGATCCAATTTGTTCAATAAAAACAGGACTCGACCCTTGCTCGAATATGTGTCGTGATCACGCAGAACCATGTCTATGTCACTATATTTAAGTAGTAACCAGCCACCCAGAGTTTCGCTGTAGAAGACCGGTTCAATTTCTCGGAATTTCTCAAAAAAAGGATAGGGATCTTTGAAAAAACTCCCATTTTTTAAAAACTCAGCCAAATCCAATTCTGCGCTCATGCACTCAGATTAACATCCACTAAGATTAAGTTAAATGGCTAAATATTATGAATGGACAAAAAAGTTCAAGACATTTGATGATCCGTTTTGCCAGATTCTTTTGGCCTATTCAGCAGGAGATGCATTTGGTGCATTTTATGAGTTCAATGGAAGTCATTTAGAAGTACCAAATGAATTAAAAGCAAAAGTGGGATGGCCAATTGGAGGCGTTAGTGATGATACAGCTTTAACTCTATTGACAATTAAATCTATG